>DASWRX010000115.1:0-33328 GCA_036402955.1 Thermoanaerobaculia bacterium
GCACCAGCACCTGCCGTTCGAGAAGCTGGTCGAGGCGCTGGAGCCGGAGCGGAGCCTCAGCCACTCGCCGCTGTTCCAGGTGATGTTCGTGCTGCAGAACAACCCGATTGCCTTCTCCCTGCCGGGCCTGCGGCTGAGCCCTTTCCTGCCGGATCTCAAGACCGCCAAGTTCGACCTCCTGCTCGCCATGGGAGATGCCGGGGAGGGGCTGGAAGGCGGGCTGGAATACAGCTCGGACCTCTTCGACGGCCCGACCGCCGCGCGCATGCTCGAGCAGCTCGAGACGATGCTCGAAGGGACCTTGAGCGATACGCGGAAGCGGCTCTGGGAGACCCCGCTGCTGACCGAGGCGGCGCGCGCGCAGCTCCTGGTGCAGTGGAACGACAACGCGGCGCCGGTGCCGTTCCGCGGCCAGCACGAACGGTTCGCGGAGGTCGCGCGCCGCGTACCCGACCGGGTGGCGCTCACCTTCCGGGGCGAGGACCTGACCTACGCCGAGGCCGATGCCTTCGCCAACCGGCTGGCGCACCGCCTGAAGGGCCTCGGCATCGGCCCCGGGGTCGCCGTGGGGGTCTGCCTGGAGCGCTCGCTCATCGTGCCGGTGGCGGTGCTGGCGATCTTCAGGGCGGGGGGTGTCTTCCTGCCGCTCGATCCGACCTACCCGGAGGACCGGCTGGCGTTCATGCTCGCCGACGCCGGAGCCCCGGTGCTGCTGACGCAGGAGAAGCTGCTCGGCCTGCTGCCCGACTTCCCGGGGACGCTGCTCCGTCTGGAGACTCTCGACGCCGACCTCGAGCGAGAGCCGGCGCACGCGCCCGCCTCCGTCGTCGAGCCCGAAGACCTGGCGTATGTGGTCTACACCTCGGGCTCGACCGGCCGGCCGAAGGGGATCGCCATGACCCACGGGGCGCTGGCCAACCTCATCGCCTTCCATCTCGGCCAGGCGACGGGAGCCGAGGCGCGGACCCTGCAGTTCTCCCCCCTGAGCTTCGACGTCTGCTTCCAGGAGATGTTCTCCACCTGGGCCGAGGGCGGCACCGTGGTGCTGATCTCCGACGACGACCGGCGCGACCCGGTGGCTCTGCTGCGCATCCTGGAGAGCGAGCGGATCGGCCGGTTGTTCCTGCCCTTCGTGGCCCTGAACCACCTCGCCGAGGCGGCCGAGCGGCTGGGAGCCCGGCCCTCGTACCTGCGCGAGGTGATCACGGCGGGCGAGCAGCTCCAGTCGTCGGACGCGATCGTCGGCTGGTTCCGACGGCTGGGCGACTGTACGCTGGAAAACCAGTACGGGCCGTCGGAGCTGCACGTGGTGACAGCGTTCCCGTTGCCGCGCGATCCCGGTGACTGGACGCCCCTGCCGCCGGTCGGGCGGTCGATCCTCAACACCCGGCTCTGCATTCTGGACGCCTCCCAGCAGCCGGTGCCGATCGGCGTGCCGGGCGAGGTCTTCCTGAGCGGGGCCCAGATGGCTCGCGGCTATCTCGATCGCCCCGACCTGACGGCCGATCGTTTCGTGCCGGACCACCTCGGCGGCGAGCCGGGAGAGCGGCTGTACCGCAGCGGTGATCTGGCCCGCTACCTGGCGGACGGCAACGTCGAGTTCCTGGGTCGGGTCGACCTCCAGGTCAAGGTGCGGGGCTTCCGGATCGAGCTGGGGGAGATCGAAGCGGTGCTGGCCGATCACCCGGCCGTCCGCGAGTCGGTCGTGACGGCTCCCGAGATCGGCGGATTCAAGCGCCTGGTCGCCTACGTCGTCCCGTTTGAGGCTGCTCCCGACACTTCCAAGCTCAAGGGCTTTCTTGAAGAGCGGCTGCCATCCTATATGGTGCCCAGCCACTTCATGGTGTTGAATGCCCTGCCGATGGCCGCGACCGGCAAGGTCGACCGGAGAGCTTTGCCCATGCCCGATGGGCAGCGGCTGGAGGGCGGCGAGGAGTTCGTGCCGCCCCGCACGCCGCTCGAGGAGCTGGTGGCCGGAATCTGGGCCGAGGTATTGAGCATCGACCGGGTGGGTATCCACGACAATTTCTGGGACCTGGGTGGCCACTCGCTGCTCGCCACCAAGGTCCTTGCCCGAGTGAACGAGGCGTTCGGGGTCGAGCTGCCCTTGCAGGCTCTGTTCAAGTCGCCGACCATCGCCGGCTTCACCGCCGCGATCGGCGAGAGCCTGCTGACCGGAGAGCCGGACGACGAGTCCTGAGAGCTCTCCATGACGAAAGCCGCACGATGAAGCTCTTGAGCCCAACAAGCCCCGAACGAGGAGCCGCTTGATGAGTAAGCAGAACGTCGAAGACATCTACCCGCTCTCCGGCTTGCAGCAGGGAATGCTGTTCCATCTCCTGTTCTCCGGCGAGAAGGGACAGGTCTACTTTGATCAATATGTCTCGACCCTGGTGGGGCCGCTGGACGTCGCCGCCTGGCGGCAGGCCTGGAGCCGGGTACTGGAGCGGCATCCGGCCCTGCGCACCCAGTTCGCCTGGGAACGCCGCGAGCAGCCGCTCCAGGTCGTGCGTCGGGACGCCGCCCTGCCCTGGCAGGAGCACGACTGGCGCGCGCTGCCGGCGGCCGAGCGGGAGGAGCGGCTCGCCGCCTTCCTGCGCGAGGACCACGACCTGGGCTTCGCTCTCAACAAGGCTCCCCTCATGCGTGTCGCCGTCATCCGCTGGGAAGACGACGTCTACAAGTTCGTCTGGAGCTTCCACCATGCGGTCGTGGACGGCTGGTCGATGGGGATCGTCCTCGCCGACGCTTTCGCTTTTTACCGGTCCTTGTGCGACGGCCGGGACATTCGCGTCGACCCGCCGCGCCCCTACCGCGATTACGTCACCTGGGCCCAGGCTCAGGATCCCGCGCGAGCGGAGTCCTTCTGGAGGCGGACGCTCGCCGGCTTCGATACCGCCAACCCGCTGCCCTTCGACGGCACCGGCACCGGCGGCGATCCGACGGGCTGGGTGGCGCGGGAGGAGGCACTCGCAGTCCCGGCCGACGTGACCGCGGCCCTGCAGGCGCTCGCCCGGCAGCATCACGTCACGCTCAACACGGTGCTCCAGGGAGCCTGGAGCCTGCTGCTCAGCCTCTATGCCGACAGCCCGGACGTCGTCTTCGGCGCCATTGTCTCGGGCCGCCCGCCGGAGATCGAAGGCGTGGAGTCGATGGTCGGGCTGTTCATCAATCTGCTGCCGGTGCGGGTGGAGGCCCGTCCGGATCAATCCGTCAGCTCCTGGCTCCAGGCGCTCCAGGCCCATCAAACCGAGCAACGGGAGTACGAGTACAGCCCGTTGGATCAGGTCCTGGCCTGGAGCGAGGTGGGGCGTAAGGGCACCCTGTTCGATTCCGTGCTGGTGTTCGAGAACTATCCGGTCGATGCCCTGCGCCAAGAGGCGACCGACCTCGGCCTGGAGATCCGCGACGTCCATCTCTCGGAGTCGGGCAACTTCCCCCTCACTCTCTATGCCTCGCCCTTCGGCGACGAGCTCGGACTGCGCATCAACTATCACTGGACCCGCATCAGCCCCGATTCGGCGCGGCGGATGCTAGGGCACCTGCTGACGCTGCTGCGGAGCCTGGTCGCCCACCCCGAGGGAAGGCTGGGCGACCTGCGGATCCTCGCCGAGGATGAGCGGCTGGAGCTGCTGGCCGCCGGCCGCGGGCCGGTCAGGAGAGACGAGGAAACCTCGGTCCACCGCCTCTTCGAGGAGCAGGCGGCGCGGACGCCCGACGCCCCGGCCGTGGAATCGGCGGCCGGCTCGCTCACCTACGGCCAGCTCGCGGGCCGCGCCGCTGCCCTGGCGCGCCACCTGCGCCGGCTGGGCGTGGGACCCGAGTCGATCGTCGGCCTCTGCGTCGAGCGCTCGCCGGAGATGGTGGCGGGCATGCTCGGCATCCTCGAAGCCGGGGCCGCCTACCTGCCGCTCGATCCGAAGTACCCGCGCGAGCGGCTGTCCCTGATGCTGGCGGATTCGGGCGCGCGCGTGCTGCTCACCCAGGAGCACCTCGCCGACCGCCTGCCGGAGACGGCGGCGCGGATCGTGCTCCTCGACGCCGATTGGCCGGGGATCGAGGCCGGGACCGGCGGGCCCGCGGCCGTGCCATCCCCGCCACAGACGCCGGCCTATGTGATCTACACCTCCGGCTCGACCGGCCGGCCCAAGGGGGTCCTGGTCCCGCACTCCGCGCTGGCCGGCTACGTGCGGAGCGCCGCCGCCGAGCACGGGATCGGTCCGTCCGACCGCGTCCTCCAGTTCGCCTCGATCAGCTTCGATACCAGCGCGGAGGAGATCTACCCCTGCCTGATCTCGGGGGGCACGCTGGTGCTCCGCGACGACGCGATGATCGGCTCGCTCGACGGTTTCCTGCGCGAGCTGGAGCGGCTGCGGATCACCGCCCTCGACCTGCCCACGGCCTACTGGCACGAGCTCGCCGTCGAGATCGACGCGCAGGGGCTCGACGTCCCGGCGGGCCTGCGCCTGGTCATTATCGGCGGCGAGGAGGCGCTCGCGGAGCGACTCGCCGCGTGGCGTCGCCGGGTGGGGGAGCAGGTCCGGCTGGTCAACACCTACGGACCGACCGAGGCGACGATCGTCACCACCCAGCTCGACCTGACCGCCGCGCGGGGCTCGGTACCCCCCTCGCGGATCGCCATCGGCCGTGCCGTGTCGAACGCCCGGACCTTCGTGCTCGGCCGGCGCATGGAGCTATTGCCAGCAGGGGTGGACGGCGAACTCTACCTGGGTGGCTCTGGCCTCGCCCGGGGATACCTGGGCCGGCCCGACCTGACGGCCGAGCGCTTCGTGCCCGATCCGTTCGCCCCCGAGGACGGGGCGGCCGCGGGGGAGCGCCTCTACAGCACCGGCGACCTCGTCCGCCTGCTGCCGGACGGCGCGCTCGAGTTCCGCGGCCGCGCCGACAACCAGGTCAAGGTGCGGGGCTTCCGCATCGAGCTCGGCGAGATCGAGGCGGCGCTGCGCCGGGCCAGCGGGGTGCGCGACGCGGTGGTGGCCCTGCACGGCGAGAGCACGGAGAAGCGGCTGGTCGCCTGGGTGGTGCCGGCCGAGGCCGGCGCGTTGCAGACGGGCGAGCTGCGGGCCTCGCTCAAGGAGGCCCTGCCGGACTACATGATTCCGGCGGCGTTCGTCGTCCTCGAGTCGCTGCCGCTCACCCCCAGCGGTAAGGTGGACCGCCGCGCGCTGCCCGCCCCGGACCAGTCCCGCCCCGACGTCGACGCGGGCTACGCCGCGCCGCGCAACCCGGTCCAGGAGGTCCTCGCGGAGCTCTGGAGCGAGCTGCTGGGAGTCGAGCGGGTCGGCATCGACGACGACTTCTTCCAGCTCGGCGGGCACTCCCTACTGGTGGCCAAGTTGGCCGCCCGCATCCGCCAGGTCTTCGGGGTCGAGCTGTCACTGGTGGCGGTGTTCAAGAAGCCCACAGTGGCCGAGCTCGCCGACGCCGTCGAGAGGGCCGAGCGGGGGAGCGCGGGCTCCGAGCTTCCCGACCTTCCCCCCATCGAGCGCGCCCCGCGCGACCGCCCGATCCCGCTCTCCTTCCCCCAGGAGCGGGTCTGGTTCCTCGACCAGCTCTCCGCGGGCGGCAACATCGCCTACAACTTCCAGGTCACGATCTGGCTGAAAGGGGCGCTCGACGTCGCGGCGCTGCACCGCACGCTCACCGAGATCGTCCGCCGCCACGAGGTGCTGCGCACGAGCTTCCCTGCGGTGGACGGCCAGCCGGTGCAGGTCATCCATCCGGCCGGCCCCGTCGACCTGCCGGTCCTCGACCTGAGGCCGGTGCCGGAGGTCGAGCGGGCGGACCTCGCCGAGCGCATCTTCGCCGAGACCGCCCAGGTGCCGTTCGACATCTCCCGGGCGCCGTTGATCCGCTGGCGGCTGCTGCGCCTGGAAGACGAGCTCTGGGAGCTGATCCAGGTCGAGCACCACTTCGTCCACGACGGCTGGTCCTTCGCCGTCATGCTGCAGGAGATCAAGGCGATCTACCCGGCCTTCCTGCGCGGCGAGCCCTCCCCGCTGCCCGAGCTGAGCGTGCAGTACGCCGATTTCGCCGCCTGGCAGCGGCAGTGGATGGCGGGATCGGTGATGGACCGGCTGCTGGGCTTCTGGAAGGGCAAGCTCGCCGGCGCGCCGCACGGCCTCGAGATCGCGACCGACCGGCCGCGCCCGGCGCGGGCCTCGTTCGCCGGCGACGTCGAGCTCCTCCGCGTGCCGCCGGAGCTCTACGATGGGCTGCGCAAGTTCAGCCGCCGCGAGGGCTTCACCCTCTACATGACGATGCTGGCCGGCTTCTTCACGCTGCTCGAGCGCTACACCGGCGAGCTCGACATGGTGATCGGCACCAGCAACGCCAACCGCCGGTCGCGCGAGATCGAGGGGATGATCGGCATGGTCGTCAACAGCCTCCTGCTGCGCGGCGACCTCTCAGGGAATCCCCGTTTCCGAGAGCTCCTCGGCAGGGTGCGGGAGCTGACCCTGGAGGTGTACGCCCACCAGGACATGCCCTTCGAGCGCCTGGTCCAGGAGCTGCGGCCGGAGCGGCAGCTCGGCCGCAACCCGCTGTTTCAGATCATGTACAACTTCCACGATGCCGGCGTTCCGGACCTCGAGTTCGGCGGCCTCGAGGCGCAGTTCCTGGTGCGCGGCAACCGGTCGGCCAAGATGGACATGAACGTCATCGTGATCCCGCGGGCCGAGCAGCGGGTGGGTCTCGCCGATCGAGGGGAGGCCGATCTCCGGGCGATCCTGCACTGGGAGTACAACACCGACCTCTTCGACCGCTCCACCATCCTGCGGATGGTGGAGCATTACCTGACGCTGCTCGCCGGGGTCGTCGAGAACGCCGGGCGCCCGCTCTCCGAGCTGCCCCTGCTGACCGCCGCCGAGCGACAGGAGCTGCTCGCCGACTGGAAGGTGGCGGGAATCTATCCCCAGGACGAGGCTCTCCACCGCCGCTTCGAAGCCCAGGCGGCGCGCACGCCCGAAGCCATGGCCGTGACGATGGGAGAGCAGCGCCTCACCTACGGCGAGCTCAACCGTCGCGCCAACCGGCTGGCCCACCGCCTGCGGTCCCTGGGGGTCGGCCCGGAGACGCCGGTGCCGCTCTGCGTCGAGCGCACGCCGGACATCGTCGTCGGCATTCTCGGCATCCTCAAGGCGGGCGGCGGGTACGTGCCGATCGACCCGAGCTACCCGGCGGAGCGGATCGACTGGATCCTGGAGGATTCGCAGGCCGGCGTCGCCTCGCCGGTGCTGGTGACCCAGACGGGCCTCGCCGCCTCCCTGCCGGCGAGCCGCGCCCACGTTCTCTGCCTGGACGCTCCGGGCCTGGAGACGGAGAGCGACGCCGATCCGCAGGGGAGAGCCGGCGCCGACCATCTCGCCTACATCATCTACACCTCGGGCTCGACCGGCCTCCCCAAGGGGGTGCCGATCCGCCATGGCAACGTCGCCCGCCTGTTCTCGGCGACCGACGCCTGGTTCGGCTTCGGCCCGCAGGACGTCTGGACGCTGTTTCATTCCTTCGCCTTCGACTTCTCCGTCTGGGAGCTATGGGGCGCCCTGCTCCATGGCGGCCGGCTGGTGGTGGTGCCGTACCTGGTGAGCCGGTCCCCGGAGGCGTTCTACCTGGAGCTGGTCCGCGAGCGGGTGACGGTGCTCAACCAGACCCCCTCCGCATTCCGCCAGCTCGTCGAGGCGGAGGAGGTGGTGCGCCGGCGGGGCGAGATGACGGAGGGTCTAGCCCTGCGCTTTGTGGTCTTCGGCGGCGAGGCCCTCGAGCTCGGCGGCCTGCGCCCCTGGTTCGAGCGTCACGGCGACGAGCGGACGCGCCTGATCAACATGTACGGCATCACCGAGACGACGGTCCACGTCACCTATCGCCCGGTGACCCGGGAGGACGCAGAGGCCGAGGGGCTGGGCAGCCGCATCGGCCGGCCCATTCCCGACCTCTCCGTGCACCTCCTCGATCCGGACCTCAACCTGGTTCCGGAGGGGGTGCCGGGCGAGATCCACGTCGGCGGCGCGGGCCTGAGCCGCGGCTACCTGAACCGGCCCGAGCTCACCGCCGAGCGGTTCATCCCCGATCCCTTCGCGGACCGGCCCGGAGCGCGTCTCTACCGCTCGGGCGACCTCGCGCGGGTGCGGCCCGGCGGTGACCTCGAGTACCTGGGACGCCGCGATCACCAGGTCAAGGTCCGCGGTTTCCGCATCGAGCTGGGCGAGATCGAGGCCGCTCTCGCCCGCCACCCGGCGGTGCGCGACGCGGTGGTGCTGGCGAGTGGCCACGTCGGGGAGACGCGGCTCGCGGCCTATGTCGTCGCTCCTCCCGAGGGGGCGCCCGCCGCCCACGACCTGCGGGCCTTCCTCAAGGTGAGCCTGCCGGAGTACATGATCCCGTCCGCCTTCGTGGTGCTGGACGCGCTACCGCTCACCGCCCACGGCAAGGTGGACCGCAAGGCCCTGCCCCAGCCCGAGGCGGTGCGGAGCGAGCCGGAGCAGACCTTCGTGGCGCCCCGCTCCGAGGTCGAGACGGCGGTCGCGGCGATCTGGAGAGAGGTCCTGGGCGTCGAGCGCGTGGGGGTGCAGGACGACTTCTTCCTCCTCGGCGGCCACTCGCTGTCGGCGGCGCGGATCCTGTCGCGGGTGCGCGACGCGCTGGGCGTTGACCTGTCGCTGGCGGTCATCTTCGAGACGCCCACGGTCGAAGGGCTGGCCGCTGCGGCCTCCGCGGCCGACGGGGCGCTCCTCGCCAAGGCGGCGGAGATGTCGGACGCCGATCTGGACGCCCTGCTGGTGCAGATGATGACGGAAGGGGAAGGGGCTTGAGCGGTCCGCCGGCCACACTGTCCGAGCTCTCCCGCGAGGAGAAGCTCGCCCTGCTGGCCCGCATGGCGCGCGAGCGCGCCCGCGCCAGGGATGCCGAGGCCGCCGACGCGGCCGATGACGCCGACGCGAACAACGCGCCGCGTTCCTATCCGCTGGCCTTCGCGCAGCAGCGCTTCTGGTTCCTCGATCAGCTCGAGCCCGGCTCCTACGTCGACAACATCTTCAGGGCGCTCCGGCTCACCGGTCCCCTGGACCGCGCGGCCCTCGAGCGCGCCCTGGAAGGCCTGGTGCGGCGCCATGCCGCGCTCCGCACCCACTTTCCCGCCGAGGGCGGAGAGCCCTGGCAGGTGGTCGAGCCCGCGTTTCCCGGCGGCGCGCCGGTCCTCGCCGTGATCGACCTCTCCGGCCTGCCGGACGCCGGGCCGCGGGCGGTCGCCCTCGCCGCCGAGGAGGCGCGCCGGCCGTTCGATCTCGCGCGCGGGCCGCTGTTCCGCGCCAAGCTGCTGCGCCTGGGTCCCCAGGACCATGCCCTGCTGCTGTGCGTCCACCACATCGTCGCCGACGGCTGGTCGCTGGGTCTGCTGCTGCGCGATTTCGCGGCGCTCTACGGGGCATTCGCCGCCGGCGAGCCCTCGCCCCTCCTCCAGATCCGGGCGCGCTTCGGAGACTTCGCCCGCTGGCAGCGGGAGCGGCTGCACGGGGAGGCGCTGAGCCAGGAGCTCGCCTTCTGGCGCCAGCGGCTGGAGGGCGCCCCGTCCGTCCTCGAGCTGCCGACCGACCATCCGCGGCGCCACATGGCCTCGCCGCGCGGCAACGTGGTCTCGTTCCAGATCCCCGATCCCGCCGCCGGCGGCTTCAAGGCCCTCGGCCTGGCGGCGGGAGCGACCCCGTTCATGGCTCTCCTCGCCCTCTTCGACGTCCTGCTGTTCCGCTACACGGGGCAGGGCGACCTGGTGGTGGGCGTGCCGATGGCCAACCGCAACCGCACCGAGTTCGAGAGCGTCGTCGGCTGCTTCTCCAGCACCCTACTGGTCCGTGCCGGCATGGAGCCGGGAACGAGCTTCCGCGAGCTCCTCGTCCGGGTGCGTCGCGAGGCCCTGGCGGTGTTCGCCCACTCCGACCTGCCGTTCGAGAAGCTCGTCGAGGAGCTGCAGCCGGACCGCAACCTGTCGCACAACCCCCTTTTCCAGGTGATGTTCGCCCTGCAGACGGCCGGCGGCGGCGGGCTCGCGCTGCCCGGGCTGACGCTGGCGCCGCTGACGGTCGACCGCGGGCTCGCCAAGCTCGACCTGACGCTCGACATGGTAGAAGCGCCCGGCGCCTTCGACGGCTATTTCGAGTACAGCACCGATCTGTTCGAGGAGGCGACGATCGCGCGCCTGGCCGGCCACTTCGAGGTCCTGCTCGCGGCCGTCCTGGCGGAGCCCGACCGCGGCGTCGGTGAGCTGCCGATGCTCTCGCCGGAGGAGCGGCGCCAGCTCCTGGTCGACTGGAATCAGCGCTACGCGGGCGTCCCGCCCACCATCCTCGACCTCGTCGCCGCGCAGGCCCGCCGCGACCCCGAGGCGCCGGCGGTGCTGTTCGGCGACGGGCGGCTCGCCTTCGGCGAGCTGAACCGCCGGGCCAACCGCCTGGCCCGCCACCTGCGGCGGCTGGGGGTGGGTCCCGAGATGTCGGTGGGGGTGTGCGTCGAGCGCTCCCTCGAGATGCCCCTGGTGCTGCTCGCCGTGCTCAAGTCGGGTGGGTGCTGGGTGCCGCTCGATCCGGAGTACCCCAAGGAGCGGCTCGCCCTGATGATCGAGGACACGGCGATGCCGGTGCTGCTCACCCAGGAGCACCTGGCCGACCGGCTCCCCGAGGTGACCGGCCACGCCGTGGTCTGCGTCGACCGCTTGGACCTCGCGGCGGAAGACTTCTCCGACCCCGACTGGCCGATTGATCCCGAGAGCCTCGCCTACGTCGTCTACACCTCGGGCTCGACCGGCCGGCCCAAGGGAGTCGCCGTTCCCCACCGCGCGATGATCAATCACGTCACCGCCTGCGCGATGCGTTATCGCATGGGGCCGGAGGACCGGGTGCTGCAGTTCACCTCGATCAGCTTCGACATCACCTCCGAGGAGATCTTTCCGACCTGGATCCGCGGCGGCGCCGTGGTGCCGCGGCCGCCCGGCCTGTTCCCCTCCTTCGGTGAGCTGGCGGAGCTGATCGCGCGCCACGGCATCACGGCGGTCGATCTGCCCACGGCCTACTGGCACGAGTGGGTGGGGGAGATGCACCGTGCACAGACGCCGCCGCCCGCGCCGTTGCGGCTGGTCGTCATCGGCACCGAGCAGGCGCTGCCCGAGCGGGTGGCGGAGTGGCTCGAGCTGGTGGGCGACCGGGTGCGCCTCAACAACAGCTACGCCTCGACCGAGGCCACCGTCACCGCCGTGGTCTACGAGCCCGGCCCGGAGGACCTCCCGCGTTTCCGCGCCGGCGACCGGGTGCCGGTCGGCAAGACCCTCCACAACTGCTGCGCTTATGTGCTCGACGCCGGCCTCGAGCCGGTGCCGGTGGGGGTGCCGGGCGACGTCTACATCGGGGGTCCCAACGTCTCGCGGGGGTACGCCAACTGGCCCGACCGCACGGCCGCCAGCTTCGTGCCGGATCCCTTCGCCGCCGCCATGGGCTACGGCGCCGGCCAGCGGATGTACCGGCAAGGGGACGTCGGTCGCTGGCTGCCCACCGGGGACCTTGAGTACCTCGGCCGCCGCGACGACCAGGTCAAGATCCGCGGCTTCCGGGTCGAGCCGGCCGAGGTCGGAGCGGTGCTGGCGCGCCACCCGGCCGTCCGGGACAGCATCGTGCTGGTGCGCAGCGACGGGCCGATGGGCAAGCGGCTCGTCGGCTATCTGACGCTGGTTTCCGGCAGGGAGGCCACCGTCAGGGAGCTGCGGGGCTTCCTCCGCGAGAGCCTGCCCGAGCACATGGTGCCGGCCGCCCTGGTGATCCTCGACGCGCTGCCGCTGACCTCCAACGGCCGGGTGGACCAGCGCGCCCTGCCGGAGCCCGCCGCCGACCGGCCGGAGGCCGTGGGAGCCCACACCGCGCCGCGCACCGCGGCCGAGGAGATCCTCGAGGGGATCTGGTGCGAGGTGCTGGGTGTCGCGCGGGTCGGTCCGGACGACGACTTCTTCGACCTCGGCGGCCACTCGCTGCTCGGCACCCAGGTGGTCTCCCGGGCGCGCGAGCGGTTCCGTGTGGAGCTGCCGCTGCGCACCCTGTTCGAGACCCCGACCCTCGCCGGCCTGGCGCGGGCGATCGAGGACCTGCGACGCGCCGGGCCGGGAGGGGGGCCGCCGCGCATCGAGCGGGTGCCGCGGGGGGAGGCGCTCGAGGTGTCGTTCTCCCAGCAGCGCCTGTGGTTCCTCGACCGCCTCGAGCCGGGGAGCGCCACCTACAACGTTCCGATGTCGCTGCACCTGCGGGGGAGCCTCGACCCGGGCGCCCTCGCCGCGGCGCTCGGCGAGGTGGTGCGGCGCCACGAGGCCCTGCGCACCACCTTCGTCGAGGTCGACGGCCGGCCTTTCCAACGCGTCCATCCAACGGTGCCCGCGGATCGGCGAGGGCTGCCGGTGGTCGATCTGAGCGGGCTCGACGCGGACCGGCGCGAGGCCGAGACCTGGCTGCGGATCGCCGAGGAGGCCCGCCTGCCGTTCTTGCTGGAGCGGGGTCCGCTGCTGCGGATGGCGCTGCTCCGCCTCGGCGGCGACGAGCACGTGCTGCTCGCCACCATGCACCACATCGTCAGCGACGGCTGGTCGCTGCCGATCTTCGTGCGCGAGCTGTCAGCCCTCTACGCGGCGATCGAGGCCGGCGAGGCCCCGGCGCTCCCAGAGCTGCCGGTCCAGTACGCCGACTTCGCGCACTGGCAACGCCGGTGGCTCCAGGGTGCCGTGCTCGAGGCGGAGCTGGCGCACTGGCGGGAGCGGCTGCGCGGCCTGCCTCCTCTGATCGAGCTGCCCACCGACCGGCCGCGGCCGCCGGTGCGCACCCGGCGCGGCGCGGGTCTGCGGACCACCCTGGAGAGCGATCTCTCCGCCAGCCTCAGGCTCGCCGGCCGCCGCCTGGGCGCGACCCCCTTCATGGTGGTGCTCGCCGGCTTCGCGTCCCTGCTGCACCGCTACAGTGGCCAGTCGAGCTTCGCAGTGGGCGTCCCCGTGGCCGGCCGCAACCGGGTCGAGATCGAGCCGCTGGTCGGCTTCTTCGTCAATACCCTGGTGATGCGCTGCGACGTCGCCGGGGACCTGGAGGTCCGGGCCCTCGTCGAGCGGCTCCGCGACACCGTCCTCGACGCCGACGCCCACCAGGACGTGCCCTTCGAGAAGCTGGTCGAGGAGCTGTCGCCCGAGCGCAGCATGAGCTATTCGCCGCTCTTCCAGGTGGTCCTGGCGTTCCAGAACCTGCCCCGCCAGGAGTTCACCGCTGAGGGGCTGCAGGTGACGCCGGTCGGCGTCTCGAGCGGCACAGCGAAGTTCGACCTGACGCTCGCCGTGCAGACCGACGGCGAGCGGACGATCTTCGACATCGGCTACAGCACCGAGCTCTTCGACGCCGCCACCGTCGGTCGGTTCTGCGATTCCTTCGTCCAACTGCTCGGCGGTATGCTGGCCGATCCCGGCCGCCGCATCTCCGAGCTGCCGCTGCTCGACGCGGCCCGGCGCCACCAGTTGCTGGTGGGGTGGAACCCGCCGCCGGCGGTGGGGGAACGGGGCCGGGTCGCCCTCCACCGCCGGTTCGAGGAGCAGGTGGAGCGCACCCCCGACCGGCCGGCGGTGTCGGCGGCCGGCGCCGGGCTCACCTATCGCGAGCTGGACGAGCGGGCCAACCGCCTCGCCCGGCACCTCCAGGCGGCTGGCGTGAGGCCGGGGGACCTGGTGGGCCTCTGCTTCGAGCGCTCGCTCGACCTGGTGGTGGCCCTGCTGGCCACGCTCAAGGCCGGCGCCGGCTACCTGCCTCTCGATCCGTCGTACCCCGCCGAGCGGCTGGCCTTCGCCCTGGAGGACAGCGGCGTTGCCGTCGTCCTCACCCGTGGCGACCAGGCGGGCTCCCCGCCGGCGCGGCCGAGCGTCCGGGTGATCGACGTCGCCACCAAGGCCGAGGCGGCGGCCATCGCCGCCCGCAGCCCGGAGCGCCCGAGCGTGCCGACCGACGCCGAGATGCCGGCCTACGTGATCTACACCTCGGGCTCCACCGGCCGCCCGAAGGGGGTCGTCATTCCCCACGGCCACGTCACCCGCCTGTTCAGCGCCACGGCCCCCTGGTTCGGCTTCGGCCCGGAGGACGTCTGGACGCTGTTCCACTCCTACGCCTTCGACTTCTCGGTGTGGGAGATCTGGGGGGCGCTGCTCCACGGCGGCCGGCTGGTGGTGGTCCCCTACTGGGAGAGCCGTTCGCCGGAGGCGTTCTATGCCCTGCTGCGCGACGAGCGGGTCACCGTGCTCAACCAGACGCCGTCGGCCTTCCGGCAGCTCCTCTGGGCCGAGGAGGGGATCCTCGCCGGCGCGCCGCCGGACCTCGCCCTGCGGCTGGTGATCTTCGGCGGCGAGGCGCTGGATCTCTCCAGCCTCGCCCCGTGGTTCCAGCGCCACGGCGACGAACGGCCGCTGCTGGTGAACATGTACGGGATCACCGAGACCACGGTGCACGTGACCTATCGGCCGGTCCGGCAGGCAGACCTCGCGGCGGGCCGGGGCAGCGTCCTCGGCGCTCCCATCCCCGACCTCACCCTTCACGTCGTGGATCGCGGTCTGGAGCCGCAGCCGATCGGCGTGGCCGGGGAGATCGTGGTGGGCGGTGAGGGGGTGGCCCTGGGCTACCTCGGGCGGCCGGAGCTGACCGCGGAGCGCTTCGTCCCCGATCCGTACGGTGCACCGGGAGCGCGGCTCTACCGCTCGGGCGACCTCGCCCGCCGGCTGCCGGACGGCGATCTGGAGTACCTGGGCCGCATCGACCACCAGGTCAAGATCCGCGGCTTCCGCATCGAGCTGGGCGAGATCGAGGCGGCGCTCTCGCGCCACCCGGCGATCGCGCAAGCGGTCATGATGGTGCGCGAGGACACGCCGGGCAATCCCCAGCTCGCCGCCTACTACGTGCCCGCCGAGACGCCGGCCGGGGCGACCCCGGTGACCATTGCCGAACTGCGCGCCGCGCTGGCCCGGGAGCTCCCCGAGCACATGATCCCGTCCGGGTTTGCCTCGCTCTCCGCCCTGCCGCTCACCGATAACGGCAAGGTGGACCGCCGCGCTCTCCCGGCGCCCGGCGGCGGCCGGCCCGACCTCGGCCGGGAGTTCGTGCCGCCGGAAGGGCCGGTGCAGGAGCGGCTCGCCGTGATCTGGGCCGAAGTGCTCCGCCTCGAGCGGGTGGGGGCCCACGACAACTTCTTCGAGTTGGGCGGGCACTCGCTGCTGGCCACGCAGGTGATCTCGCGGATGCGGGAGGCGTTCGCCGTGGAGGTGCCCCTGCGGGCCATCTTCGACAGCCCGACGGTCGCCGGCCTGGCCGAAACCATCATCCAGAAAGAGCTGGAGCGGGCGGACGCCGACCTCCTGGGCCGCCTGCTGAGCGAGCTGGAGGCCTGAGCCGCCATGAAACGATACGGAGATTCGAGATGACGGACACCGAACTCGCCAAGCGCATCGCCGAGCTGCCGCTCGAGAAGCGCGCGCTCCTCTTCCAGCAGCTCCAGAAGCAGCGGGAGAAGGAGCAGGCTGCCGAGGCCGAGACCCAGCGCATCCCCCGCCAGCCGCGCGAGAGCGAGACCTATCCGCTCTCCTTCGCCCAGCAGCGGCTGTGGTTCCTGAACAACTTCGAGCCCGAGAGCCCGGAGTACAACGTGCCCCAGGCCTTCCGCATCGAGGGCGAGCTCGATCCGGAGGTGATGCAGCGCGCCCTGCGCGAGGTGGTGCGCCGCCACGAGACGCTGCGCACCACCTTCCGCTCGGTCGAGGGCGAGCCCGCCCAGGTGATCGCGCAGGTCGTCGACATGGAGGTCCCCTATGTCGACGCGCGGGCGCGGGTGAGCGATCCGGCCGATGCCTGGAGCGAGGCCCTGCGCCTGGCCGCGGCCGACGCCCGGGAGCCGTTCGACCTGACGCTCGGGCCGCTGATGCGCGCCAAGCTGTTCCGCGCCGGCGAGCGGGAGTACCTGCTCTACTACAACGTCCACCACATCGCCTACGACGGCTGGTCGATGGGCGTCTTCGCGCGCGAGCTGGCGGCCATCTACGACGCCTTCGCCGCCGGCCTCCCGGTGACGCTGCCCGAGTTGCCCGTGCAGTATCTCGACTTCGCCCTCTGGCAGCGGCGATGGCTGTCGGGCGAGATCCTGGAGGCCCAGCTCGCCTACTGGCGGCGGCGGCTCGCCTCCGTGCCGCCCCTCGAGCTGCCCACCGACCGGCCGCGCCCGGCGGTGCGCACCCACAACGGCACCGCCATCCCGCTGGTGCTCGGCGAGCGGCTGCAGCGCGAGCTCAAGGGCTTCGCCCAGCGGGAGGGCTCGACCCTCTTCATCGTCCTGCTGGCGGCCTTCAAGGCGCTCCTGCACCACTGGACGACGCAGGAGGACATCTCCGTCGGCACGCTGATCGCCAACCGGCGCCGGCCGGAGGTCGAGGCGATGATCGGCTTCTTCGCCAACAGCCTGGTGCTGCGCACCGATCTCTCGGGCGATCCGACCTTCCGCGAGCTGCTGGCCCGCGAGCGCGAGACCTCGCTCGACGCCTACGCCCATCAGGACGTGCCGTTCGAGAAGCTGGTGGAGGAGCTCAATCCCCCCCGCGACATGGCGCGGACGCCGCTGTTCCAGGTGATGCTGATGCTGCTCAACACGCCGGGCGAGGCGATGGACCTGCCGGGCCTCAAGCTGCGGCCGGTGGCGATCGAGAGCCGCACCTCCAAGATGGAGCTCAGCGTCTACCTGGTCGACGCGCCGACGGGGGTCGAGGGATTCCTCGAGTACAACACCGACCTCTTCGAGCGCGCCACCATGGAGCGCCTGCTCGACCACTACCAGCGGGTGATCGGGACCGTGATCGAGGATCCCGAGGTGCCCCTGTCGGAGCTCTCGCTGCTCTCGGAGGAGGAGCGGCGCCAGGTGCTCGTCGATTGGAACGCCACGCAGGCCGCTTTCCCGCCGACCACCCTTCACGGCTGGATCGAGGAGCGGGTGCGGCAGGCGCCGGAGGCCGTCGCCGTCGAGTTCGAGGCGAGCCGCCTGACCTACCGCGAGCTCGACGGGCGGGCCAACCGCCTGGCGCGGCACCTGCGCGGGCTGGGCGTCGGCCCGGAGACCCTGGTGGGGATCGCCATGGAGCGCTCGCTCGAGATGCTGGTGGGCGTGCTGGGGGTGCTCAAGGTCGGCGGCGGCTACGTGCCCATCGATCCGGAGTACCCGAAGGAGCGGCTCACCCACATGCTGGAGGATTCGCGGGTGCCCGTGCTGCTCACCCAGGAGAGCCTGCTCGAGCGGCTGCCGGAGCACGGCGCCCTGGTGGTCGCCGTGGACCGCGACGCCGCGGCCATCGCCGCGGCGAGCGCGGAGCCGGTCGACGCCGGCGCCACGCCGGCCAACATCGCCTACGTCATCTATACCTCCGGCTCGACCGGCAAGCCGAAGGGGGTGCAGATCCCCCACTCGGCGGTGGTCAACTTCCTCAGCTCGATGAGCAGGAAGCCGGGGCTGACCAGCGCTGACACGCTGCTCGCCGTCACCACGCTCTCCTTCGACATCGCCGGCCTCGAGCTCTATCTGCCGTTGGTCTGCGGGGCGCGGCTGCTGCTGGTGTCGCGCGAGACCACCCAGGCCGGCGAGAAGCTCCGCGAGGTGCTCGAGAGCAAGGGGGTCACCGCCATGCAGGCCACCCCCGCCACCTGGCGCCTGCTGCTGGCCGCCGGCTGGCTGGGCGACCGCAGCCTCAAGATCCTCTGCGGCGGCGAGGCGCTGCCGCGCGATCTCGCCAGCCAGCTCCTCGGCGTCTGCGGCTCGCTATGGAACGTCTACGGTCCCACCGAGGCCACCATCTGGTCGACCCTCGACGAGGTCGGCGCCGCCGGGCCGATCACCATAGGCCGGCCGCTCGACAACACCGAGATCTACCTGGTGTCGCGGCAGCTCAAGCCGGTGCCGGTGGGCGTGCCCGGCGAGCTGCTGATCGGCGGCGCCGGGCTCTCGCGGGGCTACCGCGGCCGGCCGGACCTCACCGCCGAGAAGTTCATCGCTCACCCCTTCGCCGACCTGGGGGGGGAGCCGGGGGTCCGCCTCTATCGCACCGGCGACCTCGCCCGCCATCTGGCCGACGGCCGCGTGGAGTTCCTCGGCCGCATCGACCACCAGGTCAAGGTGCGTGGCTTCCGCATCGAGCTGGGGGACATCGAGGCCGCTCTCGACCAGCACCCGGCGATCGCCCAGGCGGTGGTGGTAGCGCGCGAGGACAGCCCGGGCAGCAAGCAACTCGCGGCCTACGTGGTGACCGCCCCCGGCGCTGAGAAGCCGAACGTCTCCGACCTGCGGACCCACCTCAAGGAGAAGCTGCCCGAGTACATGGTGCCGGCCGTCTTCACCTTCCTCGAGGCGATGCCGCTGACCCCCAACGGCAAGGTCGACCGCCGGGCGCTGCCGGCGCCCGACCGGGCGAGCGCCGCCCGCGAGTACGTGGCGCCGCGCGACGACAAGGAGCAATTCTTCTGCGAGCTCTGGCAGGAGCTGCTCAACCTGGAACGGGTGGGCGTCAACGACGACTTCTTCGAGCTGGGGGGAGACTCCCTGCTGGTCATCCGGGTGGTGACCAAGGCGAACAAAGCGGCGATGGGGATCACCACCAAGCAGGTCTTCCAGCACCGCACCGTCGCCGACCTGGCGGCGGTCGCCGGCACCATCGAGATCCTGGCCGAGCAGGGGAATCTGAGCGGGCCGCTGCCCTGGATGCCGGCGCAGCTCCAGTTCCTCGCCCAGCAGCACCCCAACCCCGGCTACCATACGCTCGGCATGGTGTTCGAGCCCAAGGACGGCGCGCTCCAGGTGCCGCTCTTCGAGCGCGCCATGGAGCACGTCGTGCGGCACCACGACCATCTGCGCGTGCGCCTGGCCGGCGAGGGCAAGGACCTCCACCTCGTCATGGATCCCCCCGGCGCGCCGGTCGACATGCTGCGCATCGACCTCTCCGCCATCCCCGAGGAGATGCAGCTCCGGGCGATGGGCGCCGCCGTGCGCCAGGTGGTCATCAGTTGTAAGATGGAAGCAGGAAATCTCGTTCGCACGGTCCTCTTCGACGACGAGCCCGGCAAGGTTCGCTTCCTCCACATCACGGTGCACTACATGCCCGCGGACATCAACTCGTGGCCGATCTTCCTCGACGATCTCGACGCCGCCTACCGCCAGCTCGAGGCGGGGGAGCCGATCGCGGTGCCGCGCAAGACGACCTCGGCGCGGCAGTGGGCCGAGCGCATGGCGGAGCGGGCGAAGCCGGGCGGCATGCCGCAGCAGGAGCTGGACTACTGGCTGGCGCAGGCGCCGCTCAACCCGCCCCGTTTCCCGATCGATCACGACAAGGGGCCGAACGACTGGATCATGGCGCGGGTCGAGCCGGCCGAGCTGGACGTCGAGGAGACCCGCATCCTGCTGCAGCAGGTGCCACGCTTCCTCGGGGTGCAGATCGACGCCGTGCTGGTCACCGCGGTGCTCGCCGCCTTCGAGAGCTGGACCGGCTCGCGCTCGCTGCCCGTCTACATGCTCGGCCACGGCCGCGAGGCGCTGTACGACGACATGGACCTCAGCCGCACCGTCGGCTGGTTCAACACGATCTACCCCGTGCTGCTCGACATGGGGCCCGGCCCCGATCCGATCGCCAGCGCCCGCGAGCTCAACCGACAGCTCCGCCGCATCCCCCACGGCGGCATGGGCTTCGGCATCCTGCGCTATCTGAGCAGCGATCCGGACGTGGTGGACCACATGAACCGCGCTCTGGCGCCGCAGGTGTTCTTCAACTATTTCGGTCCGGACAGCTCGAAGGAGCTCGGCCGGCTCGCCAAGGTCCAGGTCTTCGGCGGCTTCCACCAGGACCGCCGCGCCCGGCGGCTCTGCCCGCTGACGGTCGGTATCCCCATCGTCGAGGACAGGATGCAGGTCAAGTGGGAGTACAATCTGAACCTCCACGACGCCGAGACGATCAAGCCGCTGGCGCAGCGCGCCGCCGAAGTGCTGCGCTGGTTCATCAACGATTTCCGGACCCGCGGCACCGGCGCCGCCTCCTAGGAATCCATTCCGGAGACCGCCCGGGCGGCTCCCCCAGGTAAAGGGAAAGATATGTCCGAACAGCGACAAGGGACCGATTTCAAGACGTTCTACACCATCTACGCGGGCCAGTTCGTCTCGCTGATGGGCTCCGGCCTCACCGCCTTCGCGCTCAGCATCTGGGTGCTGAAGCACACGCACTCCGTCACCCAGTACACCCTGACCATCGTCCTCGCCGGTCTGCCGGGGCTCGTGATGGCGCCGTTCGCCGGCGCGCTCGTCGACCGCTGGGACCGCCGGTGGGTGATGTTCTGGTGCAACATCGGGGCGGCCCTCATCGTCGCCGCCTACTCCTACCTGCTGGCGCACGACATGCTCCAGGTCTGGCACATCTACGTCGGCGTCATCATCGGCTCGGTGATCGGCACCTTCCAGTGGCCGGCCTACATCGCGGCCATCACCATGCTGGTCGAGCGCAAGGACTTCGGGCGGGTCAACGGCGTGCTGGAGACCGGCCAGGCGGTGACCACCATCGCCGCGCCCGTCATCGCCGGAGCCCTGGTGCTGATGGTCGGCATCAGCCAGATCCTGATCATCGACTTCGTCACCTTCCTGGTCGCCGCCGGCACGCTGCTGCTGGTCCACATCCCGCGGCCGGAGCGGAGCGCGGAGGGCGACAGCGCCCGCGGCTCGATCTGGAAGGAGGCCGCCTTCGGCTGGACCTTCATCAAGGAGCGTCCGGGGCTGCTGCGCCTGCTGCTCTTCTTCGCCGTCTTCAACCTGGTGGTGTCGATGGGCGGCGTCGCCGTCCTGCCGATGGTGCTCGGCTTCGCCAACGAGGCCGTCGTCGGCACAATCATGGCCCTGGTCGGCATTGGCATGCTCGTCGGCGGCCTGCTGATGAGCACCACCGGCGGCACCAAGCGCCGCATCAACGGCCTGCTGGGCGGCTGGGCCCTGATCAGCGTCTGCTTCGTCCTCGTCGGCATCCGGCCCAACCTGGTCCTGGTGGGCGCCGGCGTGCTGCTCTGGTACATCGCCATCCCGGTGATCAACGCTTCCAGCCAGGCGATCTGGCAAAGCAAGACCCCTCAGGACGTTCAGGGGCGGGTCTTCGCGGTGCGCCGCATGATCGCCCAGTTCACGGTGCCGGTCGGCGATTTCTCCGCCGGTCCGCTGGCCGACAAGGTGTTCAACCCAGCGATGATGGCGGGCGGCGCCCTGGCCGGCACCGCCGGCCGGGTGATCGGCGTGGGGCCGGGCCGCGGCATCGCCATGATGCTGATGACCCTGGCGATCTTCCCCGCGCTGATCGCCCTGGTCGGCTTCCTCAACCCGCGCGTCCGCAACCTCGAGAGCGAGCTGCCCGACGTGGTGAGGAGGGCGCCCGCGCCGCCGCCCGAGCCGGAGCCGGAGGCCGCCGCCGAGGCTCCCGCCGAAGCCTGAAGCTCAGAGGCCTGAAGATCGAGGGCGGCCCCGCCGGCCGCCCGTCTTTTCGCAGCACGCCTGATAGGAGAGGTCTGGATGAATCTGAGATTTCGTCGCGATCGGGTACCGGCCACGCGGTGGTTGGGCCTGTTCTTGTTGCTGGCCCTGCCGGCGATCGCCAACGCGCAGGAGAAGACCACAGGAGCGCAGGAGGCGCGCCCGGAGGCGCCTCAGCCCGCGCCCTCGCTGCGCCAGTTCCAGGTCACGCGGGCCGCGACGCCGATCAAGATCGACGGCGTGCTCGACGAGGACGCCTGGAAGACCGCCACGGTGGTCGATCTGCCCTACGAGTGGTTCCCCGGCGACAACGCCACGCCGCCGGTCAAGACCGAGGCCCTGATCACCTACGACGGCGACAACCTCTACGTCGCCTTCCGCTGCCAGGACCCCGACCCGAAGGCGATCCGCGCCCACCTGATGGACCGTGACGCGGTCACCACCTTCATCCAGGACGACCACGTCGGCTTCAGCATCGACACCTTCAACGACGAGCGGCGCGCCTTCCAGTTCCGCGTCAACCCGCTCGGGGTGCAGGTGGACGGCGTGTTCAGCGAGATCGACGGGGCGGAGGACTTCTCGTGGGACGCGATCTGGAACTCCGCCGGGCGGATCACCGCCGACGGCTGGGTGGCGGAGATCGCCATCCCCTTCCGCCAGATCCGCTTCCCGCGCACCTCGGCCCCCCAGACCTGGGGCTTCGACATCTTCCGCAACTATCCGCGCAACGTCCGCCACCGGATCTCCTCGCGGTTCACCGACCGGGCCAAGGACTGCACCCTGTGCCAGGAGAACAAGGTCTCCGGCTTCCAGGGGATCGCGCCGGGCCGCAACCTGGAGCTCGATCCGACGCTGACCGGGCTGCGCAGCGACACCCTGGACTCCTTCCCGAACGGCCATCTCCAGAAGGACAAGTCCAAGGTCGACCCGGGGCTCACCGCCCGCTGGGGAGTCACCCCCAACGTCACGCTGGACGCCGCCATCAATCCCGACTTCTCGCAGGTCGAGGCGGACGTGGCGCAGCTCGCGATCAACACCCGCTTCGCCCTGTTCTTCCCCGAGAAGCGACCCTTCTTCCTCGAGGGCGCCGACCTCTTCCTCACCCCGCTCCAGGCGGTGTTCACCCGCACGGTGGCCGATCCGGACTGGGGAATCAAGGTCAACGCCAAGGAGGGAAAGAACGCCCTCGGCCTGTTCGTCGCCCAGGACAGCCTCAACAACCTGATCATTCCGTCGAACCAGGGATCGGCCTTCGCGTTCCTGGATGACAAGGTGGACGCCGGGGTCTTCCGCTACCGCCGGGACGTGGGGGAGAGGTCGGCGATCGGCATGCTCTATACCGACCGCGAGGGCAAGGGGGACGACTATCACAACCGTCTGGGAGGCCTCGACGGCTTCCTCCGCTTCACCCCGTCGGACACCGTCCGCGTCCAGTACCTGCGGTCGGACACCCAGTACCCGCTGGCGATCGCGCAGCGCGACGGCCAGCCGCTCAACTCCTTCCAGGATGACGCCTACCACCTCCAGTACAACCATTTCGCCCGCAACTGGAAGGGGTTCGTCAACTACGAGGACCTCGGCCCCGAGTTCCGCGCCGACAGCGGCTTCATCCCGCGGGTCGACGTGAAGACGGCGGAGGGGGAGGTCGAGCGCGACTTCTACGCCGACCGCAAGAGCAAGACCTGGTATTCCCAGGCGAGCCTCGGCCTCCACGTCGTGCGCACGGAGGACCACCAGGGGACCCTGACCGACCGCAACATCGAGCTCTTCGGCACCTACGCGGGCCCGCTGCAGTCGGCGCTCGACGCCCATCACTTCCACAACCGCACCTTCTTCAACGGCACCGTCTTCGACGTCGACCAGGACCTGGTGAACTTCACCATCAATCCGACGGGTGGCCTCAAGTTCGGCCTCGCCGCCCAGTTCGGGGACGACATCGACTTCGACAACGCGCGGCCGGCGCGGTCGGTGACCTGGCTCCCCTCGGCGCAGATCCGCCTCGGCCCGCACCTCAACATGACCGCTTCCTACGAGGACGAGAAGCTGCGGGTCGCGGGCGGCCAGCTCTTCGACGCCCAGCTCGCGCAGACGCGGATCGTCTACCAGTTCAACGTCCGCACCTTCGTGCGCGCCATCATCCAGTACCAGGACATCTCGCGCGACCCGGCGCTCTACCTGTTCCCGGTCCAGAGCCGCGAGCGCGACCTGTTCGGGCAGTTCCTCTTCTCCTACAAGATCAACCCGCAGACCGTGCTGTTCACCGGCTACACCAACACGCGGCTCGGCCTGTTCGGGATTCCGCTGACACAGACCGACCGCTCGTTCTTCATCAAGCTCGGCTACGCCCTGCTGTACTGAGGAGAGATCAGGGAGGATCCGGCAGGCCCGCTCAGGGCCTGCCGTAGGTCTGGTTGGCTTCGGTCGCGGCGTCCTGGAGGAGGGTGGCGAGCGCCTGCGGAATCTGGACGGCCCCGCCGCCGGCGAGCTCGAGGCGCGCCGGCAGCCCCTGCGGCGCCCGGCCGCAGAGCATGCCGTAGATCGACAGCGCGGCCGCGTAGGCGCCGGCGACGGACGGATGGAAGCCGTCGTAGCCGTAGAGCGGCGCGTCCGGGTCCCGCCGCCAGGCGGCGCGCCAGGCCTCTCCCGCCGGGATGAACGTCCCGTCGATGTCCGCCGCCGCCAGCGAATAGGAGTCGCGCACGGCGTCGAAGTAGGCGAACCGCTCGTGTTCGGGCCACACCATGTACAGCGCGGGCCGGGCGTCGGCCTTGCGGATCCGCGGGGCGAACCGCTGGGCCGACCGCCGCAGCTCGACGCGGCTCTCCGGCAGCGTCGAGGGGCCGTGCTGCAGCACGACGTGATTCCACCGCCGGCTGGCGATCGCCCGCAGCGCCGTGCCGGCGCTCCACTGGTCGTCGAGGCTGAAGCCGCCGTAGGTGACCGACTCCGCGTGGAAGTCCTCGCCGGCGGCCCTGGCGAGCGCCTGCACGATCAAGGGCAGGTCGTGGCCGTAGGTCAGGCTGTTGCCGATGAACAGCACATGGCGGCCGTTGCCGGCGGCCTCCGGAGGCCCGTCCTCGGCGGCAGGGGACGTCTTCTTCTTGCGACGGATCAGCATGTCAGCGCCTCCCGAACCGTTCGTTGGCCTCGGCCGCGGCGTCCTGCAACAGGGGCGCGAGGCCCGGCGCCACCTGGGCGAAGGCGCCGTGGCGCAGGCGCAGGCGCCCCGGCAGCCCCACCGGCGAGCGGCCGCAGAGCATGCCGAAGATCGACAGCGCCACGGTGAACGATCCGGTGGGGGAGGGATGGACGCCGTCGCGCCGGAACAGCGCGACCTTCGGGTCCCGCCGCCAGACCGCCCGCCACGCCTCGCCGGCGGGCAGCAGCATGCCGTCGACGTCCTCGGCCGCCAGGATGTAGGAATCCCGGACCTCGTCGAAATAACCGAGGCGGTCCGCGCCGGGCCACACCATGTAGAGGGCCGGCCGCGCGCCCGCCTGCCGGATCGGCTCGGCGAGCCGCCGGGTCATCTCCCGCAGGTGCTCGCGGTTCTCGGGGGTCGACGAGGGGCCTTGCTGCAGCACCACGAAGCTCCAGCCTCCCTCCCGAATGGTGCGCATCGTCCCGGCGTTGTTCAGGTGCTCCTCGAGGCTGGCGCCGCCGTGGGCGACCACCGAGACGTCGAGCGTCTCGCCCACGGACCGCGCCAGCGCCTGCACGATGAAGGGCATCTCGTTGGCATAGGTCAGGCTGCTGCCCAGGAACAAGACCCGCACGCCCCGGGCATGGGGGGCGGCGGGTCCGGGTCGGGCTGAGCCGGGCTTGGGTCTGCGGCGGGGAAGCGGGTCCAAGTTGCGATCTCCGAAGAGGTCCGAGGAGCGGCGCACTTCATATCACAAGGATCGCCGGCCGGCCCCGCCTTTCCTCACTGGATGATCCGGGAGGTCGCCTCCGGGCGGGCCGCCCGTGACCTGCGGAGGTCGCGCGTGATGTTGGTCCGCTTGAACCAGCGATCGCGCCCGTCGTAGCGCGCCTTGAAGGCGCGCCGGCCGTGCACCGCCTTCATGTTGTCGATGAAGCAGATGTCCCCCGGCTCCAGGACGAGGTCGCCGATGCGGGCATCGAGCGCCTTCACCAGCGCCTCGAACGCCCGCTGCGCTTTCGGGGTGTCCGCCGCCGGATCCATGAAGTAGGGGTCGATGCGGATGTAGGGCGAGCGCGGATCGCCCGACAACAGGGGGATCTTCTCCGGCTCTTTCCACATCTTCTCGATCTGGTCGTAGAGGTGCCCGTCCCCCTGGCCGTTGCCATTGCTGTTGGCGTTGGCGGCGTTCTCCGGGCGGTGCGACTTGTCGGGCTGGATGGTGAAGTGCGGCTCGAAGAGGAGCCGCCAGTCTTCCGGGTCCAGATCCAGACCCGCCAGCGAGGCGAACGTCGTGGCCACGCGGTCCGGGTTGCGCAGGAACATCATGCCGATGTAGTCGCCGTGCAGGGGGTGGAAGGCGTCCTCGGTGTGCCACGTGATGAGCTGCTCGCTGCCGATACCGATCTGCTCCTGCTCCATGCCCCTGACGGGCATCACGTCGTGGATGATCCGGCCGCCCTGCTGGGTGCTCCAGCCGATGCACTCGCCGAGCAGCGAGCAGGCGAGGACGAAGAGGATCTCCTCCTCCAGCGTCGGCCGCCGCTGCGCGGCCGTGAGGTCCCAGTGCTCGGGCGTCCGGCCGATCTTCTCGTCGTCCACCGGATACCCGGAGATCACGAACAGCGCCGAGTCGGGCTCGGCCAGCTTGAACGAATGGAGCGCGGCGCGCAGCCGCCGCGGCAGCTCGTGAGCCAGCAGAGTCGACTCCATCAGGAACTCGGGGTCTTCGGACGAGTCGTAGCGCGCGGTGATCCCGGCGACCAGCTTCTGGATCGCCGCCACCTCTTCGCTGTCGATCTTGAACTTCTGCATAGCTCTATCCCTTTCTCGGGAGCCCGGCCGTGGTCGAACGGGCGCCGGATTTGTCGGACTGCACGGGGGTTGGCTGAAGCGGGCCGGAACTCAGCAGCTCTCCGAGAATAGAGGTGCGGGACCGGGGGGAGAGAGGGACATCCAGGGCGGCGTTTTCCCTCGGGATGGAAGGCGCTCAGCCGGCGGCCGGCGGCTCGCCGACGTAGGCGGCGCGGGGACGGATGAGCCGGCTCAGGCCATACTCCTCGATGGCGTGGCCGATCCAGCCGATGGTGCGGCCGAGCGCGAAGAGGGCGAGCGGGGTTCTCTCCGGCAGCCCGAGCGCGCGGCTCAGGGCCACCAGGCCGAGATCGATGGTCGGGTGCTCGCGGATCAGCTCGCGGCCGGCTTCGGCCAGCCCTTGAGCGCGCTCGACCGCGGGCGAGCGCGGGGCCGCCGCGGCCGCCAGCGCCAGCAGCGCCGCGCCGCGGGGATCACCGCCGGGGTAGAGGGGATGGCCGAAGCCGGGGATCTCCTCGCCGCGCCGCAGGCGGTCCGCCAGCACCCGCCGCGCTCCCGCCGCCGAGCCCGCCTCCCGGAACAGCGCCTCCACCCGCTCCGCGTGCCCGCCGTGACGGGCTCCCTTGAGCGCCGCCAGCCCCGCCGAGACCACGTCCCACGGCGAGGCCGCGGCCGAGGCCACGCAGCGGGCCGTGAAGGCCGAGACGTTCAGCTCGTGGTCCGCGGCCAGGATGAGCGCCGCGCCGATCGGCGCCGCCGCCTCCGGCCGGCCCGGCGCCCAGCCCACCTGGAGGATCGCCGCGATGCCGGCCGGGGCGGTCTCCGCCACATTCTCCATGGAACCCGCCATGCAGCGCGCCATACCCTGGAGAATGCGCGCGCCGGTCGCGGCCACCGCCGCGGGGCGCAGGTCCCAGGCCGCAAGGTCCGCAGCTCCCATCAGCGGCACGGCCACCTGACAGCGCTCGACCGGAGTCAGCTCCGCGGGCAGGGGAATGGCGGGCCGCGGCGCCGGCTCGCCCGCGAACAGGCGTCTGGCTTCGCCCGGATCTCCCGTCCAGATCAGCGCCGCCACCTCCTCGACGTTGGAGGTCCGCGCCAGCGCCACCGCGTCCCGGCCGCGGTAGTAGAGCCGGCCGTCCTGGACCAGCGTGATCGCCGACTCCAGCACCGGCGCGCCCCAGGAGAGGGCCTTGGGCGCCGCCTTCTCCGGGTCCCGCCGCAGCTCTTTCCTCTCCCGGAGCCGCAGCACGTCCCCGCTCGGATAGCGCCGCGCCCGCGGATCGCCTGGCACCGCTTCCGAGCGCAGCATCCCCCGGCTGGCGTAGGCGTAGAGGGTGGCGAGCGACACCCCGAGCTCCGCGGCGGCCTCCTGGGCGGTGAGGAAACGGTCCTCCATGGCGCCTTCAAGATCCCACATATTGATTCATGGATCAAGATTGACAACCTTCCTGGTCGGATCGAAGATCAGCTCCGAAGGAGACAACGCGATGGACACTCAGACCGATCGTCAGATCAAACCGGGATTGGAAGGGGTCGTGGCGGCCACGACCCGTTTGAGCAGTGTGGACGGCGCGGCGGGCGTGCTCCTCCTGGCCGGCTTTCCGGTGGAGGAGATCGCTCCCCGGGCCACCTTCGAGGAGATGGTCTGGCTGCTGTGGCACGGCGGTCTTCCCACGGCGGAAGAGCTGGAAGGGTTCCGCCGCCGGCTGGCCGGCCGCAGACATCTGCCGCCGGCGGCGCTCGACCTGCTGCGGGCGGCGGCCCGGCGGCGGGTCCCGCCGATGGACGCCCTGCGCATGGCCGCCGGCGCGCTCAGCCTGGCGGAGGGGGCGGGAGCCGACCCGCGAGAGGATGCCGCGCTGCTGGTCGCCGCCTTCCCCACGATCGTCGCCGCCTACCAGCGTCTGCTGCGCGGCGAGGAGCCGCTGGAGCCGCGGGAGGATCTCGGGCACGCGGCGAATTTCCTCTACCTGCTCACCGGCGAGGAGCCGGCGCCGGAGCGGGCGCGGGGCCTGGAGACCTATCTCAACACGGTGTCGGACCACGGTCTCAACGCCTCGACCTTCACCGCCCGGGTGATCGTCTCCACACAGTCAGATCTGATCTCGGCCGTCACCGGCGCGGTGGGCGCCCTGAAGGGACCGCTCCACGGCGGCGCGCCCGGGCCGGCCCTGGACATGGTCTTCGAGATCGGGACGGCGGAGCGGGCCGAGGCGGTGCTGCGCGAGAAGCTCGATCGCGGCGAGCGGCTGATGGGCTTCGGCCACCGGGTCTACCGGGTGCGCGATCCGCGGGCCGACGTCCTGGCCGCGGCGGCGGAGCGCTTCTACCGTCACGGCGGGGACGAGGGTCTCTACGCGCTAGCCCGCTCGGTGGAGGCCACGGCCCTGCGGCTGCTGCGCGAGCGCAAGCCGGACCGCCCCCTGGACACCAACGTGGAGTTCTACACCGCCCTGCTGCTGCACGGCCTGGGGTTCCCCACCGGGCTTTTCACGCCAATCTTCGCCGTGGGCCGGGTGGCGGGGTGGACCGCCCATGCTCTGGAGCAGCTCGCCACCGGCCGGCTGATCCGGCCGCAGTCGGAGTACGTCGGAGAGCGCGACCGGCGCTGGGTGGCGGTGGAGGAGAGGAAGGCCGCGGCGATGCGGGTCTGAGGAGGAAGAAAGATCATGGGGCCTCTCCGTGTTGACGGAAGGTGTGGAGCTGGCTTAGCGTGCAACCCGCAGCTCCCCTATCCAACCCGTTACGGAGAAGATCCCCATGAGCGAGATCAACGAGACCATTTCAGAGGCCGTCGAAAAAGCGGCGGATTCGCACGACGGGCTCAACAGCGTGATCGCCGTCCTGGTGGCGCTGCTCGCCACCTTCATGGCGCTGTGCAACATCAAGGACGGCAACATCGTGCAGGCGATGTCCCAGGCGCAGGCCAAGGCCGTGGACCAGTGGTCCTACTATCAGGCGAAGGGCATGAAGCAGAACCTCGCCGAGAGCGTGCTCGACCAGCTCCAGATCCGGAAGGGCGAGGCGGGCCTCGCCGCGCCGGCCATGGCGCTGCTCGACAAGCAGATCGCCGTCTACACGGCGAACGTGAAGAAGTACGAGAAGCAGAAGGAGGACATCAAGCGCGAGGCCGAGGGCGCCCAGACGGAGTACGACCGTCTCAACGTGCACGATGACCAGTTCGACATGTCGGAGGCCACGATCAGCATCGCCATCGCGCTGCTCGGCGTCAGCGCGCTGACCAAGAAGAAGTGGCTGGTCGGGCTGGCGATCCTCTTCGCCGCCTTCGGGGTGGTGCTCGGCCTGGCCGGCTTCCTCGGCTGGAACATCCACCCCGACGCGCTCGCCAAGTTCCTGAGCTGACGCCCGCGGTCAGGGTCTCCCGAACCGCTGGTTGGCTTCCGCAGCGGCGTCCTGCAGCAGCTTCGCGAGGGGGCGCGGGATGCGCAAGAGCTGCCCATCGGCCAGCTCCAGCCGCGCCGGGAGCCCCTGCGGGGACCGCTGGAAGAGCATGCCATAGATCGACAACGCGGCGGCGTAGGAGCCGGCCTGCGTCGGATGGAACCCGTCCGGGCCATAGAGCGGCGCGTTGGGATCACGCCTCCACGCGGCGCGCCAGGCCTCGCCGGCGGGACAGAGCATCCCCCGGACGTCGATGGCCGCCAGGGTGTAGGACTCGCTGACGGCGTCGAAGAAGGAGAGGCGGTCCGAGGAGGGCCAGACCATGTAGAGGGCCGGCCGCGCGCCGACCTCCCGGATGCGGCCGGCGAACTTCTTGGTCCACTTGCGCAGGTCCACCCGGCTCTCGGGCAGCGACGACGGCCCCTGCTGCATCACCACGAAGTTCCAGCCGCCCCGCGCGATCGCGTCCAGCGCCTGTCCCTCGAACCAGAGATCCTGGAGGGAAACGTTGGGCAGGGCCACCGACTCCACCTCCAGCTCCTCGCCGGAGGCCCGCGCGAGCGCCTGGACGATGAGGGGCAGGTCGTTGGTGTAGGTCAGGCTGTTGCCCAGGAAGAGGACGCGCAGCCCGCCGGGAGGAATCGGCCGGGCTGCCTCGACCTGAGCGCCGGACCGCCCGGCGAAGCTCAGCAGCAGCGAGAGGATGAGGGCGAAGCGCGATACGACACGGGCCGCGGAGGGCAGGTTCTTGCGAGTCGGGGTCACGGGACGGTCTCCTTGGGTTGAGTGTTCACCTCTCAGGGTGCCGGAAGCCTCCCGAAAGGAGCCGTCCAACGGGCCGAAGGCAGCGCCCGCGCCCGCAGGCTCGTAGAATAGGCGGGTGACCGCCAATCTTCTCCTCCTCGCCTCTCTCCTCCTTCCCCAGCCGACCCCGGTTCCGGCGCCGGCGTCCTCCTCGTCCGCCGTTCCGGTCCGCCAGGAGCTCTCCGTCCTGCTCCTCGACCGCCAGGGCCAGGTGCCGCGGACCGTCCAGCCCGGCGATCTCACGGTGGTGGACGACGGCAAACCGCGGCCGGCGACCTCGCTCGCGCCCATCTCCCAGCCCTGGCGGATCGTCGTCTGGGTGGACCGCATCCTCACCGGCTCCCGCACCCTCCGCGCCGCGGCCGGCACGCTCGCCGAGCAGGCTCAGAGCCTCGCGGCGCTGGGCACCGTGGAGGTGGTGATCGCCGAGCCGGTGCCGCGGGTGGCCCTGGCGCCGACCCGCGACGTGGCGACGATCGACGAGGCCCTCTCCAAGCTCTGGCTGGAGAGCGAAGGGCGCGACGACGTGCGCGTCCTGCGCCAGCGGTTCCGGGACGAGAAGGAGGAGGGTGTGGATCCCGCCGTCCGCGCCGCCGAGGCGGTCGCCACCGAGGCGCGGCTGGTCCGCCGCCAGCAGGACGCCTTCTCCGAATGGCTGCTCGCCCAGGGCGAGGGAGGTCCCCGCGCCGTCTTTCTGGTGAGTGACGGCTTCGACGTCGATCCGGCCAAGTTCTACCGTGGCGGCGGTCCGGGCGAGATCTCCGGGCAGGCGAAGACGGAGGGGGCCCTGGAGAAGAGCGCCCTGGAAACGGCCCGCACGGTGGCCGCCCTCGGCTGGACCGTCTTCCCGGCGCCGATGGGAGATTCGACCCTGCCGGACCTGCGGCGGGTCAGTCCGCACGGGACGGGGAATCCCCAGGCGCCCCTCGGCGTCACCATCAATCGGGCCCCCAGACCCGACGCCGGCCAACAGCCGCCGCCCCCGCCCGCCCTGCTGGCTCCGCAGGAGCCGCTCTCCTGGATCGCCGAGGCGAGCGGCGGCGAGCTCGTGCTCAAAGCCTCGGGCCTGTACACCGTCCTCGCCCACCTGCGTGCCCGCTACGCGCTGCGCTGGGAGGCTCCCCGCGAGATGAACGGCCGGCCGCGACCCATCGCGGTCGTCACCACCCGCTCCGACCTCGAGACCCTCAAGGCCCGGCGCTGGGACGTTTCGGGCATCCCCGAGTCGATGGCCGCAGCCCGCGCCGGCCGGCTGTTGAGCGGCGAGGAGGAAGGGGTCGGGCTCGAGATCTCCACCCGCGTCCAGCCGGACGCGCCAAGCCCGACAAACCCCGCGGGCCCTCTCCAGGGCTCTCTCGACCTGCGCATCGAGTCGGCGGAGATCCCTTCCGGACCCCTGCGCCTGACCGTCGCCGGACCGGAGGGCCGCGGCGCGTTCCACCACGTCCTCACCGCCGCCGACCGCGCCGGCAACGCCGCCAATGAACCCAATGTCTACCACCTGACGGGCGTCCCCCTTCCCGAAGGGGCCGAGGCGGTGGGCGTCGTGGTGGAGCCGCTGGCCGGAGGCGTCTGGGGAGGCCAGGTGGCCACCCTGGGCGGCCCGGCGCCGGCGGAGCCCGCCGCGATCTCGGTCGCCCGTCCCGGCATCCGCCTGGTGCCGCCCTCCGGCCTCTCCCTGACCGGCAGGGTCCGCCTGCGAGTCAACGGGGAAGGGGAGGGCATCGTCCGCGTCGAGGTGAAGCTCGGCGGCCGCACCGCCGCCACCTGCTCTCAGGTCCCCTGCGAGGCCGAGCTGGATCTCGGCCGCCGCGTCCGTCCTCAGGTCGTCCAGGCCATGGCCTACGGCGCCGCCGGCCAGATCCTGGCCCGCGACGCCGTGCGGCTGAACGATCCGGTGGGGAGCTTCGGGGTGCGCATCGTCGAGCCCGCGGCCCGGCGGGGCGTGGGGGCGGTCGACGTCGAGGCCGACGTGCGCGCGCCGTCCGGACGGCGGGTCGATCGGGTGGAGATCTACTGGAACGACGAGCTGGCGGCCACCCTCTACGCGCCGCCGTTCCGCCACCGGGTGATGGTGCCGCGGGACCACTCCGTGGGCTATCTCCGGGTGACCGCCCGGCTCGACGACGGCTCCACCGCCGAGGATGCCATGCCCCTCAACACCACCGACCTGGGGGAGCGCATCGACGTCCGGCTGGTCCAACTCGCCGTGGTGGTGACGGACGCCGCCGGCAAGCCGGTCCCCGGGCTGCCGAAGGAGGCTTTCCGGGTCCGCCAGGACGGCCAGGAGCAGGAGATCGCCGCCTTTGAGAACGCTGGCGAGCTGCCGCTGACCCTGGCGCTCGCCATCGACTCCTCGGCCAGCATGTTCCTCAAGCTGCCGGACGTGCGCAAGGCCGTCGCCTCCCTGCTCGACACCGGCCTCACCAACCGTGACCGGGCGATGCTGATCGACTTCGACTCCAAGCCGAAGCTGATCCGGCCGGTGACCCGCGACCTCGCGGCCGTGGCGGCGGCGCTGGAGCAACTCCAGCCGGACGGCGGCACGGCGCTGTGGGATGCCATCACCTTCTCCCT
>DASWRX010000116.1:0-9784 GCA_036402955.1 Thermoanaerobaculia bacterium
CCCCAGGGGAGCTTGGCGTAGAGGTCGGTCTTGGGATCGGCCACCAGGTCCTGCGTGGCCTGGAGATCTTTGTGGAAGGAGTCCACGCTCTTTTCCCAGGCCTCGTCGTCGGGCGGCGCCGCGGTCTCCGGCCAGTAGCCCGCGGGCCAGTCGGGCGAGACGTGGCTCTTGTCGCGGCTGAACTCCAGGATGTCCCACTGGGCGAGCCGCAGGTGCTCCACGAGCTGCCAGACGGTGTGGGGAAGGCCGGGGGCCCTGGCGCCACGGAGATTCGCGGGCAGGCCCTCGATCGCCTTGTCGAAGGTGGCGTGGCCGTGGCCGCCGCGCAGCAACTCCAGGAGATGGTCGCGGAGGATCTGGGTCTGATCCTGACTCATGAGGTAGCCCCCACCAGGCCGTCCACCAGGGTCTTACTGCCCTGCACGGCCACTCGCTGAAGGTAGAGCTTCACGCCGACCAGCCCGCCCAGCTCCTCGCCGCCGCCGGCGCGGCCGGGGCCGCCGTGGAGGGTCTGCGGGAGGGCGGCTCCGGAGCCGGGAGCGTCCGCGGCCGAGGCCTCGGAGCCGATGTAGATGCGGCCGGTCTCGCCGCCGCCGCGGGCCACGAAATCGCCGGCCCAGGCCACGTCGTCGGTGTAGGCCGAGGTCACCAGCGTGCCGCCGCCCAGGGCCACGATCTCCGCCGCCTCGCCGGCGCTGCCGTCGTAGGGGAGGAGGGTGGCCACCGGCGCGAAGACCTCGCGCTGGTTGACGGGGCCGGCGTTGCGGGCGTCGTCGCTGCGCAGGAGGGTGGGCTGGACGAAGAATCCCTTGCCCTGCGGAGCACCCACGCCGTCGGTGCGCTGGCCCGTGCCGTGGACGATGCGGGCCGCCTGGCTCAGCTCCTGGATGCCGTCGACGGTATCCTGGAGCTGCTGGGCCGTGGCGACCGGCCCCATCTTCACGGCGGGGTCCTGCGGATTCCCGACCACCACCTCCGACAGTTTCGCGATCAGCGCCGCCTGCACGGCGTCGACGCGGGCCGCGGGGACGAGGATGCGCCGCACGGCGGTGCACTTCTGGCCGCTCTTCTGGGTCATCTCGCGCACCACGTCCTTCAGGAACAGGCCGAAGGTGGCCGAGCCGTCCGCCACGTCGGGGGCGAGCACCGCCGCGTTCAGGCTGTCGGCCTCGATGTTGACCCGCGTGTTGGCGGCGAGCAGGTTGGCCCGCGAGCGCAGGCCGCGGGCGGTGTCGGCCGAGCCGGTGAAGGCGAGCACGTCCTGGGGTCCCAGCCGGTCGAGCAGGTCCCCGGTCGAGCCGATGATGAGCTGCAGGGCGCCCTCGGGGAGGAAGCCCGCCTCGACGATCAGCTCGATCGCCCGCTCGGTCACCATCGACGTCGCCGTGGCGGGCTTGGTGATCACCGGCGTGCCGGCGAGCAGCGCGCAGGCCGCTTTCTCGGCAAAGCCCCAGATGGGGAAGTTGAAGGCGTTGATGTGGACCGCCACGCCGTGGCGCGGCACCAGGATGTGCCGGCCGTAGAACCCCTCGGTCTTGGCGAGCTGCACGCCGTCCCCCTCGGCGAGGAAGGCGCGGTCGCCGAGCCCCTTGCCGAGCGCGAAGTAGTAGGCGAGGGTGCCGGAGCCGCCGTCGACGTCGAAGGAGCCGTCCGGCTTGGTGGTGCCGGTGTTGCGGGCGGAGAGATCGAGCAGCTCGTCGCGATGATCGCGCAGCACCTTCGACATCTCCTTGAGGAGCGCCGCCCGCTGGGCGAAGGTCATCGCCCGCAGCGCCGGGCCGCCCCGCTGGCGGGCGTGGTCGAGCACCGCCCCGAAATCGATCCCCGCGCTCGACGCCTGGGCGATCGTCTCCTCGGTCGAAGGGTCCACCAGCGGCGTGAAGCCGGACGTGGCCTCGTGCCAGTTTCCACGGACATAGCTCCTCAGCGTTTTCATCGCTCTCCTTCTCTCCGGTTGGGCCCGCGATGGCGGGGCAGGGAGATCCTATAACGGCGGTCTGTGGCGGATCTCTTCCAGACCGATCCGGGCCTCGGCCAGGGCCGGCCGCAGGGCCAACGCGGCCCGGTACTGCGCCTCGGCGCCGGCGAGATCCCCCTTTCCCACCAGGGCCTTCGCCAGGCCGACGTGGGCCACGTAGTTGTCGCGGGTCACCGAGAGGGCGTGGCGGTAGAGGGCGACGCTGTCCCGCCAGGTGCCTGCCTGGGCCCAGGTTTCCACGGCGAGGGCGAGGATCGCCGCCGCGGAGGCCGTGGCGAGGACCGCCCGGCGCTTCGCTCCCAGCTCGGCGACTTCCCAGATCCCCCAGACGATCGCCAGGAACAGTCCGATCGAGGGGATGTAGAGATAGCGGTCCGCCATCGCCTGGCGGCCGACCTGCACGAGCCCGATCACCGGCACCAGCGTGCCCAGGAACCAGAGCCAGCCGACGAGGAGCCAGGGCGCCCGCCGCGCCTTCCAGAGGGCGAGCGCGGTGATCGCGGCGAGCAGGGCGGTGGCCGCCGCCGTCTTCCAGGCGGGGATCTCGATCGGGAGGGGATAGAAGACGGCGAGATGCCGGGGCAGGAGGGTCTTGCCCAGGTAGGCCGCGTAGGAGACGGCGGCGTTGGCGAGGCGGAGTCCCCAGGGCAGGGCGTCGAGCGGCGCGAGGCTCGTCCGCTGGTAGCGGAGCGTGATCAGGCTCGACGCCGCCGAGAGCGCCAGGAGCGGGAGCTTCTCGGCGGCCAGCCGCTTCCATCCCAGGGAGAGCCGTTCCAGCGGCCAGACGTCCAGCAGCAGCAGGGCGAACGGCAGGGTGACCAGCATCGGCTTCGCCGCGAGGCCCAGCGCCATGGCGAGGGCCACCGGCAGGTAGCGGCCGAGGGACGGGCGGCGGGCGTAGCGCTCGTAGGCCGCCATCGCCAGGATCCAGAAGAGCGCGCTCAGCACGTCCTTCCGCTCGGCCACCCAGGCCACCGACTCGACGTGCGTGGGGTGCACCGCGAAGAGCGCCGCCACGGCCGCGCTGCGCCAGACGGCGCCGGTCATCCGCCGCAGCGCCGCGAAGAGCAGGAGGACGTTGGCGAGGTGCAGCAGGAGGCTCGTGGCGTGATGGCCGGCGGGATCGAGGCCGAAGAGCTGGCAGTCCAGCATGTGGGAGAGCAGGGTGAGCGGATGCCAGTTGTTGCCCACGTTGGCGGTGAGGGCCCAGGCGAGGCCGGCGCGGGTGATCCCCATCCGCACCCAGCGGTTGCCGGTGACGTAGAGGCCGTCGTCGAGGTTGACGAAGCCGTTGTGGAGCGTGGGCAGGCAGGCCGTGAGGGTGAGGAGGGTGAGCGCCGCTCCGAGGAGACCGGCGGAGCGGGCGGTGCTACCAGTCCTCACGCGGTGGGCCGCCGTCCTCGAGGCTCTTGCGCAGCAGGAGGGCGCGCCGCTTCTCCACGGCCTCGATCCACAGCGGGACGAAGGCCACGAGGTCGCGCAGCACGGTGTCGATCTCGGAGAGCTGCGCGGCGATCCGGCGGCCGAAGGCGCCGTGGCACCAGATCAGGTCGCGCACTCCCTGCTCCTTCTCCGGCGGCGAGGCGCCGACCGCGGCCTTGATCCCCTCGACCGCCTCCAGGGCCGCCTCGTGAAGGCCGAGCACTCCGAGGCAGCGATGGGGGATCTCGAAGGCATGGCGGTCCAGGATCTCCATCTCGTAGAAGCGGACCCCGCGCAGGGCGAGGACCTCCTTGAGCTTGGGGGTGAGACCGTTGAGCAGGATCTCCAGGAAGTCCGCGGTGGGCTCCCAGGCGGCCAGCGAGGGGACCGCCTCGTGCGTGCGGATGCCCTGCGCGACCGCCGAGAGCTGGCGCTCCCGGGTCGCCTGCAACCCGTCCAGGTACTCGCTGAGCCGCGCCAGGGTGGAGTGGAGCCACTCGGCCTCGTCGATGTCGCGGGGGAAGCGCCGGGAGAGGAAATAGTCCGCGTCGTGGAGGCTGCGCGGATCGCTCGCCATGATCTCGCCGAAGGTGTCGTGCAGGAAGGCGTGGATCTGGCCGATCGAGACGCAGAGGAGCTTGCGCACCTCCATGAGCTGGCCGGCGGGCACGTCGTCGGGGAAGCGGTCGAGCCCGCGCAGCACGTGGTCGTTCAGCATCAGCAGGGCCATGCCGGCGCTCTCCCGGGCCGCCTCGAGACGGGGGATGCGCGAGGGGGCCTCCAGCAGCGGCGAGAGCTGCGTCCGGATCTGCGAGGCGACCTGGCGGACCTTGCTCCAGATGTCCAGCAGGCGCTCCGGCGAGCAGTGGAGCAGGGCGTAGTTGCTCTCCAGCACCCCCTCGATCAGGCGGATGCAGCCCAGGTAGGAGCGGATGCGGGGGTTCTGGTAATTGACCCGCTCCAGGCCCCATTCGAGCGCGGTGACCCCTTCGGGAAGGGCCACCTGCTGGTTGCCGACCAGGATCACGTGACGGGGTTTGGTAGGGCTCATGCAACGACTCCGCGGGAGAAGGTACCACCGAGCGGGGGGCCCGTGTACACATCTTGCCGGTTGGAGCGGTCTGCCGTCCTTCTCGTGTAGGATCTGGCGCGAACCCCGCGTGTGGAGCCGGAAAGGAGAGCCATGCCGAAGGTCGCGCTTGCCGAGTCCCTGGCCGACTGGGAGAGCCTCATCGTCAACGCGAGCGTCCACGCGGCGGACGATCCCGAGCTCAGCCAGCATCTCGAAGAGCTCCGGAGCATCCTGAAGCGGGCGCAGGAGACCGAGGCCCTGCGCCTCCGGCTGAACGCCGACCGCCAGGTCGCCACCCGGACGCTCGGGGACGCGAAGGCGCAGGGCAAGCGGCTGACCAGCCGCATCCGCTCCAAGCTCAAGGCGATCCATGGGCTGGACAGCGAGCGCCTCGCCAGTTTCGGCATGCGGCCCCGCCGGAGCCGGTAGCGCAGAAGCGCCCTCCACTCGCGGTCGCCGGCCCCGGGGAGATCCGCTCCCGCCCTCTGAAAGCCTCTGCCGCCCCCTCGGAGGGCAGCGGCTGCCCGCCAGGATTCCGGACCGCCCTCTCAGAGGGCGGTCACTGCCCTCCAGGATTCCGCTCGGCCCCCCTGGAGGGCGGTCGCTGCCCTCCGAGATTTCCATGCGCCCCCTCAGAGGGCCGTCGCTGCCCTGCGAGAGGGCGGCACGGAATCCTGGAGGGCAATGACTGCCCTCTGAGGGGGGCCATCAGAATCCTGGAGGGCAACGGCTGCCCTCTGGGATCTCCGGATGGGGATTCGCGGGGCGGTCGCTGCTCCGCGAGAGGCCGATCGAAATCTCGCGGGGCCATGGCCACTCTCTGAGAATTTTGGTCGGCGGATGGCGGGCGGCCCGGGGTCTGGGAGAGTGAGACGATGGGGGAAGAAGGGGCGGAAGGACGCGGTCTCAGGGGTATCTTATCCGTCCGGAGCCTCAGATCACGTGTACGCTCAGGCACTTTCCATTCGGCGACGGCGTACAGTGGCGGCCGCGACATCCCTGAGTAAAGTAGGTTTGCCATCACCCAGTCCCGCCAGGATCAGAAACAAGCGGTGTCGGCTCCTCTAGAATCCCTAAAATCTCCTCCGCGCAATAGAGCCGATCCCTCGTGGCATCCGTCAATGGCATGAGGATCGAAGAGTCAACGAGCCTTTGTACGGCTCTCTGAGCCGTCGTATAGGCGACGCCGAGGCGCTTCGCCACTCCGGAGATCGTCCAGTAAGGGTTTTCGCCAAGAAGACTGACGAGCTCGACCGCAGTCGCGGAGGAAGTGCCAGCTACGGCCAGACGCCAACGATCGAGAAGGGTGTTGATGCGAGCCGCCCGGCTGAGAACGTCCTCCGACTGCCGGGCAACTCCATTCAGAAAGTATTCGGTCCAGGCTTCCCATTCACCGCCCTGGGTGACCCCCCGTAGCCGCGCGTAGTACTCCCGCCGCGTAGCCTCGAAAAAAGCGCTCAGGTAGAGCAGTGGAGAGGGCAGAACCTTCCGCTCCAGCAGAAAGAGAATGACGAGCAGCCTTCCGACGCGACCGTTGCCGTCCAAGAAGGGATGGATCGCCTCGAACTGATAATGGAGGAGCGCCGCTTGGACCAGCGGTGGTAGGGACGTATCGTGGAAGAAGCGCTCCAACATATCGAGCGCCTCCATCATCTCGCTGGGAGGCGGGGGAATATAGGTCGCGTTCGCCGGAGCGCAGCCGGAGGGGCCGATCCAGTTCTGGATGCGACGGAACTCCCCTGGGGACGCTTGATCGCCACGGACCCCTTCCATGAGATGGGCGTGCACCTCGCGGATGAGCCGCAGGGAAAGCGGCAAGGCTTCGAGTCGCTCGGTTCCATATTCCAGGGCTATGACGTAGTTGGCCACCTCTCGCAGGTCCGCCGGACTGCGATCGACGCTGGCACCCGCTTCCGCGGCGAGCAATTCTCCCAGCGTCGCCTGTGTTCCTTCGATGCGGCTCGAGAGAACGGCTTCACGCCGGATGAAGGGACGGATCAAAAGGTGAGGGTTGGGAAGCCGGCCACCCTCGCCAGCCAGGCGCCCGACCGCCCGGTCCGCGTCCGACAGGGCGCGAATCAACCCGGGATTCCAGGTCAGCGATGGCGGGAGAGGAGAAGGCACGAAAGCCCGTGATCCTTCGGGACCGCCGACGTAACGTCCTGGGATCGCGGGCGCCATGATCAGTTGGGTCAGAGAGCGAAGAGACGGCCCTATTATCGCTGAAGGCCTCTGGCGAAAATAGAGGGCCTCCATCTTTTCACGGCGAAAACAGGAGAGGGCCGCTATTAGCGATTCAGGCTGCAATCGAAAATAAGGCGCCTCCCTACCCCGCCACCTCCAGCGCCCCCACGTTCTGATATCCGCGCGGCAGCTTGTTCCCCCGCAGGGCGCGGGCGCCGGCGAACTCCTTCCATTCGGAGGGCTTCAGGTTGAGGTAGCGCTTGCCGGAGTGGACGAGGAGGTGCGCTCCCTCAGGGAACACGGCGCAGGCGGCCAGGGACTCGGGCTCCCCCTTGGCGGCGAGGCTGAGGATCTTCACCCCCTTGCCGCGGGGGAGGAGCGGCAGGTCCTTGAGCGGGAAGACCAGCAGACGGCCGGCGTCGCTCGCGGCGGCCAGGAGCTCGGCGTCCGGATTCGTCACCCGGATCGGCGGCAGGACCCTGGCGCCGTCCGGCACCGTGATCACCGCCTTGCCCGCGCGCTGGCGCGTCTGGAGGTCGCCCAGCCTGGCGATGAAGCCGTAGCCGGCGCTGGTCGCCATCAGGTAGAGGTCCTCGTCGTTGCCGAGCATCACGCCCACGAAGGTGGCGCCCGGCGGCGGCGTGACATGGCTCGACAGCGGCTCGCCCTGGCCGCGGGCCGAGGGGAGGGCGTGGGCGGCCAGCGAGTAGGTGCGCCCCGTCGAATCGAGGAAGACCGCGGACTGGTTGGTCCTCCCCTTGACCGCCATGGCGAAGGCGTCCCCCGCCTTGTAGGAGAGCTCCCTGGGATCGAGCTCGTGCCCCTTGCCGGCGCGCACCCAGCCCTTCTCGGAGAGCACCACGGTCACCGGCTCGGTGGGGATCAGCGCCGTCTCGTCCAGGGCCTTGGCGGCGCCGCGCTCGACGATCGGCGAGCGGCGGACGTCGCCGTACTCCTCGGCGTCGGCGGCGAGCTCGTCGCGCACCTTGCGGCGCAGCCGGGCCTCGGAGCTGAGCGTCTTCGCCAGCGCGTCGCGCTCCTTGACGAGGCTCGTCTGCTCGGTGCGGATCTCGATCTCCTCCAGCCGCGCCAGGTGGCGGAGCCGGAGGTCGAGGATGGCGTCCGCCTGCACCTCGCTGAGATGGAAGCGCGCCATCAGCCGCGCCCTGGGCTCGTCCTCGGTGCGGACGATGCGGATCACCTCGTCGATGTTGAGATAGGCGATCAGGTAGCCGTCGAGGACGTGCAGCCGCGTCAGCACCTTGTCGTAGCGGAACTGCAGCCGCCGGCGGACCGTCTCGACGCGGAACTTGAGCCAGTCGGTCAGCAGCTCGCGCAGGTTGAACTGCCGCGGCCGGCCGTCGAGGCCGATCATCGTCAGGTTCACCCGGTAGGTGCGCTCGAGATCGGTGGTGGCGAAGAGGTGGGCCATCAGCCCTTCGAGATCGACGCGGTTCGAGCGCGGCACGATCACCAGGCGGGTGGGGTTCTCGTGGTCGGACTCGTCCCGCAGGTCCTCGACCATGGGGAGCTTCTTGGCGGCCATCTGGCCGGCGATCTGCGTCAGCACCTTGCTGCCGGAGACCTGGAAGGGGAGGGCGGTGACCACCACCTCGCCGTCCTGCACCTCGAAGGCGGCGCGCAGGCGCAGCGATCCGGAGCCGGTCTCGTACATCCGGCGCAGCTCGGCGCGCGGCGTGATGAGCTCCGCCTCGGTCGGGAAGTCGGGGCCGAGGATGTCCTCGTAGAGCGCGTCGTCCGGCGTTTTCGGATCGTCGAGCAGGCGCAGGCAGGCGGCCACCACCTCGCGCGCGTTGTGCGGCGGGATGTCCGTCGCCATGCCCACCGCGATCCCGGAGGCGCCGTTCAGCAGCACGTGCGGCAGCCGCGACGGCATCAGCTTCGGCTCCTGGAGGGTGCCGTCGAAGTTGAGCCCCCACTCGACCGTGCCCTGCTCGAGCTCGGAGAGGAGCGTCTGCGAGAAACGGGTGAGCCGGGCCTCGGTGTAGCGCATGGCGGCGAACGACTTGGGGTCGTCCTGCGAGCCCCAGTTGCCCTGGCCGTCGATCAGCGGGTGGCGCAGGCTGAACGGCTGCGCCATCAGGACCATCGCCTCGTAGCAGGCGCTGTCGCCGTGCGGATGGTATTTGCCGAGCACGTCGCCCACGGTGCGGGCGGACTTCTTGAACTTCGCGGTGGCCGACAATCCCAGCTCTGACATCGCGTAGATGATCCGCCGCTGCACGGGCTTCAGGCCGTCCGCGAGGCTGGGCAGGGCGCGGTCGAGGATGACGTACATCGAGTAGTCGAGGTACGCCTTCTCGGTGAACCGGGCGAGCGAAAGATGCTCGACGTCGGCGTAGGGCGCGCGGAACAGCGGCGCGTCGCCGTTGCCGGATTTTCTGCGGGAGGTTCTGGGCATGCTTGATCTAGGAGACGAGAGGAATTCGGGTAAACCCGGGAAGATCGAAGTGGCGATCGAAGGAGAAGACGCTGCCGATTTTCCGAGTGTCGATAAAGATCAATCTTCATCCCCATAGAGATAGTCATCATGGCGCTCCACGAGATCCGCAGGGGTGGGTCCCTCATAGACTTCCTTGTCGGCGAAAAACGGATCTTCGCTCCATGGGAGCGCCAATCTCTTGAGACGCCGTTCCACGGTCTCGCGGACGAACTCTTCGAGCGAGGTTCCCCTCTCCGCGGCGGTCCTCTCCGCCTCCTCCTTCAGATCGTCGGGAAAAGGGATGGTCAGCGTCGTCATCGTTCGATCCTCCTCGCGGACATTTTACACCTCCACCTCCGCCCGGTTCCCCTCTTCCATCAGCCACTCCTTGCGGTCTCCCGCGCGGTTCTTGGCGAGGAGCCGGTCGATGACCTTCGCGGCGTCGGGCTCGCCGTCCTCTCCCTGCAGGGTGAGCTGGACGAGGCGGCGGGTCTCGCGGGCCATGGTGGTCTCGCGGAGCTGGAGGGGGTTCATCTCGCCCAGCCCCTTGAAGCGCTGCACGTTGGGCTTGCCCTTCTTCCCCTCGGCCTCGATGCGGTCGAGGATGCCCTTCTTCTCCCGCTCGTCGAGGGCGTAGAAGACCTCCTTGCCGAGGTCGATGCGGTAGAGCGGCGGCATGGCGACG
>DASWRX010000117.1:0-6838 GCA_036402955.1 Thermoanaerobaculia bacterium
GAGGCCCGCAGCTCCTCCGTCAGCTCCTCCAGCAGCAGGAAGCCGCGCGGGAACCCGCGATCGAAGAGCTCCGCCCGCGTCGCCTTGAGCCGCCGTCCTCCCGGAAGCGACAGCACCTCCGAGCCTCCCGGCGGGATCGCCGCCAGGGCGGCCCCGAGCGGACCGGCGATCTCCCCGACCGTCTTGCCCAGGGCTTCCGCCGCGGCCACTTCAAGCAGCGCGGCCGCCGCCGGGTTGAGCGAGGAGACGCGGCCGTCGAAGTCCAGGGTCACGATGCCGGCCGGTGAGGCGGCGAGGATCTTCTCCAGGAAATAATGCTGCTCCTGGAGCTTCAGCCGCTCCTCGCGGAGACGATCGATCATCCGGTTGTAGATCCGGATCAGGGCGTCCATCTCCGGCTGGCCCACCTCGCGGAACTGCGAGGTGAAGTCCCGCTCGCCGATCAGCTCCGCCCCGGTGCGGATGAGGTCGAGCGGCACGAAGAACGTCCGCACCAGCAGCACGCCGAAGACGATCGACAGCGCGAACAGCCCCTCGACCGCCAGCAGCCACAGCCGGTTCTCGCGCAGCACCACGACCGAGATCACCGCGAGGACCGCGTGGATCAGGACCAGGTAGACGATGATCTTGGCCCGCAGGCTCATGCGGGTCTCAATGGGATTCGAGCCCGTACTTCTCGAATCGCCGGTACAGGGCGGCCCGCGAGAGCCCCAGCGCCTCGGCCACCCGCGTGACGTTCCCCTCGTAGTGGCGCATGCACTTGACGATCATCGCCTTTTCCATCTCGTCGAGAGTCATGGTGCCCGGGCTGGGGAGCGCCGTCTGGCCGCGGGCCTCCCGCTCCTCCAGACCGGAGAGGGCCACGAGATCCCCGACGTCCAGGCGGTCGCCGTCCACCACCAGCACGGCGCGCTCGATCGTCTGCTTGAGCTGGCGGATGTTGCCGGGCCACGGCTGGTCCTGGAGCCAGGAGAGGGCGCGGTCGGCGAGCGCGATCGGCGGCCGCCGGTAGGTGCGGGCCGAGAGGTCGAGGAAGTGCCGGGCGAGCAGGGGGACGTCCCCCCGGCGCTCGCGCAGGGCCGGCAGCCGCACGGCGATCAGGTTCAGGCGGTAGAGGAGATCCTCACGGAACTGCCCCGCGCTCACCCCCTCCGCGAGATCGCGGTTGGTGGCCGAGACCACCCGCACGTCCACGGTGCGCGTGACGCTCGATCCCAGCACCTCGTAGGAGCGGTCCTGGAGCACCCGCAGCAGCTTCACCTGGGCCGCCGGGTCCACCTCGCCGATCTCGTCGAGGAAGATGGTCCCCCGATCGGCCATCTCGAAGCGCCCCTTGCGGTCGGCCCGCGCGTCGGTGAAGGCGCCCTTGACGTGGCCGAACATCTCGCTCTCGAACAGCGTCGAGGAGATCCCCCCGAGATTGACCTTGACGAACGGGCCGTCCTGGCGCCGGCTGTTCCTATGGATCGCCTCCGCCACCAGCTCCTTGCCGGTGCCGCTCTCGCCGGTGACGAGCACCGAGGCGTCCGTGGGCGCGACGCGGCCGATCAGCTCCAGCAGCTTGAGGAACCGGGGATCGGCGCCGATCAGGCCGCGGAAATCGAAGCGCCGGTCGAGCTCCTCGCGGCTCGCCGGCGCACCCTTGCTCTCGCCCTGATGAGCGAGCAACAGGGAGGTTTCGACCGCCTGGAGGAGCTGGGCGTTCGACCACGGCTTGGTGACGAAGTCCGCGGCGCCCGCCTTCATCCCCTCGACCGCCAGCGCGATCGATCCCCAGGCGGTGATCAGGATCACCGGCAGCCGGGGCCGCAGCCGCCGGATGCCGGCGAGCAGCTCCAGCCCCTCCTCGCCCGTGGTGCCGCGGGAGAAGTTCATGTCCTGGAGCACCAGCTCGAACTCCTGCTCCCGCAGCAGCCCGAAGGCCTCCTCCTGCGACCGGGCCGCCCGCGTGGGATGCCCGTGCCGCTTGAGGAGGAGGCCCAAGGAGGCGATGACCGACGGGTCGTCGTCGACGATCAGGATCATCCGGTCGTCATCACTCGTAGCGCAACGCCTCGGCCGGCTGCACCCGGGACGCCAAACTGCTGGGGTACAGGGCGCAGAGGATGGAGATGAGGTACATGGTGATCATGGCGAACAGCAGCCCGCTGGCGAAGACCCGGTTGGAGAGGACGCCGATCAGGTCGAGCACCGGGATCTGGACCACCAGCAGGGTACCGAGGAGGACGCCCAGGCTGGTCAGCACGAGCTGCTCCAGCAGCACCTGACGGTGGACCGCCACGCGCGACGCTCCGGCCGCCCGCCGCAGACCGATCTCGCGGGTGCGCTGGAGGAGATTCTGCCACAGCACCCCGATCAGGCCGAGCCCGACCATCAGCAGCAGGAAGAAAGCCAGCGTGCCGGCCACGATGAGCGGGGTCAGGAGAAAGCGGAACGAGGTCGCCCGCACCTGGGCGAGCGGCCGCACCTCGAACGACCACTCGGGCGCCACCGCCTGCATCCGCTTCACCAGCGCCTCCTCGAACGCCACCGTCGTGCCCGGCCGCACCCGGATCAGCAGGTTTCTTGGCGGCTTGCCCTCCGGATGGTCCATCGACGCGAAATGGAAGATGAAGTTTCCGTTCGGCATCAGCTCTCCCTTTTTGCGGAAGTCGCTGATCACGCCGACGACACGGAACGGCCGCTCTCCGGGACGCTCGTCGGCGAACCTCTTCCCGACGGGATCCTCGGCGCCGTAGACCGCGCGCGCCAGAGTCCGATTGATGACGATCGGCTCCTCGACGAGCGCCGCGTCGGCCTCCTCGAACCAGCGGCCGGCCACCAGGTCGAGCCCCATCGCCTGGTCGAAACCCACCGTGGCCCGGTCGGCGTCCATGTCCAGGCTCCTCCCCTTGAACTGGTACCGGCTGGACCACCCTCCCTGCTCGAAGGGAAGGACCCAGGAACCGGCCGCCGCCACCACGGGTCCCAGGGAACGGACCTCCCGCAGCAGCCGCGCGAGGGTCGCCTGCTGTGCGGTGGAATCACCGCTGGGCTCCGCATCGCTGCGTCCCATGCCGATGGCCACGTTCCAGGTGCTCTGCCATTGGTACCCGAGCGGGCGCCGGTAATTGTCGAGGAAGAACAATCCCAGCGTCGCCACTCCGAACACCACCAGGAAGGAGACGCAGATCTCCAGGATCATCAGCGCGTTCGAGCGCTTGCGGTTCCAGACCAGTTTGAGCAGATGACGAGTCATGCGGACCTCCCGCGGAGCGCTTCGACAGGGTGGAGCTTCGACATCCGCCAGGCCGGATAGACGCCCGAGAAGAGGCCGAAGAAGACGGCGATCCCCAGACCATCGGCGAAGATCCGGAGATTGAGCTGCAAGTGGGTGTTCGGCAGGATTCCGCTCACGTTGAACGCCCGCAGCACGCCGGCGGCGAGCACCAGACCGATCGCGGCGCCGATCAGCGTCAGCACCAGGTTCTCGATCAGGAACTGGCCCACCAGCGTGCGCGCGGAGGCGCCGAACGCGCGCCGCACGCCGATCTCCGACGCGCGGTCGAGGATGCGGCTCAGATTGATGTTCACCAGGTTGATCGTCGGCAGCAGCATGAAGCCGAGCATCAGCGCCAGCAGCGCCGCACGCATCCGGCCTCCCGGGTTCGCCACCTGCTCGCCGGGGAGGAAGATCCGGGCGGCCCCCTCGGGCAGCGTGTCGGCGCCGGCGATCAGCGTGGTGAACGTCTTCGGATCGGGGAGGTGGTGCTCGGCGTCGCGCAGGCGGGACTGGAACTCCGCCTTGATCTGCGGCAGGTCGGCGCTGTTGCGGGCGAGGATCAGGGCCGTGAAGGCGCCGAGCCACTCCTCCTTGTAGGCGCTCGTCTTGGCGGTGGTGATCGGCACCCAGAGATCGGCCGCGGAGGCGTACCGGAGCACCGGCACGTCGCGCACCACGCCCACCACCCGGAACCGCTGGCCGTCCGCCTCGATCGTCTGGCCCACCGCCGGAGAGCCACCGAAAAAGCGCTCCCGCGCCGTCTCGCTGATCACGGCGACGAAGCGGCCGCCCTCGTTGTCCGCCACGGTGAACGGCTCTCCTTCCACGAAATCGAAAGCGAGGACGCGCCAGAATTCGCCGTCCGCGCGCCGCATCGCGGACTGGATCTTGCGGCCGTTCAGATAGGAGACCACCGTTCGCGTCTCGGTCACGAGCGCCACCCGCTCGACGTTCGGGAGCTTCGCCATCGGCCGCACGTAGCGGTCGAGAAAGCCATAGCCCGGGTGAGAGTTCTCGCTGTCGTCCGGCCCCCGCATGGTGAGCTGATAGACGCCGAGCATCCGGTCGGCGTGGACCTCCGGCGTCTGGGCCGAGAAAACGTGATCGAGCAGGGCCGTCGCCACCAGCAGGACCAGCAGGGTGACGCTGATGCCGAACAGGCTGATGAAGGTGAAGAACTTCCGCCGGCCCAGAACCTTGAGCGCAATCTTCAGATAGTTTTTGATCATCATCCTCTCCTACTGGACCTGGCGGCCGTCGAACAGGCGGATGGTCCGATGCGTCTTCTCGGCCAGGCGCGGATCGTGGGTGACCATCACGATGGTGGTCTTCTCGTTGGCGTTGAGGTCCTCGAGAATGCCCATGATCTCGTCGCCCATCTGGCTGTCGAGATTGCCGGTGGGCTCGTCCGCCAGGAGGATGCCGGGCCTTCCCACGATGGCGCGGGCGATCGCCACCCGCTGCTGCTGGCCGCCGGAGAGCTGGGTCGGAAAGTGATGGATGCGCGAGGAGAGCCCCACGCGGTCGAGCGCCGCGAGCGCCGCCCTCCGGCGCTCCCCGTTCGACATCCGGCGATAGAGCAGCGGGATCTCCACGTTGTCCACCACCGAGAGATCGGACACCAGATGGAACTGCTGGAAGACGAAACCGATCCGCTCGTTGCGCACGCGCGAGAGATCGCGGTCGCCGTAGCGATCGATCGCCTTGCCGTCGAGCGCCACGCTCCCCGAGCTGGGCTCGTCGAGCAGCCCGATCAGGTTGAGCAGCGTGCTCTTGCCGCACCCCGAGGGGCCCATGATCGAGATGAACTCGCCCTTCCCGATCTCCAGATTGATGTTGTCCAGCGCCGTGGTCTCGACGCGGTCCGTGCGGTACAGCTTGCTGACCTGCTGCAGGTTGATCATGTGAATGCCTCCTTGAATCGCTCTTATTTCTCAGTCCCGTCTCGATTTTTTCGTAGGGGCGGGGCTTGTCCCCGCCCTGTTCGCAGGCCGCCACCCGCCCGGGCGGGGACAAGCCCCGCCCCTACGTTTCACAGCCCGGCGCTATTTGAGATTCACCCGTTCCAGGTGCTGGTAATCCTTCATGTCGGAGAGGACGACCTCCTCCCCCGGCTCCAGTCCGTCGATCACCTCGTAATGGTCATATCCCGAGAGTCCGAAGCGCGCCCGGCGGCGCACCGCGTGATCCCCCTGGACGACGAACACCTCCTCCGTCTCCCCCCCTTGAGCGAACGGCCCCTTGGGGACGCGCAGGGTGTCGGCCCGCACGTCCGTCACCACCAGCACGTCCACCCGCAGCGCGTTGCGCAGCTTGGGATTGCGGGCGTCGGCGAGATCCACCTTGAACTTGACGGCGCCGTTCTCGATCGTCGGATCGATCGCGGCGAGCCGGCCGTCGAGCGTCTGCTCGTCGAGCTTCACCCGCACGGTCTGGCCCGCGTGGAGACTCGAGGAGTGGACGTCCGACACCGTGCCCTCGACGCGGAACGAATCGAGATCCGCAATGCGGGCGATCACGTCGCCGCGGCGGACCGTGGTGCCCTCCTGGAGAACGACCCAGGTAAGGACGCCCGGGCGGTCCGAGCGGGTGGTGGCGAGATCGAGCAGACGCTGGGCGTCGTCGCGCTCCTTGCGCAGGGTCGCGAGATCGAGATCGACGCCCTGAAGCTGGGCGTCCGTGGAGCGGCGGGCGCTCTCGACCGAGGCCTGGAGCTGGGCGAGCTGGATCTGGGCCTTCTTGGCCTCGACCTCGGACGCCTTGAAGCTCTGCTCCGAGACGAGGCCCTCGGCGCGCAGCTTGCGGTTCTGCTCGGCGCGATAGCCGAGCGCCTCGACGTCGAGCTTCTGGGCCTCGATCTGTCCGCGCAGATCCGCGAGGCTGCGCTCCAGGCTGATCCGGAGCTGCCGCTGCTCGTTGGCCTTCCTGGCGAGCTGATCCTCGAGCTTCTCGAGATCGAGCCTGGCGGAGGACGTATCGAGCCGCAGGATCTCGTCTCCCACCTTGACCAGATCCCCGGGCCGCTTGAGCACCTTCTCCACCCGCGCCTCGACGGGGCTGGAGATCACCCCCTCGAACGCGGGAACCACCGTCCCCGAAGCCTCCACGATCCCCTCCAGCGGCCCCCGGTCCACCCGCCCCGTCCGGATCTGCTGCCGCGCCACGGCAGGCCGCAGCCACCCGGGGAGCAGGATCAACACCACCCCGCAGAGCGCAACCGCGCCCAAGCCCACAACCGCCCTGCGCCCCAGGCGGCGATATCTGTAACCGGCCTCCAGCTCACGGTCCATATCGGTCGCTCCCTATCGGTCGGGACTGATGGGAGCAAGCCCTGCGCCACAGCCCAAATCGTTGATCCGATTGATATTTAAGCCATACGGACGCGACCGGAATCGTCCGCCCCTGAACGGGACCGTTCGGAAACGGACACCAGGTCCGAACACGGCAAACCGACCCGTAGAGACGTGCCATCCGTTATCGACGCCCTCCGCAGGCCATCCACGGCGGCACGTCTCTTCGAAGGGGACCCCCTCCCATCGGCCAACGCCCTCAAGGAGGCCACAAAATTGAACAACC
>DASWRX010000118.1:0-6536 GCA_036402955.1 Thermoanaerobaculia bacterium
CGGAGTTGGCAAGCCGCGCGTCCTGCAGGGAGCCATGGCTCGGTTGTTGCGCCTTCTTTTCGTTCTTCTGGCCCATCTGGCCTCCCCGAGACGCCGCTCGCCACGGCTCTTACCGCGTTTCTGGCGAGTCCCGACCAACTCGGGCCCGTTCTCACCGTTCAGCAGCTATTGCGCCTGACTTGTCTACCTGGGTCGCAAAAGTGGATTCCACCACGGGCTGCTAACCCAGGGCATCGGCCTACGGCCTCAGCCCTGGGCTGGGATCTCCCGGCCCGTTGGGCCGGCCAGGGAGGCACCGCGGCCAAGCAACCCGCAAGGCGTCGCGCCTGCCGGCGCTCCGGGCGCCGCCCGGCGGAATGCTGAAACTTCCGCCCGTTCCAGGCGTATCTGGCTCAACCTTGAGGGAGATCCTGCGCATGCGCAACGCGACGCTCGCCATCGTTTTGACCCTGTTCGTCTCGACCACCGCCGCCGTCCGCGCTGACGACGCCCCCAAGGGCGACAAACCGGGAGGCGGGGATAAGGCCGCCGTGGCGCCAGCCGCACCCCGCAAGCTCGTCACCCACCACCGCTTCATCGCCGGCGGGGTGGACATCCCCTACACCGCCACGGCGGAGGACATCGACCTCAAGGACCGCGACGGCAAGCCCACGGCGCGCTTCTTCACGATCTCCTACATCGCGGAGGGTGTGAAGCGGCAGGAGGACCGGCCGATCACGTTCTTCTTCAACGGCGGGCCGGGCTCCTCCTCGGTCTTTCTGCACCTCGGTTTCGTCGGCCCCAGGCGCATCGACATCCCGAGCGACGCGCAGGACCCGGGCGCGCCGCCTTACCGGCTCAAGGACAACCCGTCGAGCCTGCTGCGCGTCACCGACCTCGTCGAGGTGGATCCGGTCGGCACCGGCTTCAGCCGCGCGCTCGGCGACAAGAAGGACGCCGACTTCTGGGGCTACGACGAGGACGCCGACTCCGTCGCCGACTTCATCCGCGCCTTCCTCACCGTGCACGACCGCTGGAACTCGCCCAAGTACGTCCTCGGCGAGAGCTACGGCGGCATCCGCGGCTCGATGCTCGTGCCGCGGCTCCAGGGGCAGATGAACATTGGCCTCAACGGCGTGATCCTCATCTCGCCGGCGATCAACATGGCCGCCCTGCCCTTCAACACCAACGGCAACGATCTCACCTTCGCCACGCACCTGCCGACGCTCGCCGCGACGGCGTGGTACCACAAGAAGCTCCCGGATTCCTGGCCGAGCCTGCAGGCGCTGCTCACCGAGGTCGAGCAGTTCGCCTCCGGCGAGTACCTGCAGGACCTCTTCCGCGGCGACTCGCTCTCGGCGGCGGAGAAGGGCCAGATCGCCGACAAGCTGCACCGATACACGGGCGTGTCCAAGCAGTACATTCTCAACAGCAACCTGCGCCTCTACGCGCCCCGCTTCGCCAAGGAGCTGCTGCGCGACGAGGGGATGGCCACCGGCCTCCTCGACACTCGTTACGCGCAGAAGGAGCTCGACAACACAGCGGCATTCCCCAACAGCGACCCGTTCGACGCCAAGACGGGGCCGATCTACATCTCGCTCTTTCACCAGTATCTGCGCGATGAGCTCGGCGCCGATATCCAGGAGCCCTACCTGCCTCAGAACGGCGAGGCCAACCAGAGCTGGAAACGGCAGAAGAACGCGGCCGGCGCCTTCGCCGGCTTCGTCGACGTCACCGGCGACCTGGCGCAGGGCACCAAGGACAATGAGGCGCTGCGCGTGTTCACCGCCAACGGCTACTACGACCTGGCGACGGCCTACTTCGCCAACGTCTACATGCTGCACCACAGCGGCATCGACCCGGCGCGGGTGACGATCCGGAGCTACCCGGCGGGGCACATGATGTATCTCAACCAGGGTTCGCTCGAGCAGTTGTCGAGAGACATCGGGGAGTTCATCCAGGGGAAGTGAAGGGGCACGAACCTTTCGCCGGAGCGCGATGCGTCGTTAGCGCCGACGCTCGCGAAGAGGGTGGCAGTGAAGAGGCTCCTCGAGCTAACAGGCACTGTTGCACTGGGGCTGATGTCTAAAGCGATTCCACGACGATAGGCTCAGGCGCCGCGGGCCGGCGAGCCCGAGGACAGATGATCGATCAGGCCCTTGCCGGTGACGGATTTCGAGTAGGAATCGGCTGCGATGGCGAACCAGCCCAGGGGTCCCAGGGTGGCCAGCGCGACGACTCCGAGGGCGGCGTGGGCGAGGCCACCTTTGACGTCGCCGTCCACCATTAGGCTGGCTCCGGGGAGGAACCTCTCGCCTACGAGCTTCACGCCGTTCTCGACGATGCTGTTCGACATGTCGCCTCTCCTTTGCGGTCGCCCGCATGTTTCAGTCAATTCTAGCACACTTGATGGCGAACAGGCCCGGGACGGGACCTGGGGGTCTCCGAACCTCTTCCGAGCGAGTAGCATGTCGATTCGCAGGCATGTTAAAATACGAGCCGAAGCCAGGGAGCTCGATCCTGCGGCGGCGGCGGCGGCGCGACGCACGGACATGTCATGACTCTCATCGATTGGTCTGACCCAGAAGCGATGCTCGGACTGCTGATCGAGTATGTCGACGATGAAGCGGTTTCGACGCGGAACGACGCCGAACGATCCGGCTTCCTCCATCAGTTGTCGCGAGACCTTCTCGCTGTGGCGGAGCAGGGCCTCAACGCGCCCGATCAGATCGCTCGGTCACTCCGTGAGATTCATGACGATCAGCCTCGCGAGTACGCCAACGACCCAGTCATGATCCACGTGGAAGCGTGTATCGATGAAATCACTCGCATTTCGAGCGGAATCCAGCGGTCGAACTTGGCTGGGTGACGGTGCTGGGAACTGGGTACCAGGCGCTTGGATAATCCGCTTGGAGAATCCGCAGCCTTGAGAGCTCTTTAAGACTCGACTCCCCGCTCGCGCAGGTTCTCTTCCTGGAAGAGCCGCACCCGCGCCCGCATGATGCCGGCGCGGCCCAGATATCCCAGCAAGCGGCGATGGTCGTGCCGATCGACGACCGGCAACCGGCCGATGTCGTGCGCCAACATGCGCGCCACGGCGTCGCGCAGGAGCTCGTCGGGATAGGCGACGATCAGGTCCCGCGTGCCGGCCTCCAGCACGCCCGCGGCTCGCCCCTGCTCGCTCTCCATCGCCCGCATCAGATCGCTGCGAGTGATGATCCCCGCCAGCTCGCCTCGCGCGTCGACGATGGGGATACCCTGGCGGCCGGACAGAGCCGGGTCGCCGGCGGCGATGCGGGCGGACAGCTCGGCCACCGTCATCGTCGCCGGGATGGTCACGACGCCGCGATCCATGACCTCGGCGATGCGGTGGACCTCAAAAGGATCGACGCTGTACTCACGCACCAGGTGATGGCCGCGCCGGGCGAGCTTCTCGGTGAGGATCGAGCGACGCAGCAGCAGGACGGTCGTGCCGTGCGCCACGACCGCTCCCACCAGCAGGGCCGGCAGCACGTTCCAATCGTGAGTGAGCTCGGCGGTGAAGAGGATCGCCGTCAGCGGAGACCGCATCGTGCCGCCCATCATCGCCGACATGCTGACCATGGCCCATAGCCCGGCATCGCCGACCGGAATCAGCCCGGATTCCAAGACTCCCAGACCGCCGCCCATGATGAGGAGCGGCGCGAGCACGCCTCCCGAAGTGCCCGACCCCAGGGCCACGGCCCAGACCACGGCTTTGACGAAGAGCAGCGACGCAGCCGAGCCGCCGGTGAGATGTCCGGCGAGCAGATCCTGAATGGTGTCGTAACCCACCCCCAGCACGCGCCGGTCGAGCAGGCCGCCGACGCCTACCGCCAGGCCGCCGAGGATCGGCCACCACATCCAGTGCACCGGCAGCTTGGCGAAGAGGTCCTCGCAGGCGTAGACGAGAGCGGTCAACAACCCCGACGCCACACCGGCCAGCAGTCCGACGGCGACGGCGAATCCAAGCGTCTCGGCCCCCAGGACGGCATGGCCGGGGACCGGGAAGATCGGCCCGGCGCCGAGCAACGGCACCCGCACCACCGCCGCGACGACCGCGGCGACCGCCACCGGGATGAAGCTGCGCGGCTTCCACTCGAACAGCAGCAGCTCGACGGCCAGCAACACCGCCGCCATCGGCGTGGCAAAGATGGCCGCCATGCCGCCGGCGGCGCCGGCGACCAGCAGCGTCTTACGCTCCGCCGAAGAGAGATGGAAGAGCTGGGCGATCAGCGAGCCCACGGCGCCGCCGGTCATGATGATGGGCCCCTCGGCGCCGAACGGGCCGCCGGTGCCAATGGAAAGCGCCGAGGAGACCGGCTTGAGCACGGCGACCTTGGGCTCGACGCGGCTCCGGCCGATGAGGATGGCTTCCAGCGCCTCGGGGATACCGTGGCCGCGGATCTTCTCGGAGCCGTAGCGCGCCATCAGGCCGATCACCAGGCCGCCGATCACCGGTACCAGCACCGCCCAACCCCCCAGGTGATTGCCGGCCGGCGACACGAATTGGGAGGAGAAGCGCTGGTAATAGGCGAGGTTCGTGATGACCGCGATCAGCCAGACCAGCGCGTAGGCCACCAGCGCCGCCGCCACGCCGATTCCCACGGCCAAGCCGGAGAGCACAAGGACGCGGCGGTCGGTGCTGAAGTCCGCCAGCTCGTCTCGTTGCTGATGCGGCTTGGGGTGAGAGAGCTCGTCGGTCTGACCGTTCACGGAATCCTCGCGCAGGGACAACGCCGCTTATATTACGGCGCGAGTTATCGTAGCACGATGGTTCTCCATACGCTACACTCCGGCCATGGACGGCGATCTGGCCGCCGCCGATTACCAGCGCCTTCTTCAGTTCCGCCCTCACCAGTGCCACCCTAAAGAATAGAAGTTACTAAATACATTGCGTCGGGCCGGAGAACGAGGAGAACGAGCCCGTGATCGACCAGGATGACGGGTGTCATTTATTTGATTTATTTTCTCACGGCAATCTTCGCCGTGCTCTTAACGAAAGGTCTCGTCGTACCTGACGACCGAAGCTTACCTTGACAATGACGACAATGGGGTCCACCATCGGATCAGCGTTCCTGGAAGGAGGAATCGTGCGGAAGCTCATGACATCGCGTTTCCATTTCAAGGCAGTGCCGTGGATCGCTATCCTGGCGACGGCGGTGACACTCGGTGCGTGTGGGGCCGACAAGCCGGCACAAGGTCTCACGGAGGCCGGCAAGTCCGCTCCCGCGACGGGCGGCGGTCCTGCCGGCTCGTCGATCAAGGCCTGTGAATTGATGACCCAGCCAGAGGCTGAGGCCGCTGTGGGGCAAGCGCTTCCGAAAGCCACGGAAAACAGCGTTCTGGGGATGTGCACGCGCTCCGCGGATGACTTCTCGGCCGGTGCTGATCTGACCGTGGGCGAATGGCAGTCGATGAAAGCAGCGGCAACATCCCGCAGTGTTCCCGCGCCGGTGTCCGGCGTAGGCGATGAGGCGCTGAACCTGAACGGCTCGAACGGCTCCCTCCTCTACGTCCGCAAGGGGAGCAAGGGTTTTCTCCTGGTGTTGAACGGTCCCAAGATCGACCACTTGCCAGATCACGGGCTCGCACGGGAAAAGGACCTGGCGTCGAAGATCGTGTCGAGGCTCGGCGGCTGAGGGGATCTCGGCCACGCCTGACGCGGTCCGACATGGACTGACACGGTCGCACACCGCGCGGGAGCGTCATCCAGGATGCGCTCAACGTAGCTGAAATCAGGAGGTGGCCATGAGAGACGGGAATCCTTTCCCCCGTACGCTGCGCATCGGTATTCTGGTGTTCGAGGGCTTCGAGCCCCTCGACGTATGGGGGTTCGTCGAGGCGTTCAGCATCTCGCGCTTCATCGGCACGAGCTACTCCAGCGATCCGCCGTACCCGTTCGAGGTGGTGCTCATCTCAAATCAGTGCAAGCCGGACGGAGGGGGAGCGACGCCGGCACCGGTGAAGAGCATGAACGGTCCGCGAGTGGCGCCGGACTATTTTCGCGATGAGGCGCTCGAACAGAAGATCGATCTGTTGATGATCCCCGGGGGCGGTGGCACGCGCGTCCTGCTCGCCGACGATCATCCGGAAGAAAAGCGTGCGTTCCTCCAGTGGGTGCGGTTGATGGACGAGCGGGTCGCGGTCATGACGTCCGTCTGCACCGGTGCCGCGGTCCTGGCGGCTGCCGGGCTCGTCGACGGCAAGCCGGCCGCCACGAATCACGCGGCCTTTGGATGGGTGACCGGATTCGGCGCGCGCGTTCAATGGGACAACGTCTCGCGCTGGGTTGACGCGGGCCGCTATGTCACCTCCGCGGGCGTCTCCGCCGGCACCGACATGGGCTTCTACCTCGTCAAGCGCCTCGCCGGCCGCGCCATCGCCGAAGTGGCGGCCCAAGCCGCTGAATACGACTGGCACCGCGACCCCGAAGAGCCGATCTACTATCCGCAGCAGGCCGCGGTGCCGGATTCGTGACGACCGCCATGGACTACGTTACTCCAAGTCGTATCACGAGAATATCTGAAGCCAGCGGC
>DASWRX010000119.1:0-12358 GCA_036402955.1 Thermoanaerobaculia bacterium
CAGCAGGAGGGCCACCCGATCGCCCGGCCGCGCGCCGGCTGCCCGGAGATGGCGGGCGAGCCGGTTGGCGCGCCGGTCCAGCTCGCCGTAGGTGAGACTCTCGCCACCCACGGAGACGGCTAGAGCTTCGGGCGCGCGGTCCACCTGGGCCTCGAACCGGCGGTGCAGGCCCATCCGCTCGCGGTCCACGGCGGCGGCCGGGTTCCACTCGACGAGGAGCTGGTGGCGCTCCGCCGGCGAGAGCAGCGGCACCTGCGAGAGAGGGAGCCCCGGCTCGCCGGTCCAGGCCGCCAGCAGGATGGTGAAATGCCCCGCCAGCCGCGCGATCGTGGAGTCGTCGAAGAGGTCCGCGTCGTAACGGAAGAAGCCGCCGACCTCCCCCGCCGTCTCGAAGAGATGGACCACCAGATCGAACTTGGCGGCCTCGGCGGTCGCCTCGAACGGGGCCAGGGAGAGGACCGGCCCACCCCCCGCCGCCGCCGAAGCGGCCTGGAGGGTCGTCTGGAGCTGGAACACCACCCGCAGCAGCGGCGGGCGGTGCGGGTTGCGCGGCAGGCCCAGCTCGTCCACCAGCCGCTCGAAGGGGAGGTCCTGGTGCGAGAGGGCGCCGAGCACGGTGCCGCGCGAGCGGGCGAGGAGAGCCGGCAGGTCGGGATCTCCCGCCAGCTCGCCGCGCAGCACCAGGGTGTTGACGAAGAAGCCGATCAGGCCTTCGATCTCGCTGCGCGAGCGGCTGGCGACCGGCATGCCCACCGGCACCTCGGCCGCCTCGGTCTCCTTGTGGAGCAGCGCGGCGAATGCCGCGAAGAGGGCCATGAAGAGCGTGGCGTCCCCCTGCCGGGCCAACCGGCTCAAGGATTCCACGCCTCCGGCTGGCAGCTCCCAGGCCCGGCTGCCGCCACGGCCGGAGGGGGCCGGGGGGCGTGGGCGGTCGGCCGGCAGCTCCAGGGGAGTGAGGCCGGCGAGTTGCCGCCGCCAGTAGCCGATCTGCTCCTCCAGCACCGCTCCGCGCAGCCACTCCCGCTGCCATACGGCGTAGTCGGCGTACTGCACCGGCAGCCCGGGCAGCGGCGAGGGCCGGCCCTGGGCGTAGGCCGCGTAGAGGCGGATCAGCTCGGGGACGAGCACCTCGTTGAGGGACCAGGCGTCCGAGCTGATGTGGTGCGTGCTCCACAGCGCCACGTGATTCTCATCCGCCAGGCGCAGGAGCAGGGCGCGCAGCAAGGGCCCGCGCTCGAGGTCGAACGGCCGGCTCCCCTCCTCGGCGGCGATGCCGCGCGCCTCGGCCTCACGGGTTTCCGCCGGCAGCCCTGAGAGGTCGATCAACGGGTGAGGCGGCGGGGACCACGGGTGAATCCCCTGCACGGCACCCGTGGCCGTGGTCCGGAAGGTCGTGCGGAGCGCCTCGTGGCGGCGCAGCACCTCGGAGAGGGCGGCGGCGAGAGCGCCGACATCCAGCCGGCCGGCGAGCCGCACCGCCGTCGTCATGTTGTAGACCGGGCTCTCCGGCGCCAGCAGGTAGAGGAACCAGAGCCGCTCCTGCGCGAAGGAGAGCGGCAGCGGCCGGTCGCGGCGGACGGGAAGGATCGGCGGCGCCGCGGAGTGTTCCCCGGCGGCTTGCTGGGCTCGCTCGATCCAGGCCGCCAGGTCGGCGATCGTCGACGCCTCGAAGATGGTCCGCAGCGGCAGCTCGACCCGGAAGGCGCCGCGGACGCGCGAGACGAGCTGGATGGCCAGCAGCGAGTGGCCGCCCAGCTCGAAGAAGTTGTCGTGGACGCCCACGCGGTCGAGGCGCAGCAGGTCGGCCCAGAGGCCGGCGAGCCGCTCTTCCACCGGGTTCCGCGGCGCCGCGCCGGCCGCCGTGGCCTGCCGCTGCGGCGCCGGCAGCGCCCGGCGGTCGATCTTGCCGTTGGGGGTGAGCGGCAGCGCCGGCAGCTCGACGAAGGCGGCCGGCACCATGTAGTCGGGCAGCCGGGAGGCGAGGAACGGCCGCAGCCGGCCGGCGATCCCCGGCTCGGCGCCGGGCTCGGGCACCACGTAGGCCGCGAGGTAGCGCTCCCCCCGCTCCTCGCGGAGCACCACCACCGACTCCCGCACCCCGTCCAGGCGGCCGATCGCGGCCTGGATCTCACCGGTCTCGATGCGGAAGCCGCGGATCTTGACCTGCTGGTCCGCCCGGCCGGCGAAGACGGCCTCGCCGTTGGGCAGATAGCGGCCGAGGTCGCCCGTGCGGTAGACGCGGTCTCCTTCTTCACCCGTGAACGGGTTCACCAGGAAGCGCTCCCGCGTCAGCGCCGCGTCGCCCAGATAGCCGCGGGCGAGATGGGGGCTGCGCATCCAGATCTCGCCCACCTCGCCGACGCCCGCCAGCCGCGTTTCGGCGTTGACGATCAGGATCTGGACGTCCTCCATCCCGCGGCCCAGCGGCAGCACCTGCCGCGAGCGCTGCCCGGCCGCTCCGGCGTCCGGCTCGACCACGTGGTAGCCGACCGCGCGCTGCGTCTCCGTGCTGCCGTAGAGGTTGACGCAGGCCACCGCCGGCGCCAGCCGGCGGAGGCGGTCGACGTCGAGCCGGGTGAGCACGTCGCCCACCAGGAGGACGTAGCGCAGCGACGGGATGGACGTGGGGGCGCTCCCATCCCCGGGTGGCTCGGTCAGCACCTGCCCCATGGCCGGGGTCAGGTGGGCGATGGTGATCCCCTGCCGCGCCGCCCAGGCCGCCAGCCGGCCCGGAACGAAGATCTCCTCCGGATCCGGAGCACACAGCGTGGCGCCCGTGCAGAGCGCGGTGAAGAGGTCGCGCTGCAGCGGATCGTGCGCCAGCCCGGAGAGCAGGCTGTAGCGGTCTTCGCGGTCGAGCCCGAAGCGCTCGCGCTGCCAGGGCAGGAAGTGCGACAGCGGGCCGTGGAGCCCGAGGATGCCCTTGGGAACGCCGGTCGAGCCCGAGGTGAACGCCACGAAGGCGAGATCGGTGGGACCGGTGGCGACGGGTTCCATGGGGGAGGGCAGCGCCGCCAGCAGATCGGCTACCCCCGCTGATACCGGACCGCCGCCCGGCAGCACGGCGCGCCCGAGCAGGCGGCCCTCCGCCTCCCAGCCGGCGAGCAGAGCCTCCACCTCGCCCGGGACTGCGCCGGCGTCGGCCAGCGCCAGCCAGGCCTGCGGCGCGGCGAGGCGCAGGATCTCCACCAGGCGCGCCGCCGGATAGGCCGGATCGAGCATCACGAAGGCGCCGCCCGCGGCCAGCGTGGCCATCACCGCCCAGGCCACGGGGGCGCTGCGGTGGGCCCAGATCGCCACGCGGTCCCCCGGCTCCAGCCCGGCCGCCCGCAGGTGGGCGGCGAGACGCCCGGCGGCGTCGGCCAGCTCGCCGTAGCTCCAGCTCCCCTGCGGATCGGTCACGGCCAAGCGCTCGGGGTGCCGGCGGGCCTCCGCCAGAAACAGCTCGTGGACGGCGCCGCGCCACTCGGCGCCCAGCGGCTGGAGGGGATCAGGGAGGATGGCCGCGCCCTCCGCCGTCACCAGGGAGATCTCGCGGACGCGGACGTCCGGCTCCAGGGCGGCCCGCTCCAGCACCGTCCGGTACTGCCGCAGCAGCTCCTCCATGCGCGCCGCGTCGAACAGGTCGGCGTTGTAGACCAGGTTGGCGGTGACCGTGCCCGCCCGCTCGCTGAGGTAGAGGGTGAGGTCGAACTTCGCCTCCGGCTCCGCGGCCGGTCCCCAGCCGATCTCCAGATCGGCCAGGCGGACCTCCTCGGAGGGGAGGTTCAGCATGTTGAAGAAGACCTGGAACACCGGCGTGCGCGAGAGGTCGCGCTCCGGCCGCAGCTCGGCCAGCAGGGCCTCGAAGGGGATGTCCTGATGCTCGTAGGCCCCCAGCGTGGTCTCCCGCACGCGGTCCAGCAGCTCGCGGAAGGTCGGATCGCCGCCGAGATCGGTGCGCAGGGCCAGCGTGTTGAGGAAGAAGCCGATCAGCCCCTCGGTCTCGACGTGCCGGCGCCCGGCGATGGGCGAGCCCACCACGATTTCCTCCTGGCCGGAGAGGCGCGAGAGCAGCGCCTGGAAAGCGGCGAGTAGGGTCATGAACAGGCTGGCGCCCTGCTGGCGGGAGAGCGCCTGGAGAGCGCGGCCGGTCGCCGCCGGGATCTCGAAGGGCAGGCTGCCGCCCCGGAAGGTCTGGACGGCCGGCCGTGGCCGGTCGGTGGGCAGGTCGAGCGGCTCCAGGCTTCCCCCCAGCTTGCCGCGCCAGTAGGCGAGCTGCGCCTCCAGGGCCTCCCCGCGCAGCCACTCGCGCTGCCAGCGGGCGAAATCCCCATACTGGATGGGCAGCGGCGGCAGCGGCGAGGGCCTGCCGGCGGCGAAGGCGTCGTAGAGGGCGATCAGCTCGCGGTCCATCACCGCCGCGGACCAGCCGTCGGAGACGATGTGGTGGATCTCCAGCACGAAGAGGTGGAGGTCCGGGGCCAGGCGCAGCAGCGAGGCGCGCACCAGCGGGCCGGTCTCCAGGTCGAAGGGGGAGGCCAGGGAGGCCTGCGCCACGCGTTCGGCCTCGGCCTCGCGGGCCGGCCCCGGCAGGCGCGAGAGGTCGAGGACCGGCAGCGGGAGCCGCTGGACGGGAGCGGTGCGCTGCACCGGCCGGCCGTCGATCTCGGCGAAGCTCACTCGCAGCGCCTCGTGCCGGCGCAGAACCTCGTTCAGCGCCCGCTCCAGGGCCCGGGCGTCCAGCCGGCCGCGCAGGCGCAGGGACGAGCCCATGTTGAACGCCGTGTTGCCGGGCTCCAGGCGGTCCAGGAACCAGAGGCGCTCCTGGCCGAAGGAGAGCGGCGCCGCCTCCCCCGCCGGCCGCGGCACCAGCGGCGGCGGCGCCGTGGCCGGCCGCGCGGCAGCGGCCGGAGCGGAGTCATCCGGCTCGCCGGCGGGCCTGAAGGCGGGCTCGATCCAGGCCGCCAGGGCCGCCACGGTGGGGGTATCGAAGATGGCGCGCAACGGCACCTCGACGCCGAAGGCCTCGCGGGCGCGGGCCACGAGCTGGGTCGCCAGCAGCGAATGCCCACCCAGCTCGAAGAAGTCGTCCTCGCGGCCCACCTCGTCGAGCCCCAGCACCTCCCGCCAGAGGCCCGCCATGGCCGCCTCGGCCGGCGTGCGCGGCGGCTCGCCGGAGCCGCCGACCTGGAGATCCGGCTCGGGCAGCGCCGCCCGGTCGACCTTGCCATGGGGGGTCAGCGGCAGGGCGTCGAGCACGACGATGTGCGCAGGCACCATGTAGTCCGGCAACTCGGCCTGGAGGGCGCGCCGCAGCTCCGACGCCAGGCGCCGCGCCCGCTTGCCGCGCAGGGGAGCGTTGGCGTAGGCGCTCCACGGCCGCCGGGTCGCCGGGGGCTCCGGCAGCTCCTCATCCGCGTCCGGCAGGAGAGAGAGGGCGGCCGCCGTCTCGGCAGGGAGCCGGGATTTCATGACCCGGGTCAGGGAGCCCGCGGTCTCCGCCCCCGGCACGGGCGCGCCGGTGTCGGCGAAGCGGGCGAACAGGATGGCGTCGTAGCGGAACCGGGTCAGCTCGTTGAGGTGGCTCCCCTGCTTGGGCAGCAACGCGGCGCCGCCGAGTTCCGGCAGGGCCGCCGCCACGGCCGGGAAGAAGCCCGGCGCCAGCAGCAGCTCCTCCTCGTCCGCCACCCGCCGGCGCACCCGCCGGCGCAGCTCGGCGGCGCTCTGGGAATCAGGCGCCCGGAACAGCTCGACCGAGACGTGCAGGGCGTCCAGGAGCTCCAGGTTCCGCACGTCGCCGACGAAGATCGCGCCGCCCGGCCGCAGGGCCCGCGCGGCCCCCTCCAGCACGTGCAGCAGGTAGTGGACGTCCGGGAAGTACTGGACGACGGAGTTGAGGATCACCAGGTCGAAGCTCCCCGGCGCCACGCCGTTCCAGTCGTCCGCCCGGGCCTCCACCAGCTCCACCTGCGGCAGGCCGAGCCCCGCCTCGTCCATCCGGCGCCGCAGGCCGTCGAGAGCGACTGGCGAGAAATCGGTGGCGCGGTAGAGCTCGCAGCGCGGAGCGACGCGGAAAAGCAGCAGGCCGGTGCCGCACCCCACCTCCAGGACGCGGCGGGGATGCAGGGCGAGGACGCGCTCGACCGTCCCATCCACCCATTCGCGCATCTCCGCGGCGGGAATCGGCAGGCCGGTGTAGGTGCTGTTCCAGCCCTCGGTGTCGAAGGTTGGATCGACGGCGGCGCTCTTGCCGTAGGTCACGTCGTAGAGGGTCCGCCATTGGGCGACGTGCTCCGACTCCTCCTCCGGGGGCTCCGCGCCGCCGGCGTCCGCCCGCGGCACGACATAGGCCACGAGCTGGCGGCCGGCTCCGGGAGTCAGCTCGCGGGGCGTCACTACGGCCTCCTCCACCTCAGGGCGGCGCAGCAGGGCCGCCTCCACCTCCCCCAGCTCGATGCGGAAGCCGCGCACCTTCACCTGCTGGTCGTCGCGGCCCAGGAACTCCAGGTTGCCGTCCGGCAGGCGGCGGGCACGGTCGCCGCTGCGGAAGGCGCGGCGGCCGGCGGCCGGCGCGAACCGCTCGGCGGTGAGGTCGCCCCGCCGCCAGTAGCCGCGGGTCACGCCGGAGCCGCCGATCCAGATCTCCCCCGGCACACCGATTGGCACGGGGTTGCCGTCGGCGTCGCGGACGTGGATCTCCGCCCCGGCGAAGGGGCGGCCGAGCAGCGAGCGCTCGGGGCCGCCGGCGGGGACGGGCCAGGCGGTGCAGACGATCGCGGTCTCGGTGGGGCCATAGAGCTCCCAGACCGCCGCTCCCGGGAAGGCCGCGCGCAGGTCGGCGAGGAGGTCCGCCGGCACGGCGTCGCCGCCGGTGAACAGCGCCCGCAGCCGCGGCGCCGCCGCTCCCCGGCGCCGCACCACCTCCAGGATCTGGCGCATCACCGCCGGCACGGCGTGGAGCAGCGTCGCCGCGCCCAACTCGCCCACCAAGCGGTCGAGGTCCAGCGTCGGGCGCAACGGCAGCAGGACGGAGGTGCCTCCCGCGAGCAGCGGGCCCAGCAGCTCAAACAGGAAGATGTCGAATGTGAACGAGGCGATGCAGGGCATCCGGTCGTCCGGCCCGAAGCCGAAGGCCGCCTGCACGGCGGCCAGCGTGGCCGCCAGGTTCCCATGCTCCACCAGGACGGCCTTGGGCCTCCCCGTGGTCCCCGAGGTGTAGATCAGGTAGGCCAGATCGCCCGGCCCGGGCAGTCCCGCCGGCGGCCGGTCGCTCTCTCCCACCAGGTCCTCGTCGTCGAGCCGCACGATGCGGGCCGAATTCAGCGGCAGGGCGTCCGCGAGGCCGACGCCGGCGGCGATCACCGGCACCTGGGAGTCCTCCAGCAGGTAGGCCAGGCGGGCCGGCGGGTGCGCCGGATCGAGCGGGAGGTAGGCGCCGCCCGCCTTCCAGATCCCCAGCAGGCCGGCCACCATCGCCGCCGAGCGCTCGGCGAACAGGCCCACGGCGACCTCCGGTCCCACCCCCAGCCGCCGCAGCCGGTGGGCCAGCCGGTTGGCCCGGCGGTCCAGCTCGGCGTAGGTCAGGCGCTCGCCGCCGGCCTCCAGGGCGAGGGCGTGCGGGGCCGCCGCGACCTGGGCCGCGAAGCGCTCCACGACGCTCGGCGGCGCCTCCGGGACCCCGGTGTCGTTCCACTCGACCACGAGCTGGTGGCGCGCCGCCGCCGGCAGCAGCGGCAGCCCGGAAAGCCGCCGGCCGTCGTCGGCCAGCACTCCCCGCAGCAGCGTTTCGAGGAGCCCGGCGATCCGCTGCGCGGTGGTGGCGTCGAACAGCTCGGAACTGTGGGTGAAGCTGAGGGCGAGCGATCTCTCCACCTCCCAGACGTTGAGCTCGAAATCGAACTGCGCGAACGGCAGGTCGAACTCCAGCGGGGCGAAGGAGAGCCCCTCCAGGTCCATGCTCTCCGAAGGCGTGTTCTGCACCGCGCAGATCACCTGAAAGAGCGGGTTCGCCGAGAGGTGGCGCTGCGGCCGCAGCTTCTCGACGAGAAGCTCGAACGGGAGGTCCTGGTGGTCGTAGGCTTCCAGGGTGGCGCGGCGGACGCGGGCCAGCAACTCGCGGAAAGGCGGATCGCCCGTGAGATCGCCGCGCAGCACCAGGGTATTGACGAAGAAGCCGATCAGCGGCTCGATCTCCTCCCGGTTGCGGTTGGCGATCGGCGAGCCCACCTGGATGTCCTCCTGCCCGGTGAGGCGGCGCAGGAGCGCCTGGAAGGTAGCCAGGACGACCATGAACAGAGTCGCCTCGTGACGGAGGGAGAACCGCTTCAGCTCGTCCAGGGTCTCCGGGCCGAGCACGGCATGCACCCGGGAGCCGCGGTAGGTCGGCACCGCCGGGCGCGGCCGGTCCACCGGCAGGTCGAGCGAGACCGGCGCGCCGTCCAGCCGCCGCCGCCAGTAGGAGAGCTGGCGCTCCAGCTCCTCCCCCGCCAGCCACCCGCGCTGCCAGACCGCGAAGTCGACGTACTGGAGGGGGAGCTCCGGCAGGGGAGAGGGGCGGCCGGCGAGGGCCGCCACGTACAGCGCCACGATCTCGTGGACGAGCACGCCCATCGACCAGCCGTCCGAGACGATGTGGTGCATGGTGAGCAGCAGGGCATGCTCGGCAGCGGCCAGCCGCAAGAGGACGGCGCGCAGCAGGCGGCCCCGCGCGAGATCGAACGGCCAGGCCGCCTCCGCCGAGGCCAGCCGGCGCGCCTCGGCCAGCCGCGCCTCCTCCGGCAGCCCGGATAAGTCGGCGAGCGGCATGCCCCAGCGGTCGGGCGGCGCGATGACCTGCACCGGATAGCCCGCGCGCTCTTCGAAGGACGTGCGCAGGGCTTCGTGACGGCGCACCACCTCGCCGAGGATCGCCTCCAGGAGCGCCTGCGACAGCTCCCCTTCCACCCGCAGGGCGGTGGGAATGTTGTAGGCCGCGTTGCCCGGCTGCAGGCGATCCAGGAACCAGAACCGCTCCTGCGCGAACGAGAGCGGGGCTGCCCGCTCCTCCCCCCACGCCAGCCGCACCGGCCCCCGGGAGGAGAAGACGCGCGCTCCTAGGGCGGGCTCGACGAAGCGGAAGGCCAGGTCGGCCAGCGTCGGCGCCTCGAAGACTGCCTGCAAGGGGACATCCGCGCCGAGTGCGGACTTGAGGCGGGAGACCAGGCGGGTGGCCGCCAGCGAGTGACCGCCGAGGGCGAAGAAGTTGTCGTTCCGCCCCACGGTTTCGACGCCGAGGATCTCCTTCCAGATGCGGGCGATCCACTCCTCGACCGGGGTCCGCGGCGGCACGGACACGCTCTTCTCGTCCCCCTCCGCGCCATCCGGGCGAAGCCGCTCCAAGGCGCGGCGGTCCACCTTGCCGTTCGGTGTCAGGGGGAGCCGCGGCAGCACGGCGAACGCCGCCGGCACCAGGTGGGCCGGCAGCCGCTCCGCCAGGAAGGCCCGCAGGCCGGCCGGGGTGGGAGCGTCGGCGGGATCCGCGGCGACGACGCACGCCAGCAGCGAGTTGCCGGTGGGGGTGAGGCTCGCCACCACCGCGGCGTCGCGGACCCCCGGGCAGGTGCCGAGGGCGTCCTCGACCTCGCCGGGCTCGACGCGGAAGCCGCGCACCTTGATCTGAAGGTCGATGCGGCCGCCGAACTGAAGGTCGCCGTCCCGCCGCAGGCGGACGAGGTCGCCGGAGCGGTAGACCCGGGCGCCCGGCTCACCGCTCCAGGCGTCGGGGAGGAAGCGCTCGGCCGTCAGGTCGGGCCGGCCGAGGTAGCCGCGGGCGACGCCGGAGCCGCCGACCAGCAGGTCCCCCCAGACGCCGGCCGGGACCAGCCCGAGGCCGTGGTCCACCACGTAATGCCGGATGTCGGCGATGGGCCGCCCGAGGGGCTCCGGTTCCCCCTCCTCCCAGCGGCCCAGCGAGGAGTAGGTCGAGGCGACCGTCGTCTCCGTGGGGCCGTAGGAGCTCAGCAGCCGCACCCGCCCGCCGGTGCCACGGTTCCAGGCGGCCAGGCGATGGGCTTGAGCCTCCTCGCCGCCGATGATCAGCAGCCGGAACGCCGGCGACAGGGCGGCGCTCCCCTCCCCCAGCGCGGCGGCGATCTCGTGCCAGAAGGCGGTCGGCAGGCTCGCCGCCGTGACTCCCTGGCGCTCCAGCTCGTCCACGAAGAGCGGGATGGAGCCGGCCGCCTCGGAGGAGCGCAGCACCAGGGCCGCCCCGGACCCCAGCGCGCACCAGATCTCCTCGACACTGGTGTCGAAGCTGGGAGAGGAGAACTGCAGCACGCGGTCGCCCGGGGCGAAGCCGCACATCTCGATCATGATCTGGACGTAGCGGGAGATGGCGCGGTGGGGCACCACCACACCCTTCGGCCGCCCGGTCGAGCCCGAGGTGTAGATGACGTAGGCCGCGGCGAGCGGATCGGCTTCCGCAGACACCGCGGACGCCGCCGGAGGAGCCTCCTCCAGGCCGGCACCGTCGAGCGGCACGAAGCGCGCCGTCCCCTTCGGCAGCCGCTCGCGCAGCCGCTCCTCCGCCAGCAGCACCGCCGCCCCGGAGTCCCCCAGCATCATGGCGATCCGCTCCGCGGGATACTCCGGATCGATCGGCACGTACGCCCCCCCAGCCTTGAGGACGGCGAGGACGCCCACCACCAGGTGCGGGCGGCGGCCGGAGGCGACCGCCACCCGGGTCTCGGGGCCGCCGCCGCTGATACCGACGCCGAGACCGCGGAGCCGGCTGGCCAGGCGGCCGGCCCGCAGGTCGAGCTCGCCATAGGTGAGGCTCTCCCCCGTGGCCGCCAGCACGGCCAGGGCGTCCGGCGCCGCGGCGGCCCACGCCTCGAACAGGCGGTGCAGCGGCAGCTCCCGGAGGTCGTCCCGCCGGGTGTCGTTCCATTCCCGGACGAGTTGCGCCCGCTCGGCCGGTGAGAAGAGGGGCAGCTCCGAGACCGGCCGGCCGCCGCCGGCCACCGCCCCCCGGAACAGGGCCTCCAGGTGGGTGATCAGGCGCAGGACCGTGGGCGGATCGAACAGGTCGGCGTTGTAGAGCGCCAGGACGCGGAGGGGCTCGCCGTCCCGCCCTTCCATGAAGCTCAGCTCGAGGTCGAATGGCGTGACGCCGGTCCAGACGTCGAGCGCCTCGAGGGAGAGGCCCCGCAGCTCCGCGCGGTCCATGGGAGCGTTCTGCAGCGCGCAGAGGACCTGGAACAGCGGGGGCACCGAGAGCCGGCGCTCTGGCTGCAGCTCCTCCACCAGCCGCTCGAAGGGGAGGTCCTGGTGAGCGTAGGCCTCCAGGGCCATCTGCCGCACCCGGGCGAGCAGCTCGGTGAAGGCCGGATCGCCCGCGACGTCGCCGCGCAGCACCAGGGTGTTGACGAAGAAGCCGATCAGCGGCTCGATCTCCCCCCGGTTGCGGTTGGCGACCGGCGAACCGACGGGGATGTCGTCCTGGCCGGTGACGCGCCCCAGCAGCGCCTGGAGCCCGGCCAGCAGGACCATGAACAGGCTCGCCTCGTGCCGATGGGCGAGGCGAGCCAGCTCGCCCGCGAGATCGGCGCCGAAGGCGGCGAGCAGACGGCCGGTGCGGCGGGTGGGCGTGGCCGGGCGCAGCCGGTCCGCCGGCAACTCGAGGACGGGCGGGACGCCGGCCAGCCGCCGCCGCCAGTAGGCGATCTGCCGCTCCAGCTCCTCCCCCTGCAGCCAGCTCCGCTGCCAGACGGCGAAGTCGGCGTACTGGACGGGCAGCTCGGGGAGCGGCGAGGGACCCCCGGCGAGCGCCGCGCCGTAGAGGGCCGCGATCTCCCGCACCAACACGCCCATCGACCAGCCGTCCGAGACGATGTGGTGGAGGTCGAGGAGCAGGACGTGCTCTGCCGCGCCCAGCCGCAGCAGTGTGACGCGGAAGAGCGGTCCCCGCCCGAGGTCGAACGGGCGCGCCGCCTCCTCCCGGCCCAGGCGCCGCGCCTCCGCCTCCGCCCTCTCCGCCGGCAGGCCGGCGAGGTCGGCGACGGGAAGGACCAGAGGGACCGGCGCCGAGATGACCTGGGCCGGCTCGCCGGCTCGCTCCTGGAAGGTGGTGCGCAGGGCCTCGTGCCGGCGCGCCACCTCGCCGAGGGCCGCCGTCAGCGCGGCCGGCGAGAGCTCGCCCCGCAGGCGCAGGGCGAGCGGTAGCACGTAGGTCGGGCTCCCCGGCTCCAGGAGGTCGAGGAACCAGAGGCGGGTCTGGGCGAAGGAGAGCGGCGCCTCAGTCCGCCCCAACCGTACCATCGGCGGCGCGCCGGTCTCCCTCCGGGCGGCCTCGGCGCGCCGCGCCAGGTCGGCCAGCCGGGGCGCCTCGAACAGGGCG
>DASWRX010000120.1:0-2945 GCA_036402955.1 Thermoanaerobaculia bacterium
ACCCTTGGTCGGCACGCCCCAGGGGGTCGTGGGATGGCGGCCGCCGGAGGTCCGGCCCTCGCCGCCGCCCATCGGATGGTCGACCGGGTTCATGGTGACGCCGCGGTTGTGCGGCTTCCAGCCCAGCCAGCGGTTGCGCCCCGCCTTGCCGATCGAAACGTTCTCGTGCTCGAGGTTGCCCACCTGGCCGATGGTGGCGTAGCACTCCACGTGCACCCGCCGCACCTCGCCCGAGGGAAGCTTGACCTGCGCCCAGCCGCCCTCGCGCGCCATCAGCTGCGCGCCGCCGCCGGCGCTCCTGACCATCTGGCCGCCCTTGCCGATCTTGAGCTCGATGTTGTGCACCACCGTGCCCAGCGGGATCTTGCGCAGCGGCAGCGCGTTGCCGACGTTGACCTCGACGTTCTCGCCCGCCACCACCGAGGAGCCCACCTTCAGGCCGTCCGGCCAGAGGATGTAGCGCTTCTCGCCGTCGGCGTAGTGCAGCAGCGCGATGCGGGCCGAACGGTTCGGATCGTACTCGATCGTGGCCACCTTCGCCGGCACGTCGCGCTTGTCGCGCTTGAAGTCGATGACGCGGTAGCTCTGCTTGTGACCGCCGCCCCGCCACCACGACGTGAGCTGGCCGCGGTTGTTGCGCCCGCCGGTCTTCGTCTTGCCCCGGGTGAGAGACTTCTCCGGCTTGTCCCGGGTGATCTCGTCGAACGTCAGGTGCGTCTGAAACCGGCTCGAGTTGTTGATCGGCTTCCTCTGCTTGATCGGCATACCTTACATCCCCTCGAAGAACTCGATCGGCTTCTCACCCTCGGCGAGCCGCACGTAAGCCTTCTTCCAGTCCGGACGGCGGCCGACGAACCGGCCCTGCCGGCGCACCTTGCCGTGACAGTTGGCGATGCGCACCTCGGCGACCCGCACCTTGAACTGGGCCTCGACCGCGCGCTTGACCTGAATCTTGTTGGCGTCCCGCGCCACCTCGAACGCGATGACGTTCTTCTCGTCCCGCAGCTCCGTCGACTTCTCGGTGATCAGCGGACGGCGGATGATCTCCTGAACCTTCATTTCGCCAGCACCTCCACCAGACGGCGCAGCGCGTCCTCGCTGACCACCAGGAACGAGCGGTCCACCACGTCGTAGACGGTGACCGCCAGCGCGTCGACCGCCTTGAGCGCCCGCACGTTGCGCGACGCGAACGCCAGCGAATGGTTGTCGCGGCTGTCGATCAGCAGCGCCTTCCTGCCCTGCACCCCGAGCTTGCCCAGACGGGCCAGCAGCTCCCTGGTCTTCGGGCTGCCGACCTCGAGCGTCTCGACGACGACGATCTCCTGGTCGGCCAGCTTGCGCGACAGCGCGGACTTCAGCGCGTTCTTCTTCTCCCGCCGCGACAGGTCCTTGGCATGGCTGTGCGGCACCGGGCCGTGCACCGTGCCGCCCTTGCGCCATTTCGGGTTGCGGACGTCCTTGACGCGGGCGCGGCCGGTGCCCTTCTGGCGCCACAGCTTGCGGCCCGAGCCGGAGACCTCCGAGCGGGTCTTCACCTTGTGCGTCCCGGAGCGCAGCCCGGCCAGGTAGGCCTGCACGGCCTCGTGGATCAGGTGCGACTTGTAGGGGTACCCGAAGATCTCCTCGGGGAGGTCGATCTCGCGCACCTGCTGGTTGTCGAAATTCTTGACCGCGATCTTCATCGATTGATCCTCAGAGCGCGCTCCGCGCTCTAGCCTCTCTTCGCCCGCCGGATCGCCACGTAGCCCGTCTTGGGGCCGGGCACGGCGCCGCGCACGTAGATCAGGTTCTGCTCGGCGTCGATCTTGACGATCTGCAGGTTCTTCGTCGTCACCCGCTCGCCGCCCATCCGGCCCGCCATCCGCATGCCCTTGAAGACGCGCGAAGGGAAGGCCGACGAGCCGATCGAGCCCGGCGCGCGGTGGAACATCGAGCCGTGCGACCCGCGGCCGCCGCGGAAGTTGTGGCGCTTCATCACGCCCTGGAAGCCCTTGCCCTTGCTGGTGCCCACCACGTCCACGTAATCCTTCTCGGTGAACATCGAGGCCTTGATCTCGTCGCCCGCCTTGAGCTCCTCGCCGGAGTCGAGGCGGAACTCCTCCACCTGGCGCACCGGCGCGATCCCGGCCTTCTTGAAGTGGCCGGCCATCGGCTGGTTGGGCTTCGCCGGCTTCTCCTCGACCAGACCGATCTGGACCGCCTCGTAGCCGTCCGCGCCCGTCGTCTTGCGCTGCACCACCAGGCAGGGGCCCGCCTTGATCACCGTCACCGGGATCACCGTCCCGTCGGCGACGAAGATCTGCGTCATCCCCACCTTGCGTCCCAGGATTCCGTCCATTGCCGTGTGCTCTCCTTGGCTTCCTTGGCTTCCCGTTGACGGCCAGGCCGTTACTTGCCGAAAGCCTTGATCTCGACGTCGACGCCGGCCGGGAGCTCCAGCTTCATCAGGGCGTCGACGGTCTGGCTGGTGGGCTCGAAGATGTCGAGCAGACGCTTGTGCGTGCGGATCTCGAACTGCTCCCGCGACTTCTTGTCGACGTGCGGCGAGCGGTTCACCGTGTACCGCGAGATGTGGGTGGGCAGAGGGATCGGCCCCACCACCCGGGCGCCCGTGCGCCGCGCGGTGTCGACGATCTCGTGCGTCGACGTGTCCAGAATGCGGTAGTCGAACGCCTTCAGGCGGATGCGGATCTTCTCGTTCACCATGACCTCTGCCCCTGTCTCTCCGTCAAAAAAACTACGCCACGATCTCCGTGACCGTGCCGGCGCCGACCGTGCGGCCGCCCTCGCGGATGGCGAAGCGAACCCCCTTCTCCATCGCGATCGGTGCGATCAGCTCGATGTCCAGGTTGATGTTGTCCCCCGGCATCACCATCTCGGTGCCCTCCGGAAGCTTCGCCACTCCCGTCACGTCCGTCGTCCGGAAGTAGAACTGCGGACGGTAC
>DASWRX010000121.1:0-4744 GCA_036402955.1 Thermoanaerobaculia bacterium
AGGTGATCGGCTCGTATGAGGAGCTGTTCGCCGTCTCCGGGCGGGAGAAGCCGGCGGACCTCTACGACCAGGCGCAGTTCAATCCGCACCGGCCGTTCATCGACGAATTCACCTGGCCCTGCCCGGAGTGCGCGCAGGGGACGATGCGGCGGGTCGAGGAGGTGATCGACGCCTGGTTCGACTCCGGCGCCATGCCCTTCGCCCAGCATCACTACCCGTTCGAGAACCGGGCGCTGATCGACGACCGCCAGCAGTTCCCGGCGGACTTCATCTCCGAGGCCGTGGACCAGACCCGCGGCTGGTTCTACACCCTGCACGCCCTGGCGGTGCTGCTGTTCGACTCGGTCGCCTACAAGACCTGCATCGTGCTCGGCCACGTCAACGACGAGCAGGGGCGGAAGATGTCGAAGCGCCTGGGCAACGTGGTCGAGCCCATGGCGGTGATCGCCGAGACGGGCGCGGACGCGATGCGCTGGTACTTCTGCGTCAACAACCCCGAGGTGCCGTCGCGCTTCTCCGCCAAGCTGGTGCGCGAGGCGGCGCAGAAGTTCCTGCTGCCGCTGTGGAACGCGCTGTCGTTCTTCACCATCTACGCCAACCTCGACGGCTGGCGGCCCCGGGAATCGTCCATCCCCTTCTCCGAACGGCCGGCGCTCGACCGCTGGGTGCTGCTGCGGCTCGACCGGCTGACCGCGGAGATCACCGCGCGCCTCGATGCCTATGACCTGACGGCGGCGGCGCGCGCCATCGAGGAGTTCCTGGACGATCTGACGAACTGGTACATCCGCCGCAGCCGCTCGCGGTTCTGGGCCCCCAACGGCGAGGAAGAGGGTGCTGCGGGCAAGGCGAGCGCCTATCATGCCCTCTACGAGGTGCTCACCACCCTCGCCCGGCTGATCGCGCCGTTCACGCCGTTCGTCGCCGAGGTGCTCCACGGGCATCTCGTCCGCAGCCAATGCGAGGAAGCCGAGGACGCCGCCGAGAGCGTCCACCTGGAAGAGTGGCCCACGCCGCCGGCATCATCGGACGCCCGGCGGGATGACGCGCTGGAGAAGGGGATGGCCGCCGTGCAGCGGATCGTCGGCCTCGGGCACGCGGCGCGGAACCTCCACGGCCTGAAGACGCGGCAGCCGCTGCCGGCGGTGACGCTGGTGACGGCGGACGAGGGCATGCGGCCGCTGGTCGAGCCCTACCGTGACATCCTCCGCGACGAGCTGAACGTCAAGGAGGTCCGCTGGGCCGCCGACCGCTCGGTCTACGTCCACCACGAGGTCAAGCCGATCTTCCCCAAAACCGGCCCGCGCTTCGGCAAGCGGATGCCCGAGGTGAAGAAGGCCCTGGACGCGGCCGACGGCGACGCCCTCGCCGCCGAGCTGGAAACGTCGGGAACGATCACCATCCAGCTCGCCGACGGCCCGGCCGACCTCTCCTCAGAGGAGGTCGAGGTGCGGCTCGTCGAGCGGGCGGGCACGGCGACGCAGGGCGACCGCGAGCTGCTGGTGGCCCTCGCGACCGAGCTGACGCCGGAGCTGGAGGCCGAGGGGCTGGCCCGCGAGTTCGTGCACCACGTGCAGCAGGAGCGCAAGAAGCAGGATCTCGACTACGCGGACCGCATCCGGATCTCCTACCAGGCCGATCCCGAGATGACGTCCGCCGTGGCGGCGCACCGGGAATGGATCCAGGGGGAGACCCTGGCGGTGGAGATCGTGGGATCCACGGGCGGCTCCAAGGGCGAGCCGTCCATCCGTATCGAAAGAATCTGAGCGGGAGAACAGGGAGACACCATGGCGGGAATCTTCAAGGCTTACGACGTCCGGGGGATCGTGCCCACGGAGCTCAACGAGGAGATCGCGTACGAGATCGGCCTCGCCTTCCAGCACGTGCTGGACGCGGAGGACCGCGCGAACGGCAACACGGTGGTGGTGAGCCGCGACATGCGCGAGCACAGTGAGGGGCTCCAGAACGCCCTGGTCCGCGGCATGACCGACGCCGGGCTGGACGTGCTGGACATCGGCCTCTCGTCGACGCCGATGAACTACTTCGCGATCAGCCACTTCAAGGCGGCCGGCGGCGTACAGGTGACGGCGAGCCACAATCCGGCGCAGTACAACGGCTTCAAGTTCAGCCGCCACGGCGCGCGGCCGGTCTCCGGCGACCACGGCATCGCGCTGATGGAGCGCAAGGTCCAGGAGGGGGATCTGCCGAAGGCCGCCACGACCGGCAAGGTGACGCGCGGCGAGGTGTTCCAGGACTACCAGCGCCACGTGCTCTCCTTCCTGCGCGAGGGCAATTCTCCGCGCGATGGCCAGCCGCTCAAGGTGGTGGCGGACGCCGCCAACGGCATGGCGACGATCGACCTGCCGATCCTGGAGGCGATGGGGATCGAGCTCACCACGCTCTTCTTCGAGCTGGACGGCACCTTCCCCAACCACGAGGCCAACCCGCTCAAGGAGGAGAACCTCCTCGACCTCAAGCGGGCGGTGCGCGCGGCCGGCGCCGACCTCGGCATCTCCTTCGACGGCGACGCGGACCGCGCCGCCTTCATCGACGAGACCGGCGAGCCGGTCGGCAGCGACCTGATGACCGGGCTGGTGGCCGGCATCCTGCTGGAGCGCGAGCCGGGCAAGGTGGTGGTCTACGACCTGCGCTCGTCGCGGGCGGTCGCGGAGTACATCAAGGAGAAGGGGGGCGTGCCGGTGCGCGAGCGGGTGGGGCACTCGTTCATCAAGGCCACGATGCGCAAGCGCGAGGCGATCTTCGGCGGCGAGCTGGCGGGCCACTACTACTTCCGCGACCACTCCTACGCCGACTGCCCGCTCCTCACCGTGGTCGAGGTGCTGAACCTGATGCGGCAGAAGCGGCAACTCCTCTCCGAGCTGGTGCAGCCGCTCCGGCGCTACGCCAAGAGCCCGGAGATCAACTTCGAGGTCGCGGACAAGCAGGGCAAGATGGACGAGCTCGCCCGCCGCTACGCCGACGCCGAGATCGACTATCTGGACGGCATCACGATCAGCTATCCCGACTGGTGGGCCAACGTTCGCCCCTCGAACACCGAGCCCTTCCTCCGCCTCGTCATGGAGGCCAGGACCACCCAGGAGCTGGAGAAGCGCCAGCAGGAGCTGTTCGGGATCCTGGGGCACCCCGCGGAGTAGGGGGGTACAGACCGGGGCCCGCTCAGCCCCGGCGCGACATCGACGACGCCTGCAGCAGGTAATACAGCAGGGTCATCAGCGTCGAGACCACCGCGGCCACGTAGGTCATGGCCGCCGCGTTGAGGACTCTGTCCATCCCCGGCCGCTCCTGCGGCAGCACGATGCCGGCCTCGACGGCCAGCCGCTTGGCCCGCGCCGTGGCGTCGAACTCCACCGGCAGCGTCACGAGCTGGAACAGCAGCACGGCCGAGAACAGCAGGGCGCCGAAGTAGATCATGTTCGCCGAGTGGAACAGCAGCCCGAAGAGCATCACGAAGTAGCCCGCCGAGGAGCCGAGGTTCGCGGTCGGCACCAGGGCCGAGCGGAGCCACAGGGCCTTGTAGCCCTGGGCGTGCTGCACGGCGTGCCCGGCCTCGTGGCAGGCGACGCCCACCGCGGCCACCGAATTCGACGCGTAGGTGGCCTCCGAGAGGGCCAGCGTCCGGTTGGCCGGGTTGTAGTGGTCGGAGAGGAAGCCGCCCGTCGGCACCACCTCCACGCCGGAGAGGCCGGCAAAGCGCAGCATCTCCTGGGCCGCCTGGGCGCCGGTCAGACCCCGCGCGGTCCGCACCTTGGAATATTTGTTGAACGCCGACTTCGTGCGCCAGCTCGCCCACAGCGAGAGCGCCAGCGCCGGCAGGATGAAAATGAAGTAGGTCGGGTCGAGGTACATGGCTTTTCGATTGCCCCTTTCGCTCCCTCAAAACAAGCGCGACCGGGGCTACATTTCCATCCCGGACGTCCTTGATACCGGTTTGATACAGTGACCGCGCAGTAACCGTGGAAGGAGGGAGCATGGAAGACAACCGTACCCGAATCGCCATCGTCACCGGCGGCAGCCGCGGCATCGGCCGCGCGGTCGTCGAGGCGCTCCTCGGAGAGGGGTGGAGGGTCCGCTTCTGCAGCAGGAGCCCGGAGTCGGTCGAGGAGGCCCGGCAGGAGCTCGCCGGCCGCTTCGGGGACGCCGTCTCCGGCGCCGCCGTGGACGCGCGGAGCCAGGAGGAGGTGAACCGCTTCGTCGCGGAGACGCTGCGCCAGGAGGGACGCATCGACTGCCTGGTCAACAACGCGGGCGTGGGCACCTTCGGCCCGGTGGACGAGCTGACCGGCGATCAGTGGCGCGAGGTGATCGAGACCAACCTCTCCGGCTACTTCTACTTCCTCCACGCGGTGGCGCCCGCCATGAAACGGCAGGGGAGCGGGTGGATCTTCAACGTCGCCTCGCTGGCGGCCAAGAATCCGTTCGCCGGAGGCGCGGCCTACAACGCCAGCAAGTTCGGGGTGGTCGGCCTGTCGGAGGCGGCGATGCTGGACCTGCGCCAGCACGGGATCCGGGTCGCGGCCCTCCTGCCGGGGAGCGTCGCCACCGGCTTCTCCCATCCCAGCGGCAAGCAGGACCAGAGCTGGCGGCTGATAGGGGTAGGGAGGGCCGGTTGATTTCCCGGTCCCCCCTCCCTCCGAACCGGACTGGCGGATCTCCCGCATCCGGCTCTCCGGTTGGTGGTTTTACCTCGGAGAGGATTGACGGATCTGAGCATAGGCCGTGACGAAGG
>DASWRX010000122.1:0-2727 GCA_036402955.1 Thermoanaerobaculia bacterium
GTGACCGGCGACTGCATCAGGAACAGCAGCTTGGCGATCAGCTCCTCGCGGCTGGGCAGCGAGGCGATGTCCTTGATCTGGTCGGCGGCGATGGCCCGCCCCTCGACCATGCCGGCCTTCAGCTTGATCGCCGGCACGTCCTTGGCGTAGTCGGTCAGCGCCTTGGCGACCGCCACCGGATCGGTGAGGCTGAAGGCGACCGCCGTCGGCCCCACGAAGTGCTCCTTGAGCTGGGCCAGGGCCTTGCTGTCGATGGCGCGCAGGGCGATCGTGTTCTTGACCACCACGTACTCGCCGCCCCCCTTCCGCACCCGGCTGCGCAGCTCGGTCACCTGTGGGACCGTGATCCCCTGGTAGTCGAGCAGGAAGGCGTGCGGCGCCTTGGCGAGGCCGTTCTCGTAGTCGGCCAGGATCTCTTCTTTGTCGTTGCGGGTCAAAGGCATGGCCGTTCTCTCCTACGCCTCGACCGTCGTCATGGCGGTCTCGTCTACCTGGATGCCGGGGCCCATCGTCGAGGAGAGGCTGACCGCCTTGACGTACTTGCCCTTGGCCGCGCTCGGCTTCGCCTTCAGCACGGCGCCGACCAGCGCCTCGGCGTTGTCCCGCAGCTTGTCGGTGCCGAAGGAGAGCTTGCCGACCGGCGCGTGGATGATCCCCGTCTTGTCGACGCGGAACTCCACCTTGCCGGCCTTGATCTCCTGGACGGCGCGGGCGACGTCGGTGGTCACCGTGCCCGCCTTCGGGTTGGGCATCAGGCCGCGGGGGCCGAGCACCTTGCCGAGGCGGCCGACGACGCGCATCATGTCCGGGGTGGCGACCACGGAGTCGAACTCCAGCCAGCCCCCCTCGATCCGCTTCGCCAGCTCGTCGCCGCCGACGACGTCCGCCCCGGCCTCCTCGGCCTCGCGGAGCTTCTCGCCGCTGGCGAACACCAGCACCCGGGACACCGTGCCCAGGCCGTGCGGCAGCACCACCGTGCCGCGGACCATCTGATCGGCGTGCTTGGGATCGACGCCCAGGCGCATCGCGACCTCCAGCGTCTCGTCGAACTTGGCGTACTTCACCTGGCCCGCCAGCTCGATGGCCTCCCCCAGCGCGTACGGCCGGGTCTCGACCTTATCGGCGGCCTGCCGGTACTTCTTTCCGTGCTTCGCCACGACTGTTCTCCTTCCGGGTGCCTAGCCCTGAATCTCGATGCCCATCGAGCGGGCCGTGCCCTCGATCGTCTTGATCGCGGCCTCCAGGCTCGCCGCGTTGAGGTCCGGCAGCTTGGTCTTGGCGATCTCCTCGACCTGCGCCTGGGTGACCTTGCCCACCTTCTTCTTGTTCGGCTCGCCCGAGCCCTTGGGGATCCCCGCCGCCTTGATCAGCAGGATCGCCGCCGGCGGCGTCTTGGTGATGAACGTGTAGCTGCGGTCGGCGTACACCGTGATGACCACCGGGATGATCAGGCCCGACTGGGCCGCCGTGCGCGCGTTGAAGTTCTTCACGAAGTCCATGATGTTGACGCCCGCCTGGCCGAGGGCCGGCCCCACCGGAGGCGCCGGCGTCGCCGCGCCGGCCGGGATCTGCAGCTTGATCTGTCCTACGACTTTCTTGGCCATCGAGTATCAACCCCCGCGCGAGGCGCTCAGAGCTTCTGCACCTGCGAGAAATCCAGCTCGACCGGCGTCTGCCGGCCGAAGATCGTCACCATCACCTTGAGCGTGTTGCGGTCGAGATTGACCTCGTCCACCACGCCCGTGAAGTTGTTGAAGGGGCCGTCGGTGATCCGCACCGGCTCCGCCTTCTCGAACATGTACTTCGGCTTCGGCTTCTCCTTGGCCGTCACCACCTGCTCGAGGATGTTGTTGACCTCGGTCTCCGAGAGCGGGGTCGGCTTCTTGCCGGTGCCGACGAAGCCCGTGACCTTCGGCGTGTTCTTCACCACGTGCCACGCCGCGTCCGACATCTCCATCTCGACCAGGATGTAGCCGGGGAAGAACTTGCGCTGCGTCTCCTTCTTCTTCCCGCCCTTGTACTCGACCACCGTCTCGGTCGGAATGCGGATCTCGCCGAAAGCGTCCCCCATGCCGAGCGCCTCGGCGCGCTGGCGCAGGGTCTCCTTCACCCGCTCCTCGAAACCGGAGTAGGTGTGGACGATGTACCACTTCCGATCGGGAACCGCCTCCTCGGTCATTTGAACACCGTGACGATGCCCTGATAACCCAGGATGATCAGCCGGTCGGCGGCGAACAGGAAGATCGCGAAGATCACGCTCGTCACCAGCACGACGATCGTCGTGCCCACCACCTCGTCGCGGGTGGGAAAGCTGACCTTCCGCATCTCCGTGCGCACTTCCGACAAGAATTCCGTCGCCTTCTTCCACCAATTCATCTCTTGGGCCCCGATCGTTGAGCGATTGATTGATCCAAAGAGGGACTGGCAGGCCAGGAGGGACTCGAACCCCCAACCCTCGGTTTTGGAGACCGATGCTCTACCATTATGAGCTACTGGCCTGTGCTCCCAACTTCTTTTGCCTACGCCACGATCTCCGTGACCGTGCCGGCGCCGACCGTGCGGCCGCCCTCGCGGATGGCGAAGCGGACCCCCTTCTCCATCGCGATCGGTGCGATCAGCTCGATGTCCAGGTTGATGTTGTCCCCCGGCATCACCATCTCGGTGCCCTCCGGAAGCTTCGCCACTCCCGTCACGTCCGTCGTCCGGAAGTAGAACTGCGGACGGTAC
>DASWRX010000123.1:0-12098 GCA_036402955.1 Thermoanaerobaculia bacterium
GCGAGGAGCCGGTCCGAGGCGGCGATCTCGTCCCCGTCCACCTCGTAATCTCCGGTCACGACGTCGATCAGGGCAAACTTGCCCTCGTCTGCCGGGCCGAGGCGAGGCAGGATCTCGCGCTCGTAGATCTGATCGCCTCGCCGGGCGACCTCTTCTCTGCCATGGCGGGGTATCGGGGTCACGGATTTTTTTCCTCTCGTCAGAATACCGGAGCCGTTCCTGGCGGTTCATTGTATCACCCGCTCGTCCGCGACGAGCTCGGCACTCCGCGCGCGAGAGCCAGCACGGCTTCGATCTGCTCGAGCTGGATCGGTTTGACCAGGTGCCGTTCGAAGCCGGCGGCTTCGGCGTCGAGCCGGTCCGATTCCTGGCTGTAGCCGGTGACCGCGATCAGCCGCACCGCCGCCAGGCCGGGCAGCGCGCGCAGGTGGCGGGCGAGCTCGTAGCCGTCCATCACCGGCAAGCCGATGTCGAGCAGCGCCACGTCGGGACGGAACTGCGCCGCGATCCGCAGACCGGTGGGCCCGTCGTGCGCCACCCGCGCCAGGTGCCCCATCATCTGGACGCTCGTCGCCAGCAGCTCGGCGGCGTCCGCGTTGTCATCCACCACCAGGACGCGGAGCGCGTCCGGCCGCGCGGCGGCTTCACGCTCTGCGGGAGAAGCGTCGACGGAGGGCTCGTCGCCGAGAGCGGCGGCGGCCAGCCGGACCGTGAACTCGCTCCCCTGGCCGTGCCCCTCGCTGCGCGCCTCGACCGTGCCGCCGTGCAGCTCGATGAGGACGCGCACGATCGCCAGCCCGAGGCCGAGCCCTCCCTGCGCCCGGTCGAGCGCCTGGTGCTCCTGCACGAAGAGGTCGAAGACGCGCGGCAGCATCTCCGCGCTCAATCCGATCCCGGTGTCGCCGACCCGCAGCACGACCGCGTCGCCCTCCCTTCCCGCGAGGATGGCGAGGTGGCCGTGCGGCTCGGTGTATTTGGCGGCGTTGTTGAGGAGGTTCGCCACCACCTGGGCCATCCGCACCGCGTCCGCCTCCACGGCGAGGCCGTGGCGGGGGACGTCGACCGTGAGCTGGTGCTGCCGCTGCTCGATCAGCGGGCTGGCCATCTCGATCGCCTTCGCCACGATCTCGGCCATCTCGATGCGCTCGCGCTTGAGCTCGATCTTGCCGCGGGTGATGCGGGAGACGTCCAGCAGATCGTCGACCAGGCGGATCAGGTGGTGGACCTGCCGCTCGATCACCGTGCGCTCCTTGAGGAGCGTGTCGTCGCCGCGCAGCCGCATGAGCTGCAGCGCCGTGAGGATCGGCGCCAGCGGGTTGCGCAGCTCGTGGCCGAGCATGGCGAGGAACTCGTCCTTGGAGCGGTTGGCCACCTCGGCGTCGGCGCGCGCCTCGCGCTCGCGGACGAGCAGTTGCCGGTTCCGCTCCTCGATGTTCTTGCGCTCGGTGATGTCCGAGAAGGCATTGACCGCGGCGACGATGCGGCCGTTCGCGTCGTAGACCGGCGCGGCGCTGGCGGAGAGGACCCGCGGCGCGCCGTCGGGGTGCAGGTACCGGATCTCTTCGTCGAGGACGGCCCGGCCGGTGAGCGCCCGCGTCAGCGCATACTCGTCGGCCCGGAAGGCGCGGCCGTCGGGGTGCACGGCCCGGTAGGCCGCGAAGTCTTCGATGGCGCGGGTGGGTAGCGCCGGAGCCCCGAGGATCGACCGCACGCGCTCGTTGGCCAGCAGCGTGCGGCCGGAGGGCGCCTCGGCGATGATCACTCCCGCCGGCATCTGGTTCACCACCGTCTCGAGCAGCTCCCGGCCGCGCTCGGTCTCGCCGCGGAGACGCGAGATCTCCAGGCGCGTGCCGACGCGGGCGAGCAGCTCGCGCGCCGAGAAGGGCTTGACCAGGTAGTCGTCGGCACCGGCGGACAAGCCCTCGATGCGCGACTCCTCGCCGGCGCGCGCCGAGAGAAAGATGACGGGGATCCCCCGCGTGCTCTCGCCGGCGCGCAGGGCCTGGAGGAGCTGGTAGCCGTCCAGGCCGGGCATCATGATGTCCGAGAGGATGAGGTCCGGCGGCGGCGCCGCCCGGGCCCGCTCCAGCGCCGCCGCGCCGTCGGCGACCACCTCCACGGTCCAGTGGTCCCGCAGCAGACGGGCGACGTACCCGCGCATGTCCGCGTTGTCGTCGGCGAGCAGGATGCGCGCGGGATGGGTCTCCGGTGGCGCGGGAGGCGCGGTGCTGGCGGTGCTGGCGTCCAGAGACCAGCGCGACGCCTCCAGCACGAACGGCGCGGCGCCGGCCGCCGTCGAGCCGGCCTCGCGCGGCGCGGCGATGCGGTCCGGCGGCAGGTGCGCGGAGCCGAAGGGGAGCGCCACCGTGAAGGTCGTGCCCCGGTCCACGGCGCTGTCGACGGTCACGGCGCCGCCGTGCATCCTGACCAGCTCCTGGACCAGCGAGAGCCCGATCCCCGTGCCCTCGTGCGTGCGTGACCGCGCCCCCGGCACGCGGTGAAACCGGTCGAACAGCTTCGGGATCTGCTCGGCGGAGACGCCGATGCCGGTGTCGTGGACCGTCAGCACGGCGCGGCCGTCGCGCCGGTGGAGACCGACCTCGATCTTCCCCTCGAACGTGAACTTGAGGGCGTTCGAGAGGAGATTGAGCACGATCTTCTCCCACATGTCGGGATCGACGAAGACCGGCTCGCCGAGCGCCGCGAGATCGAGCCCGAACCGCAGGCCGGCGCGCTCGATGCCGGACTCGAAGGCGCTCGCCAGGTCGCGCGTCAGGGCGGCGAGATCGGTGGGCTCGTAGGAGGCCTGGATGCGGCCGGCCTCGATGCGCGAGAAGTCGAGCAGCGTGTTGACCAGCTTGAGCAGCCGCAGCGCGTTGCGGTGGACGAGCTCCCAGCGCTCGGTAGCGGTCCTGCCGGCGGCGCCGGGCGGCGGCGCCGCCTCGCGCAGCGCGTCCTGCGCCGGCCCGAGGATCAGCGTCAGCGGCGTCCGCAGCTCGTGGCTGACGTTGCTGAAGAACGCCGTCTTGGCGCGGTCGATCTCCGCCAGCGCCTCGGCGCGGGCCTTGGCCTCGGCCAGCGAGCGGGCGTTGAAGAGGGCCGTGGCGATCTGGCCGGCGGCGAGCTCCAGGAAGCTGCGGTAGTTCTCGTCGAGCCGGAGCCGCGGGCTGAGCGCGGCCACCAGCGCGCCGGTCGGCCGTTCCTCCCCCGGCTGGGCGATGGGGATCACCGCCACCCGCTCCGTCGGCAGCGGCCCTGCCGCGGCGGGAAGCTCATCGAGGATCCGCGTCGCGCCGGTCTCGAAAACGCCCGCCAGCGGCCAGAGAGGGTCCCCCGCGGCCCCCGCGGTCAAATCGATCCGTGACGGACCGGCGGCCGCTCCCGGCGCGAGGCCCGCGGCTCCCGCGAGCGTCGCCTGCCCCCCGTCCTCGGCGAACAGATAGAGCAGCGCGAACGGCAGGTCGGCCGGGTTTTCGGCGAGGACGTCGGCCGCGTTCGCGCAGGCCGCCTCGACCGTGGCCGCCTTCAGCGTCCGCGACGACAGCTCCTGCAGCGTCCTGAGACGCCGGGCGCCGAGCACGCGCTCGGTCGTCTCCGTGACCGTCACCAGGACGCCGCCGACGCCGCCGCTCTCCTCGCGGATGGGGCTGTACGAGAAGATGAAATAGCACTCCTCGACGAAGCCGTGACGGTCCAGCGGCAACAGGAAGTCGACCAGCGTGGTGGCGGTCCCCTCCATCACGCCCTGGAACATCGGGCCGATGATGTCCCAGATCTCCGCGAAGGTGATCCGGGTGCTCAGGCCCATGGCGGCCGGGTGCTTGGTGGAACCGAGGATCGGCCGGTACCCGTCGTTGTAGAACTGCGTGAACCCGGGCCCCCAGGCGATGTACATGGGAAAGCCCGTCTCGAGCAGGATGCTGAGCGCCGTGCGCAGGCTCTGCGGCCACGTCGAGACGGCGCCGACGGCGGTCCGCGACCAGTCGATCGACCGCATCAGCGCGCCCATCTCGCCGCCGCCCAGGAGCGGATCGGTCCCGCGCGCGGCGTCCGCGAGGATGGGGTTTGCGACCGGCTCCGGGTTCGTCATGGGCAGCCAGGATCGGGATGCACGGCCTGTGCCGCGCTCCCGGCGCGGCCCTTGTTCTAAGGGCTTTGGGCGCCAGAGTTGAGGGAGCTCGCTACGTCTTTTCGCAGTGCGGGAGGGAATCCTCGAACGGGAACCAGTCGGCGCGCTGGTCGGTGTAGAGATGGGCTCCGGGCATGATGCTCACCTCGCTCAGCAGGCTCGCCCGGGTGACGTGAACCTCGTCCGGCCACCGCGTGGACATGAAGAGGAGAGGAGTGCCGCAGTCCATGCAGAATCCCCGTTTCGCTTCGTCGGAGCAGAGATACCACTTGAGGTGCTCCCGGCCGGACAGCCGGAAATTCTCATTGGCGACCCCGAACCAGGTCACGATGGGAGCGCCATGGTTGCGGCGGCAGGCGTGACAGTGACAGTGCGCGCACCACTTGACGGGCAGGATCACCGCGTATTTGATCGCTCCGCAGGCGCAACTGCCCTGCGCGTGGGACGCGACGCTCATCGGCGATCCCCCTCTCGGCCCCGGGCCAGGCTGGCCGCGACCCGGCTCTCCAGCGCGTCCGGTTCCAGGAGGGCGGGGGCCGCCAGGAAAGGCTCGAGGCCTGGCCAGGGCGAGCCCTCCGCCTCGGCGCGCTGGAGGGCTCGCCAGAGGATGCGCCCCAGGTAGACCTCCTCCGGCTTCAGGAGGCCCAGCCGGTTCGCGGTCATGTGGAGCTGGCTGCCCAGGATCCGCCACCGCGCCTCCTCGCCGGCCCCCGCGACCTGCTGGCGCAACCGCCGGGCCGCGGCCGTCAACAGGCCGTCGGCGATCCCCGGGTCCGATTCCGCGGCCTGGAGCCCCGCGATCGCTTCCCGCAGCAACTCCCACAGCAACCGCACGTAGTGATCGGCCCGCGCCTCGAACTCCCGGTCCGCCCGCTCGGCCAGCGGCGATCGTTGCTCCGGCGTCGCGTATGCGACCAGCTCCGCGATCTCCTGCCGGTGCGCGGCGAACCCCAGGGCCTGGCGCCAGAGGAGCCGCAGGCCGAGGCCCAGCCGGCGCGGCTTGTCCAGCCCCGGGTGCCGGGCCAGGAGGTGCAGCACGCAGGCGCTCGACGCATGGAAAAAATCCAGCGAGGGCTCGATGAGGGCGCCGCCGCCATAGCGCTCCACCTCGGGCTCGAAGGGGATCTCGGCGACGCTGTTGTTGGGATGGGCGACGTCGCTGCGGGCGTCGTTGACCAGGAGGTACCAGGCCTGCCGGTCCGCGTCGTCGTCGCTCAGGGGCCGGGCCGGCCACCGCGCGAAGAACCGCGCGGCCGCCCGCCGCACGCCGGCGTCGATCCGCTCTCTGTGCCGCGGCGCGTGGAGCAATCGCAGGCGGACGTGCGGCCCGCCCTCGCCGTACCGGATGAAGAAGAAGCGGGAGATCCGACCCCGGCGCCGCAGCTCGCGGAGGAGCGGCAGGACCAGGCGCAGCAGGACCCGATCGCCGGGCTCATGATAGAAAATATGATACGACGCCCATTCGGCAGGCGCTTCCGCTTGACGGCTCATCTCATTCCCACCCGGCTCCTGGTGACTTGAAATCGCCCCGCCCGGCGGGCGTTCCCTCCGGGTGGGGCGGGACCTCATGAGCTGCGGGGTGCGCAACTCCCGGGCTAGGCCTGGTCGCAATACCTGATGATGTAGTAGCTGCTGCCGTTGCAGCACTCGATGGTCGAGCCTCCGGCGGCCTCCTGGCCCACGAACGCCTGGAGATCCTCGTCCGAGATGGGTTGGACGTCCAGCTCACTGACGTTGACGACCTTGTTCTTTTTCATGACACGATTCCTTTCTGATCGCCCGGCTCGCGGGCTGTTGTTGATCTCCTCGCAGGTCGCGAGGAAGGCAGAGGCGTTGACGCCGAAAGCCGAAGCTTTCGAGCTGAATCTCGAGGCTCCATCGGTCGCTTTGCGCTGGGCACCGTTGCGGGTCCGGCAGCGCTTCCTCCAGGATCAGAGTTCTTCCTTCGGAGCTCAGGACTGCCTGGAAGATGTGCAGGAACGTGGGGGATGAGAAGTCGACGTATTGCGGCTTGAAGCCGGCCCTCGCCCCCGGGATGTGCTCGCGCGCGAACGCGCGTTCCGGCAGGCCTTTCGACACGCGCCAGCGATGGAGCGTTCTGAAGGCCCGCGCTTCGCTCTGGCCTGCGAGCACGGCGAGCAGCGGCCGCGGATCGAAACACCACTTCCTGCGGCTGTAGACGACCGTTCCGATCGCATGGCGCTCGAACGCCGCGATCCCGCCGTCCAGCCGCGGAGATTTCACCGGCTTCCGGGGCAGGAGATCTCCCGGTCCGAAAACGCCGAGGAATTTGAGCAGCGTGGGCCGGCCCCGCGTCGCGAGGCTGCCGAAGGCGATCGGGAGGAGGCGCTGGCCGGCCGCGTCGGTGAGCGCGGGGAAGCCGTCCGCGCCGCGCAGCCGGACGCGCAGATCGCGCAACCGCAGCACCCGCTCGGCCGGCAGCGACGAGGCCTCTCCCGGCATCTTCAACACGCGGCGGGTCTGGACCGCGTGGGTGTTGAGGGTGCGGACCCCCGGCACCGACAGGTCCACCAGCTCGACGGGCTCGCCGTCGAGATCGAAGCGGGAGAGCGGCAGGTAACCCGAGATCCATCGCTCCCGGCTCGCCGCGTCCATACCCAGGGTGAACCGGCTGCTGTACCGCCCATATCCCTCGACCATGGCATTGACGACCCACGTCCGCCCCGCGCCGTCGAGCGGTTGGACGAGCGCGCAGACATCGTGCGCGCGGGTGTAGCGGGCCGGGGCTTGGTCGAGCAGCGCCCCCAGCGCGCGCGGGCAGAGGCACTGTGTCTCGCCGTCCTCCCGGATGCACCCCTCGATCTCCTCCTCGATCCGTCGCCGCCAGCCGGCGAGGTCCCTGATCGCTGCGAGGTCCAGCGGATTGAACTCCGGCTCCACCGAGGCGGAACTGCCGAGGATCTTCTGGCGAAAGCCGAGGTAGTGATTGAAGAGGGGCTGCGCGGCGCCGAAGAGCTCCAGCAGGCCGATCTCCTCCACCCCCGGCCAGCGGCGCTCGCCGAACGCCGCCAGCGTGTGCAGAAAGTCGTGCGTGCTGCTGTGCAGGTGGGTGAGCCGGCAGAGCGGCTCCAGGTCGTCCAGCAAGCCGCGCGCGCGGCCGGATGACAGGTGAGCGATCGCGGTCTCGCCGGATCGATCCGGGGCCGGGCGGAGGAAGACCTCCTCCTCGAAATTCGAGTCGTTCGTCTGGAACTCGAGGTCCGGAGGCAGCCCCGCGGCGGGAACGAGGGACCGGAACAATCCCTCCACCCGCTCCTTGCACTCGCCGAGGAACCGGACCGGCGAGGCGGCGCCGGAGTATCCTCTCAGGAAGTCTGTGAGCTCGCGCAGGCCGCTCCGGAACGCGCTCACGGCCGGGTCCTGCTGTTCCTCGAGGTGGGCGAGGATCCGCTCCTCCAGATCCGGAGCGTTGAAATCCCACGGCGGGAGCAGGCTCAGGAAATCCAGCTCGCGGAGCTCCTCCAGGCCGCTCTCGATCTCGCCGGCATCCTCATCGCCCTCATCGCCGAAACGGGCGCGCGCCCGGGCGAGCAGACGGCCATAGATCTGCGGTCCGTCGCGCAGCTCGTCGCGGAGCCAGGAGATCAGGGGGCCTTCCAGCCGGGCGCGGGTGAAAGCGGCCTCGGCGTAGCGGAAAGCCCTGCCGTCGTCGTCGAAAACCCAGTGGCCGGGCCGGAAGAAAGAGCAGCGGCCGTCGCTCTCCGTCGCCAGCGTATCGTTCAGCGCCACGGGAAGGCCCGCGGCGAACGGGCGGCAGCGCAGCAGCAGGCAGGACCACTGGGCGAGCAGCTCGCGGTGCAGGGCCGCCGTCGACCTCTCGCGCCAGTCCCCGCTCGGCGCCAGCGCGAAATCGCCCTCCTCGGGGCCGTCCGTCGAGACCAGCCCGACGCGGGTCAGCGTGGAGAAGGGAGAGGGCTTGAGAGCCGCGCGGCCCAGATAGCGCAGGAGCGTCAGGCAGAGCCTCTTCTCCCGGCGCCCGAAGTCCGCGGGCTGCCGCCCGCGCAGCAGGCCGAGGTTCCGCGCCACCACCTGGCTGGCGAGCGTGACGCCGCGCACGAACGCCCGGTCTTCGAGAAGCCCGGCGAGGCTCCGCCGTTCCTGGAGGAGCGCGCGGCGATACAGCTCGTCGATGCGGACGTCCAGCGCGGCGACCGCGTCCTCGAGCGCGACGGCCGCCTCGATCCAGGGATGCGCGACCTCGGCCAGGAGCGGCCAGGACGGATCGGCCCGGTATCCCGCCAGGCGGCCGGCGTTGAAACAGCGCCGCTTCACCGCGAGCAGGAACCGCCGCTCCTCGTTGGAATCCCGGCGGATCGCGCGATGAAGACTCTCGACCAGGGCCGTCCGGGTTTCGTCGAGCTGCGTCTGGAGCCGTTCGCGCTCCTCGATCGCCGCGGTCAGCGGCGGGTGCGAGAACGGCGCGAGGGCCGTGGCCGGAAGCCCCGCGATCCGCGCGACGAGAGGTGGAATCGCGGCGGCTCCGGGCACGCTCAGCGCGCCTCCAGCGCGAGCACGCAGGGCAGGGACGCCGGCCGCGCCAGCCGCAGGAGCCCATAGCCCACGCCGGCCGCGCCGGTGAGGAACGCGGGGGAGAGGTGGCCGTCCGCCGCCGCGGACCACACGTACCCTCCCTCCCGCTCGCGGCTCCGCGCCACGGCGCGGGAGGCGGTCTCTCCGGCGGCCCGCAACAGGCGCTCCTCGCCGAGGATCTCATGGGCGCGCAGCAGGATCTCGGCCCGCCCCAGGGTGCCGCAGCACAGGCCGTCGCCGGTCGGATGGGAGAAGGCCGCCGTGGTTGCGAGCGCCGCCTCGAGATCCGCCGCCACCGGCCCGGCGGCGCTGATCCCGAGCAGCCCGAGGCGTCCGAGGGCGATGCCGGGAGCGCCGTTGCACCAACTGGTCATGAAGCCCAGGCCGGCGCCCGGCAGCGGCCAGTTCCCGTGCTCCGGGTCATAGCGGAGGTGCTCGAGCTCGATGCCCTCCTCCGCCGCCTCCAGGAACCTGCGGTCGCCGGTGCGCTCGAAGAGCCGGCCCAGGCTGGCGGCGATCCCCGCGGCGCCGTGCGCGAATCCGCACCGCGGCGGCTTGCCCCCCGCGGGCCAGGCCCTGGGACCGCCGTCGGGCGCGACGCGGCGGTCCAGCAGGCGCTCCCCGCAGGCCATGGCCCGTTCGAGCGGCGTCCATCCGTCGACGGCCTCCGGGCATTCCCGATCCAGGGCGAGGAGCCCCGCCAGGGCGCCGGCGCAGCCGCTCATCACGTCGAGCGCCTCGTCGGCCGCGATCCGGTCCGGCGTCAGGAGAGCGGCGGCCGCGGCGGCCTCGGCGATCAGCTCCGGCTCACCGATCCATCGCCCGATGAGCAGGAGGCCGTAGATGAAACCGCCCAGGCCGCGGAAGCCGCCCAGGTCCAGCTCGCCGGCCGCCGGAGGGTCCGCAACCAGTCTCCCGAGATAGCGGCGCACGGGCGCGAGGGCGGGAAGGATGAAGGCCCGGCGCTCGCGAGTCCCCTCGACGTGCTCCAGGGCGGCCAGGAAGAGAGCCACGCCGGTCACGCCGTCGGAGAGGTGCCAGCCGAGTGGGACGAGCCGGGCACCCTCGCCCCGGAAAGGCCGGGGATCCAGCCAGATCACGTCGTTCGCCGGCGTCCTCCGGGCCTGCCGCAGGAGCTGTTCCTCCAGGGCGAGCGCCTCCTCCAGCCAGCCGGCGGCCGCCGCCGAATCCGCGGCAGGAGGGGAAACCTGAGGACACCTCTGCATCGCCATAGCCGGAGAGACCTCCAGGGCTGACATCTCGCCGGAAGTGCTTCCCGGCTTCTCTTTCATCGGTGCGGAAAAGCGTGAAAACCGCGCCTTGGGAAGGAGGCGCAGCCGCCGGCGCGGGAAGTCGCGCGCGGGCGGCCGGAATCCGGCCCGCGCGCAGCCCTGTTCGTTCGCTGCCCGCTACGCTAGCAGGAGGTATTGCAAGTGTTGTAACACGGGTCGAGGGTCTCGAGGCAGCAACTCGCGTTACCGTTGCAGGCGGGATAGATGGTTTTGGCGAGGCACTCATTGTAGAGATTGTCGCAGTAACTGCAACAGGGATGGAGGAGGGCGTTGGCCCTGGGCTCCGATCCAAGAATACCCGCCACCGCGCCGAGAACCACCAGAACCCCCAGCAGCTTGACCCGAATCCGCTTGCTCATCCACGGTCTCCTTTGTCTTGAAGCACAGCGTGTTCATTGACGCCGTGACATTACTGTATCATTCAAGAACAAATTAAGAAATGGGATAAGCCCCACGGCCGGCTTCCAGGAGGAGAGCCGGCCGGGTGCGCGGGCCGCGAGGTGCCGGGCGTTTCTCAGCCCAGGTCGGGAGGATCCTCGCCCAGCGCCGTGGCGAGGTCGATCTGGTGCTCCTGCTCGTCCTTGAGGATCTCGCGGATGTGCTCGGCCATGGCGAACTCGTTCAGGCTCTCGCACTGCTTGACCCGCCGGCGGTACTGCCGGATCGTCTCGTTCTCGTTGTCGAGATCGAAGCGCAGGAGCTCCTTGGAGGATTTGGCCAGCTTGACGGGCTTCGGCGTCACCGTCGGGGTGCCGCCCAGATAGTCGATCTGATTGGAGATGATCAGCGCGTGCGCCAGCTCCTCCGCGGCGTGCTTCTCCAGCTCCGCCGCGATGGCCATGTACTCCGCCCCCTTGAGGACCTGCGAATACACCACGTAGGCGATGATCGCCTGGTACTCGCGCGCCAGGTCCTCATTGAGGGCGTCGATCAGCTCCTGCCGCGCCGCCTTGTGATCGGGCGTCTTTTCGGGAGGGGTCTCACTCGGGTCCGGCATGGGATGTCTCCTCGAAGTGCGCGGCGCCATCGCCGCGGACCGATCCTCTCACACCCGGGACGGCCGTCTGGGTGCGCCCTCCGGAGCTCCATGCCGCCCCACCGGCTTTTCGGTTGCGCCCATTGGCTTTCCGGTCCCGCCCCCTGGCTCGCGCGGTCTGCCCTCTGGCTTTCCGGCATCGCCCCCTGGCTCGCCGGCTCTGCCCATCAGGATTTTGGTCGTGCCCCCCAGCTCTACGGTTCCACAAACCAATGGGCGCGACCGAAAAGCCAATGGGCAGCACCGGAAAACCAATGGGCGCGACCGGCGAGCCAGGGGGCCGGGCCGTCCCCCTGAAGGGCGGGGACGAAAAACCAGCGGGCAGCACCAAAAAGTCAGCGGGCAAGACCAGAAAGCTGGCGGGCAACGCCAAAAAGCCAGAGGGGCCGTCCGGAAAACCAAGGGGGCGCTCGCGGCGCTCAGAGGGCCCGCTCGCCGTCCGGCCTCTCAGACCCGCCGTTCTCTCGGGCAGGGGCGGCGGGCTGATTCTATGGGAGCGCCGTTGTGCTTGCCAATGTATACGTGTAGTCTTCCAGGTATGACCCAGGATCTTGATGAAGCGGAAGTCCGGCGTCTCCTCAACCTGCTTCGGAGTCTCATGCGTCTGCTCGGCTTCTCCAACCGGGAGATCGAACGCCGGATGGAGATTCACCAGGGTTCGGTCAGCCGGGTCCTCACCGGTCACATCGAGGCCAAGCTCTCGCTGGTGCTGGGAGTGGCCCGGTCGATCGGTCTCGGCTACGACGAGTTCTTCGCCTTCGCCTATCCCGAGCGCCGGTCCCCGGAGGAGGAGAGCGCCGCCGCCCGGAGCGTCCGTGCCCTGCTCGAAGACATCCGGCCCACCAGCCGCCGGCCGGCGCGGCCGTTCTTCGAGGAAGCCCTCGAGCCGCCGCTCGCCGGTCCCATCAACCGGGACGATCTCATCGAGGGCCTGAAGAAAGCCATCCGCGAGATCATGAGCGAGATGCGGCCCGCCGGCGAGGGCGGCCCCAAGGCAGGCCACGAGTAGGAGGAAGCCGGGGGGACGGGGACGGCCCGTCCTCCGCGCTACTTGATGCCGAGCTCGACCTGCTTCCTGCGGAGATAGCGG
>DASWRX010000124.1:0-22728 GCA_036402955.1 Thermoanaerobaculia bacterium
CGGAGGCTGCGTAATGCGGCCGCACGAGAGACCACCGGTAAGCCGTGTGCGGGAAATCCGCATGCACGGTTTGAAAGGGGGTCTTGACTTCCAACGCTGCGGCAACGCGGACAAGGAGTAAGGATCTACCAATGCCCGAGCTTCCCGAAGTCGAGGTCCTGCGCCGGAGCCTGGAGCCCCATCTGATCGGCGACCGCATCGAGCGCTTGGAGGTGACCAACCCCTCCCTGCGGGAGCCGGTCGACGTGGCGCGGCTGCGGCGGGCGGCGCGGGGACGGGAGGTGACCGCGCTCAGGCGGCGGTCGAAGTACCTGCTGATCGATCTGGAAGGCGGATGGACGGTCGTCGTCCATCTCGGGATGAGCGGCCGGCTGACGCTGGTACCGGGGGGGACGCCCGCCGAGCTGCACGAGCACGTGGCCTTCCACCTGCGGTCGGGCCGGCGGCTGCGGCTGCGGGACCCGCGGCGGTTCGGGGTGGTCTTCGCCGTGAAAACGGCGGAGCTGGCGGCGGACCCCCATTTCCTCCATCTGGGCGTCGAGCCGCTGGAACCGGGGTTCTCCGGCGCGGTGCTCGCCCAGGCGGCCGCGGGGAGGCGCGGGCCGGTCAAGGCCTTCCTGATGGACGCCCAGGTCGTCGTGGGGGTCGGCAACATCTACGCCTCCGAAACGCTCCACCGCGCCGGGGTCCATCCCGGGCGCTCGGTGGCCCGCATCTCCCGCCGGCGCTGGGAGCGGGTGGCGGAGTCGGCCATGGCCGTGCTCCGGCAGGCGATCTCTCAAGGGGGGACGACCCTCAACGACTTCGCCGACGGCGAGGGCAACAGCGGCTACTTCCAGGTCTCGCTCGCCGTCTACGACCGCGAGGGGGAGCCCTGCCGGCTCTGCGGGCGGCCGGTGCGGCGGATCGTCCAGGCCGGCCGCAGCACCTTTTACTGCCCCGGCTGCCAGAGATGACCCGAGGCCGGATACAATCCCCGCCGATGTCCGTCATCGAGACCGCGCCGCTGCTGGACCCCCTCGTCTCGGCGCTGGCGTTCAAGCCCTGTGTCCTCGGCGTCGCGGGGGGCACCGGCTCGGGCAAGACCACCGTCGCCCGCGCCATTCTCGACGGCGTGGGGGCGGAGCGCATCGCGCTGATCGAGCAGGACAGCTACTACCGCGACGTCGACTGGCGCAGCGAGACCGAGCTGCTCCACCACAACTTCGACCACCCCTCGGCGATCGACAACGAGCTGCTGGTGGCGCACGTGGCGGCCCTCAAGGCCGGGCATCCGATCGAGGTGCCGATCTACGACTTCGTGCGCCACCGGCGGACGCCGCGCACCCGGCGGATCGAGCCCCAGCCGGTGATCCTGCTCGAAGGGATCCTGATCTTCGTCGAGCCGAGCCTGCGCGAGCTGCTCGACTTCAAGATCTACGTGGACACCGACGCCGACCTGCGGCTGATCCGCCGTCTGGGGCGCGACATGGCCGAGCGGGGGCGCTCGGTGCAGGACGTGCTGCGCCAGTACCTGGAGACCGTCCGCCCCATGCACCTGGAGTTCGTGGAGCCCTCGAAACGCTGGGCGGACATCATCATCCCCGAGGGGGGAGAGAACCGGGTGGCGCTCGAGATGGTCATCGCCCGCGTCGAGCAGCTCCTCGGGGGGAGGTGACGGCGATGCCCTCCTACCGGCTGCGGGTGATCGCCCGCTTCGAGGCGGCGCACCACCTGACCTCCTACCGCGGCGCACCGGAGCCCGCGCACGGCCACTCGTGGCGGGTGGAGGCGGTGCTGGAGACGGCGGGGCTGGACGGCGAGGGGATGGCCTACGATTTCGTGGAGGTCCAGGGGGCGCTGCGCGAGCTGGCGGCGCGGCTCGACCACCGCGACGTCAACTCCGTGCCGCCGTTCGACCGCGCGAGCCCCACCACCGAGCGGATCGCCGTCTGGTTCTTCGAGGAGCTCCTCCAGAGGCTGCCGGCGGCGCCGCTCGCCGAGGTCACCGTCTGGGAGGGGCCGGACTGCTCGGCGACCTATCGGCCCTGAGCCCTCCAGGAGAGGTCCTTGACAGCGGACCCTCCCCATCGCTAGCGTCTCTCTTCGCCCTCTCCCCCATCTTATGAAAACAAAGAAACCTCTCCCGCTGATCGCGATCGCCCTGCTGATCCCCGGCTTGATCCCCGTTCTGGGGCTCGCCGGGTGCGGCAAGCAGACTCCCGTGGCGAGCGTCGCCGTCGAGCCCGGCCAGGTGACGCTGCCGTTCTCGCAGGTGCGGACGGTCCACGTCACCTGGACCCCCTCGGCGGCGATCGGCGAGGAGCGGCCGACGGTCTTCGTCCACCTGCTCGACGCCAGGAAGAAGGTGGCCCGCACCTTCGACCATCCGTTCCCCGGGCGCTGGAGCGAGGGCACGCCGGTCGCCAACGGCGTCAAGCTCTACCAGTCGGCCCTGGCGCCGCCGCTCCCCCCGGGCCGGTACCAGGTGACCCTCGGCCTCTACGGCAGGGACGGCCAGCGCTGGCCGCTCGAGGGACTGGGCCAGCCGGTGGGCCGCGGCGAGTACAACGCCTTTCAGGTCGAGGTGCCGAACGAGAACCCCAGCCCCCGCTTCGCCTTCGCCCCCACCTGGATGGATCTGGAGACGGGCGGTGACCGTCAGGTGCTGGCGCGGCGGTGGCTGCTGAACCGGGCGGCGTTCCGCCTGGTCGACCAGCGGCAGCCGGGGGCGGTGTGGATGGTCCTGCAGATTCCGTCTCCCGGCGTGGCCGATTACAAGATGGTGCTCGACGAGGGGGCCACCACCCCGTCCGTGCTGATCCGCGGCAACTGCGGCGGCACCGAGACCAACGTCACCGGTCCGGGCCTCCATGAAGTCGAGGTGAACGTGGACACGCCGCCGCCGGGGGATTTCTGCCACTTCATCCTGAGCGCCAACTTCGCCCTCCAGCCGCTGACCCGGACCGGCAAGGCCCGCTCCGCCTCGCTGGAGAACCTCGCCTGGGTGCCGGGCGGCGGCAAGGCCGGGCAGCCCGCGACGGCGGAGACCTCTTCCTCGCAAACGTCCTCGCCGACGTCTCCGACGTCGCCACAGTAGCGTCATGAAACACGGCCAGGCCGCGATCCTTCACCCCGAGCAGGAGGCCTACCTCGACCGCCTCCTGCCGCCGCGGGACCCGCTCCTGCGGGAGATGGAGGAGCAGGCCGCCCGGGAGAGCATCCCGATCTCCGATCCGGAGGTGGGGAGGCTCCTCGGCATCCTCGCCCGGTCGGTGGGCGGCCGCCGGATGCTGGAGATCGGCACCGCCATCGGTTATGGCGCGCTCTGCATGGCGCGCGGCGCGCCGGACGGCCGGGTGGTGACGATCGACAAGGATCCGGAGCGGCTGGCCACGGCGCGGCGCTACCTGGAGCGCGGCGGCGTCGCCGACCGGGTGGAGCTGATCGAGGGGGCGGCGCTGGACGTCCTGCACCGCCTCGAAGGCCCGTTCGACCTCGTCTACGTGGACGCCGTGAAGACCGAGTACCGGCGCTACCTGGACCAGGTCCTCCCCAGGCTGCGGGTGGGCGGGCTCGTCGTCTGCGACAACCTGCTGTGGGGTGGGGAGGTGGCCGCGCCCACCGGCGAGGCGGACCGCGACGCCGACGCCCTCCGCGCCTTCAACGGCTATCTCATGATGCACCCGCAGCTCCAGTCGGTGGTCCTCCCGCTCGGCGACGGCGTGGGGCTCGCCACCAAGACCAAGCCCACGATCATGGAGATGGGCGGGCCTTTCTAGGGCTCCGCCCCCAGCGTCTCCCGCACCTCCTCCAGCCGCTCCCGCATCTCCTCGGCGCTCGCCGGCCGGCGGGAGGGCGAGCGGTGGAGCGCCGCGCGGAAGAACGCTCCCAGGGTCTCGTCGTGATCCGGATAGATCTGGGAGAAATCCGGCACCGCGCCGGACCGGATGCGCTCGATGACCTGCTGCGAGGTGCCGGCGAAGACCTTGCGGCCCAGCAGGCACTCGTAGAGGACGATCGCGAGACTCCAGAGATCGAACGCCGGCTCCTCGCAGTCCCCGCGCAGCACCTCGGGAGCGAGGTAGGAGAGGGTGCCGGCGAAGCGGAGCCGCACCGGCAGGTGGGCGCCGCCGCCGCGGGCCCAGAGCGCGGCGAGCGCGGATTCCTCGTCCGCCTCGGCGCCCTCCTCGTCGTCTTCGGGCTCGTCCAGGTCCGCGTCCGCGTCCTCCGCCGCGAGGTCGAGCATGACGCGGGCGATGCCGAAGTCCATCAGCTTGGGCACGCGGTCGCGGGTGTAGCCGATGTTGCTCGGCTTGATGTCGCGGTGGATGATGTCGGCGGCGTGGAGCTCCGCGAGCGCGCCGGCCATGGCGCAGCCGAGGTCCACGGTCTCGCGCGGCGTCAGCTTCTCGCGGGCGATCCGCTGGGCGAGGGTCCCGCCTTCCAGGAGCTCGAGCACCAGCAGCGGGGTGCCCTGCCAGGTCTCCAGGCCGTAGATGGGGGCGAGGTGGGGATGGGAGACCGCCGCCGCCGTGCGGGCCTCGCGCCGCAGCCGCATGGCATCCTCGGATGAGACCTGGCGCAGCGTCTTGATGGCGACCCGGCGCCCCAGCGCCAGGTCCGAGCCGCTGTAGACCACCCCCATGCCGCCGGTGCCGATCCGCCGCTCGAACCGGAACCTCCCCGGCAGGATGTAGGGGATCACCGAGGACTCCAGCCGCCGGCTGCACGCGCTGCAGAAGACGGTGTAGGAGGGGTGGAGCGCGCCGCACTTCGGGCACTCCTTGGCGGTCTCGACGGCCGGCGTCGGCAGCTCCCGCGGCGTCGGATCGTCGGGCTCCATGGCCTCGCGCCAGGACCGCCGGGACGGCTGCGCGCTCTCCTGCTCCAGCTCCAGCACCCAGGCGGCGTTGCTGGCGATGGCGTGGAGGAGCTGGCGGTCCTCCTTGAGGAAGGGGAGGCCGCTCTTCTTGTCGCCGAGCGACACCAGACCCAGCAGCGTCCCGTCGCGCGCGAGGATCGGCACCAGCAGCCGGAAGCCGCTCTCCGCCAGGCACTGGCGGTCCTTCTCGGGCAGCTTGAGCAGCGGCGGGCTGTCGAGGTCGACCTCCAGGGGTTCGCCGGAGAGGGCGAGCACGAGCGGCGAGGAGGGGTCCAGGCGCCGCGTCCGGTTGTGGGGATCGACGAGCAGCCCCAGGCGGGCGTCGAGCGCCAGCAGGGAGATCCGCTCGAGATGGAGCGCCAGGTCGACCTCGCGGCAGATCAGGTCGGCGAGGCTCGTGGAGTCGCGGATCGAGCGGACGCGCTCGACGAGCAGCGACAGGATCTGGCGGGCGTCGTACTGCTCGCGGAAGAAGCGCCGGTCCACGGCCTCCAGGAGCGGCCTGCGGTAGCGCAGCGCCGCCCAGCCGACCAGGACGGCCGAGAGCAGGAGTGGCATCCGCGGTCCGGAGCAGAGCTCGGCGAACGAATCCTTGCGATGGAGATAGACGTAGGCGGCGAGCGCGGCAGCGGGGACGGCGGCGAGCCCCCGGGCCAGCGAGCGGGCCAGGGTGTGCTGGAGGGCCCGCCGGGCGATCAGCCGCACGTCGAGCACGCGGTGGACGAGCACGGCGTAGGGCACCGTCAGGGGGAGCGTGAGCCCCGGCACCATGACCGCGGTCACCAGCCCCAGCATCAGCCGCGGACGGGCCTGCAGGAAATCGTCGCAGCCGGGCACCAGCATGTCGATCACCAGGAAGACCAGCATCGGCCCGAAGGTGAATCCCAGGAGCTGCAGGAACACGCGGGCCCGCCGCTGCTCGGCCCCCTGAGCGAGGTAGGCCTTCCAGGGCAGGAACAGGAAGGCGGCCGTGGTGAGCGAGAGCGTGACCGTATAGAAGATCCATCGCGGATGGTCGGGGGAGAGGACGGCGAGCGCGCCGGTCAGGCGAGGCGCGACCGGGCGGACCAGGAACGCCAGCAGATTCAGGCCGAAGAGCGCCAGGCCGGCCACGCCGCTCAGGCGGACCCCGAGCTGGAGGACGCGCCGGGTGGGCGACGCCGGTGGCGGGCTCGGGAAATCCCGCACGAAGACCCAGAGGAACCAGGGGAGGAAGGCGTCCAGCTCCAGCGCGTCGACCAGGGAGAAGAGCCCGTATCCCGGACCGCTCTCCGCGAGCGTCCGCAGCGGCGTGTTGCACCAGGACGTCGCCGTGGAGAGGAAGAAGCCGCCGAGCGCGATGGCCCGACGGTCGCCGCGTCCGCCCAGCAGGAGGAGGGCGCCGGTGAGGCCGAAGGCGAGGGAGAACAGCGCGTAATAGGAGTAGGGGAAGGCGGGATTCCGCGGAGCGCGCTCCCAGGTCGCGGCGAACGCGATCATCCCCAGCGCCAGCTTGAGGGTCGCCAGCGGAGGGACGAGGCGCGCCGGGAGCGAGAGCTTCAGCACGCGTCCGCCGCGCCAGGTGTCAGGAGGCCGGGGCGGCGGGCTCGGGCGGGCACAGCGGGGTTCCCGACGACTCCTGCACCATGGAAGCCGAATCGTAGACGTTCTGGGTGGAGATCGCCGTGCCGCCCAGGCTGGTGGCCTTCATCGCGGCGAGGCTGCCGATCGCGCGGATGCGGTCGAGCACCTGGACCGCGGAGGTCTCCCACGCCTCAGCGACGACCTGCGGCGTGATCGCGTCGAAATACCAGCGGTGGAGCTCCATCGCCGCCTCCTGGGAAACCCGGATGGCGCCGGCTCCCTGTCCGAACGCGATCCAGATCTGGGCCATGATTCCTTCCTGAGTGTACGCCATTTTCCCTCCTCCCTTCATGGCGTGCTACGCCATGAAGAAGCATGAATGCTTGAGAAGACGGTCGCGAATCCCGATTTTCCACCCATCCATCTTCATGAGAGTAGGAAACGAAACGCCGTGGGGTGTTTAGATCGCGGTCGCAAGAGCGGCGAGCCGCTCCCGGAGCTCGCGGGCGCTCGCCGGGCGGCGGGTGATCGTCCGGTGCAGGGCCGAGCGGAAGAAGTCGCCGAGCAGCTCCTCGTGCTCCGGGCAGGCCTGCGCGAAGTCGGGGACGCGGCCGTTGCGGATGCGGTTCATGAGCTGGTGCATGTCGCCGCCGCTGAAGATCTTGCGGCCGAGCAGGCATTCGTAGAGGACGATCGAGAGGCTCCACAGGTCGAAGGAGGTGTCGGCCGGCTGCCCGGTCAGCGCCTCGGGGGAGAGGTAGGAGAGAGTGCCGACGAGCTGCTTCGATGCCGTGACCGAAGAGGGCGTGCGGTTCCACACCGAGGTCGGCGGCAGCAGCACGGACTCCTCGTCCAGGCTCGCGGGAGCGGGGACCTCGAGGTCGTGCCGGAGGTCGAACATGACGCGGGCGATGCCGAAGTCCATCAGCTTCGGGGTGCCGTCCCGGGTGAAGCCGATGTTGCTCGGCTTGATGTCACGGTGGAGGATGTCCGAGCCGTGGAGGTGCTCGAGCGCCGCGGCCATGGCGATGCCGAGATCGATCGTCTCCGGCGCGCCGAGCCGGCCCTTGTCGATGCGCTGGGTGAGCGTGCCCCCCTCGAGCAGCTCCATGATCAGCATCGGCGTCCCCTGCCAGGTCTCCATGCCGTAGACCGGTGCGAGGTGGGGATGGGAGACCGCCGCCGCCGTGCGCGCCTCGCGCCGCAGCCGCATGGCATCCTCGGGCGAGACCCGCCGCAGGGTCTTGACCGCCACCGCCCGGCTGAGGGCGAGATCGGCGCCGCGGTAGACGACGCCCATGCCGCCGGTGCCGATGCGCCGCTCGAAGCGGAACTTTCCCGGCAGCACGTAGGGGACGTGCGACGGCTCCAGCCGCCGGCTGCACGAGGCGCAGAAGACGGTGACGGCGGAGTGCAGCCGGCCGCAGTTGGGGCACTCCTTGGCGAGGTCGACCCCCATGCCGCCGATACCGCCGATACCGCCGCTGCCGGCCGTCTCCGGCACGGTGGCCTCCCCCTCCGCCGTCTCCTGCCAGCTCCGGTGCGAGGAGGAGCCCAGCGAGCGGCCCATCTCGAGCTCCAGCACCCAGGCGGCGCTGCTCGCGATGGCACGCAGGAGCTGGCGGTCCTCGCGGAAGAACGGCAGGCCGCTCTTCTTCTCGCCGAGCCCGATCAGCCCGAGCAGCGTGCCGTCTCGCGCCAGGATGGGCGCGATCAGCCGGAAGCCGCTGTCCACCAGCCAGTGCCGCTCCTTCTCGGGGAGCTTGGCGAGGGGCGAGCGGGAGTCGGCGAGGGCGATCGTCAGCGGATCGCTGGCGCTCGCGATCAGCGTCGCCAGCGACGAGGAGGCGTCGAGCCGGCGGCCGCGGATCTTGGGATCGGAGAGCAGCCCCGAGCGCGGCTCGAAGGCCATCAGCGACACGCTCTCGGGGTGGAGCGCGAGGTCCGCCTCGCGGCAGAGGAGATTCGCGAGATCGAGGACGCCGTGGGTGGCGCGGATGCGCTCGACGAGCAGCGTCAGCGTCTGCCGGGCGTCGTACTGCTCGCGGAAGAAGTGCCGGTCGATGGCGTCCAGCAGCGTCCGCCGGTAGCGCAGCGCCCCGAACCCCACCGCCGCGGACGAGCCGAGCAGCAGCAGGTGGGAGCCGCCCGAGAAGATCCTCTCGACCGACTGGTGGCGGTTGTTGTAGATGTAGGCCGCCATCGCCCCCAGCGGCACCACGGCGAGCCCGATCGCCGAGTAGCGGGCGAGGGCGTACTGCAACGCCTTGCGGGCCATCAGCCGGACCTGCAGCACGTGGGCGACCAGGATCAGGTAAGCCATGGAGAAGGGAACCGAGATCAGGCAGGGATAGAGGACGGCGACCGACAGGGAGGCCCGGCGGCCCCCGGCGTTCATCCATATCTGGTACGGGGGGATCACCTCTTCGAAGACGATCTGCAGGAACATCGGCGCGAGCCCCACCACCAGGGCGGCCACGAAGAGGCGGGCGCGGCGGCCCTCCTCTCCCGCGGCCCCGCGGGTACGCCAGAGGAGGATCGCGAACGCCAGCGTCGTCAGCAGCAGCAGCGGGCCGTAGTATCCGTAGCTGGCTTTCTCGGGCGCGAGCCGGGCCGGCTCCGCCTCGATACCCTCGCGGGCCAGCAGGATCAGAAACCGCAGGGTTTGCCAGCCGAAGCCGGCGACGCCGGCCGCGAGGGCCGTCCGCAGCCCGACCGAGAGCAGCCGCTGGACCTTGAATGAAGAAACGCTGTTCGGGAACTCCTGGGCGAACGACCAGAAAAGCCAGGGGAGGAAGGCGTCGGCGGGCAGCGCGTAGAGGAGGAGCGCGGGCCATCCCGCCTCCGGGGCGGCGGACTGCGCGAGCGCGAGCAGAGGCCGGTTGGCGAACGCCGTCGCCAGCACCAGGAAGCAGGCGCCGAGGGTGACGGCCCTGTCGTCGCTCTTGGCGGATACGATCAGGAACAGCCCCGTCGCGGCGAAGGCGAGCATCAGAACGCAGAGGATCTGCGGCGAGGCGATTGTCTCGCGCGGGACCCCCGCGGGGAGGGACGGGCCGGCCAGGAAGCCCGCCACGCCCCCCAGGATCTTGAAGGCGGCCAACGCCAGGAGGAGTCGCGTCCAGGAGCTGCTCTTCAAGGCATTGACCGCCCTTGGGAATCAGGGTTTGATGGGGCAGTACGGGCAGTCGGAGGCGCCCTCGACCGCGTCCGCGGTGGCGACCAGCGTCTTGTCTCCGATGGGACTTCCGGCGGCGGCGGCCTGCTTGCCGATCTCCCGGAATTTGTCCAGGAACCCTGCTCCCTCGGTGGCCCATACGTCCTGAGGACTCTTCCCCATGGCTGTCGGATTCTTCTTTGGCTTGTCGATCCAGCCATAGTAACGCGTGTTGAACGCCGCGCAAGCGGCATCGTCGACCGCGGCGCCGCCGCAGCCCTGCCCGAAGGCGAGCACGATTTGCATCATCAATACGTCTTTGGTCGGCATACATCCCTCCAGTCATGTGTGAACCCAACGGACCGCTCGCACGGGACGGCGCTGCAGAGCATAGAAACTTCAAGGTATCTAAATGTTTTGCGAACACAACAATTGTAGCATGGGCGTCCCGGGAGGGCGTCAAGGCGGGGAGGGAAAGCGGGGCGCGGCGGGCCGCGCCCCGCGAGCTTCAGCGGCGCTACTGGTACTTCACGCTGCAGCCGTACGGCTTGGTGGACGCCGGGTCCGGGCTGGCGCCCTTCTTCTCGGCGTCGAGGCCGCGGCCGACATAGTTGAGGCGGTCGGCCTTGGCCTTGCGCCCCGGCGGATCGTCGTCGATGGCGCCGTTGTAGGCGAGCTTGCCGTCCGCGCCGACGATGAACATGTGCGGCGTGGTGCGGGCCCCGTAGGCGTGGCCGATCTGGCCGCTCTCGTCGTAGAGCACGGGATAGTTGATGCCGAGCTTCTGGTCGTAGGCCATGTGCTCGGCGGGCTTCATGAAGTCGCCGCTGCTCGGGTTGGTGCTGTTGATCCCCAGCCAGACCACGTCGCCGTGCTGCCGGGCGAGCTCGGTCATCGTCTTCTCCCGCGCGTGGCGGTTCGAGACGGGGCAGTTGGGATTGATCCATTCGAGCACCACCACCTTGCCCTTGAAGTCGGCGAGCGAGCGGGTCTTGCCGTCCACCCCCTTGAGCGTGAAGCCGGGGGCGGGCTCGCCGACGGTGGCGCCGGCCAGGGCGGGCAGGGCCGCGAGCGCCAGGGCGGCGAGGGAGAGGAGCGTCGTCCGGAGGATCGTTCTGTCGCTGCGCATGTCAACCTCCTGAGGTCGGGTTGCGATTCGGCTCCCGCAGTGCCTGCGGATGCGGGTGCGGGAGCTGGAGTGACGTCGATTGCCGTGCCGCGGCGCGCGGCACGAGACGGTTGTGATCGGCCAGCCAGAGCGCGCCGGCGACGCAGGCGGCGAGGCCCAGCGCGAGGGCGAGCCGCGCCGCCGGCCGGGTCTTCTCCCCTGCCGCCAGCCGCGCCCGCAGCCAGGCGAGCAGCCCCATGCCGAGCAGGGCCAGCTCGATGCCGGCCAGCCCCTCCGGGCTCACCTGGCGGGAGAGGGCATAGAGCAGCCAGAGCGCGCTGCCGCCGGCCAGGAAACCGAGCCCTTCCCGCAGGCGCGGGAGCCACGGGCCGGGCGCCGGCAGCCGGCGGGCCGCCCCCGGCGCCAGGATGAGGAAGAGGTACGGCAGGGCGAAGCCGAAGCCGGCCACGGCGAAGACGGCGCAGACCGCCGCCGGGCCGCGCGCGAAGGCGGCGCCGATCGGCTGTTGCAGCAGGGGCACGGGCCAGGCCAGGGCGAGCGGCGCGGTGAACAGGCCGGCGAGCAGGTGGCGCCCGGTGGCCACCGCTGAGTCACCCGAGGGCGACGGGCCGGCGGGGCCAAGGGGGATCTCCAGCAGGCCCCACAGGTTCAGGGCGAGCACCAGGGCGACCACCGCCAGCAGGGCGCCCACGGCGGGCTCCTGGAGCAGCGCCGGCCAGCCGATCCCCCACCCTGCCCGGCGGGCCAGGAGGGCGAGCCCGGCGATCCCCCAGCAGGCGCCGACCGCGCCGGTGACCGCCGCCGCGGCCCCCTCGCGGACCCCGCTCCCGCCGCCGGTCTCTCCGTCCCGCAGCGAGAAGACCTCGCCGGCCAGCAGGGCCAGCAGCGCGGGCGCCAGGTTCATCAGCGCGCCGCCGAGGAAGGCCCAGAGCAGGAGACGGGGGAGGGCGGAGTCCGCGAGGAGGCCGCGGCCGGAGGCGGTGGCCTGCAACGGATCGGGCGCCCGGGAGGCCGCGTCCGTCCATACCCGGACCTCGCGCCGGGCCTCCAGGCTGAAAGGCTTGCCGTCCTTCGCCGTCAGGTTCGAGACGGTCCAGGAGATCCAGGTCTTCTCCGGCAGCGGCCTGCCCGCCTCCTTCGGTTTCATCGGCACGTGGAAGACCACGCCGTCGGCGGCGGTCCGCGTCCGCGGCCGGCCGGCGTCGAAGGTCTCGTGGTTGTCCAGGAAAACGTCGGTGCTCCCCGGCGCGGGCCGGGCGCCGAGCACGCGGATCTCGAGCTCCGGCGTGCCGCCGCGGCTGGCGTCGAGCACCGCGCCGGTCTGCACGCCCGGCATCTCCCTGACGATCCGCGGCAGGCGCTCGAGCGCGGACTGGAGGATCGCCATGGTCTCGGGGTCGGGCGTCACCGGATCGCCCAGCGGCTGGTCGAGCGCCAGCGTGTAGCGGTAGGGGACGCAGTCGATTTGGCAGACCAGGTAGTCGAGGTCGGCGGTGATGTGGAGCGTATCGGAAGACACCGTGTCCGAGGTGCCACCGGCCGGTCTGATCTCCGCCCGCACGGGATAGACCACCTCCCCCTCGTAGCCGAACGCCACCAGGCCGCCGGGCAGGTCGAAGCGGCGCGGCGTGGGCCAGAGGATCTCGGGCTGGCCGAGGACGGCGGCCGGCTGCAGGGTGACGGCGGGCGGGAACCCCGCGTCGCCGCTGTTCTTCCAGTAGACGTGCCAGCCGGGGGAGAGGCGGAACTGGAGGCCCAGGATCAGCTCGCCGCTGGTCGCGGCCGACTGCCAGGGGGTGATCAGGCGCACGCTCGACTGCGGGTTGGTGGACCACGGGCTCGCGGCGCCGCGCAGGGAGCCTGGCGCGAGCACCGCGAGCAGGAGGCCGAGCGCGGCGGCGAGGAGAGCGGTCTTGGGCGGGGTCATGACGCGGACTCTCAGAGAGAGCGTAACCTATCGCAACCCGGCTAGAATTTCCCGGGCGGGCCGTCCCGCTCCTTCCGGCCATGCGCGTCCACTTCACCCATCTCGGCTGCAAGCTGAACCAGGCGGAGATCGAGCGCCTGGGCCGTGAGCTCACGGCGGCCGGCCACGAGGTGGTGGGCTCGCTCGCCGGGGCGGACCTCCACGTCGTCAACTCCTGCACGGTGACCCACGCCGCGGCCCGGGGATCGCGCAAGGAGGCCGGCCGGGCGCGGCGCGGCGGGCTGCCGGCCCGCACCGTGCTGACCGGTTGCTTTGCCACGGGCTCTCCGGAAGAAGCGGCTCAACTCGCCGGAGTCGATCTCGTGGTGTCCAACGCCGACAAGGACCGCCTCGTCGAGCTGGTCCACGCGGCTTTTCCCGAGTTGGTGCCGCAGCTCGTCCCCTGTGCCCCTCCGCAGTCCCACGGCAACACGCGCGCCCTGGTCAAGGTGGAGGACGGCTGCGACATGCGCTGCGCCTTCTGCGTCATCCCCCTCACCCGCGGGGCGCAGCGCAGCCGGCCGCTTCCCGAGGTGGTCGCGGAGGTCCGGACGCTCCTCGACCGGGGGCACCGGGAGATCGTGATCACCGGCGTCCAGATCTCGGCCTGGCGCCGGGAGGGGGCGCGCCTGGGGGATCTGGTCCGGGCGATCCTCACGGAGACGGACGTCCCCCGCCTGCGCCTGACCTCGATCGCGCCGTGGGATCTCGACGAGCGGCTCCTCGGCCTCTGGCGGGACCCCGGCGGCCACCGCCTCTGCCGGCACCTTCACCTCTCCCTCCAGAGCGGCTCGACCGCCACGCTGCGCCGTATGCGCCGTCCCTACACGGCGGAGAGCTACCTCGCCCTCCTGGACCGCGTCCGCGCCGCCGTGCCCGGCGCGGCCGTCACCACCGACGTCATCGTGGGCTTCCCCGGCGAGACCGCGGAGGAGTTCGCGGCGAGCCTCGCCACGGTCGAGGCCGCCGGTTTCGCCAGGATCCACGTCTTCCCCTACTCGGCCCGCCCTGGGACCGCGGCCGAGGGGATGCCGGGGCACCTCCCGCCCGAGGAGAAGAAGGAGCGGATGCAGCGGATGCTCGCCGCCGCGGACCGGGCCGAGCGGAGCTTCCAGGCCGCCCATCTCGGGGCCCGGTCGACCGTGCTCTGGGAAAAGCCGAAGGACGGGATCGGCCAGGGGCTGACCGACAATTACCTGCGCGTGGTCAGCGAGGAGGGCGCGGGTCTGTGGAACCGGTTCAGCGAGGTCGAGCTGGTGGGGCTGGCCCCCGGGGGTGTGGTGGGGCGGATCGTGGGAGGGACCACGGACGACCACGGACGAGCACCGACGAGCACGGACAACAGCCGATGAGAGCCAGCGTTCGTCCGCGCTGGTCCGTGTCAGTCCGTGCTCGTCCGTGGTCCCCCTCCTCCCCCTCCCACCCGCTCCATGATCTCGTAGAGCCCGAACTTCGGCATCCGCAGGAAGCCGTACCAGGCGGCGGCGGCGAGGGTGCCCTCGTTGAGCCATTCGCGCATCCAGTACTCGGCGTAGAGGGGGTCGCGCTGCTTGAGGCCGGGACCGTTCTCGATCGCCCAGCGGCGGTTGTAGCGCTCGTGGACTCCCACCGGTGGGGAGAAGATCAGCGGCAGGCCGAGGGCGGAGAAGAAGGTCATCTCGCTCGGCTTGGTCCACAGGACGTCGGTGCCGGCGAGGATCTCGTTGAAGCGGGGGAAGTACTCCTCCAGGCTGCCGGCGAGGAAGACGTCGACCCCCTGGCCCAGGCGGTGCTCCAGCCCGGCCTCGCGCACCCATTCGCGGAACTTGGCGGCGACCTCGGCCCGCACGCCGGCGGCGAGGCAGAGGCGGAGGCGGTCCTCCTCGATCAGCGCGCGCAGGCCCTTGAGCAACGGGCGCGCGAGGTCGGCCTGCGCGCCCGCTCCGCCCACGGTGTAGGTGAGCAGCGGCGGCCGCCCTTCCTCCGCCGCTGGCAGATCGCCCAGGAAGTGGTGGATCTCGCCGCGGGCCTGGTCGCGGAACACCCGCTTGCGGTCCAGCCGCACCAGCCGGGCCGCCAGGTTCCGCCGCAGCACCGCCAGCTCGGGGCCCCCCACCAGCTCGTCGGGGAGCGGGAAACCGGTGAAGCCGATCCGCTCGCGCGGGACGCCGTAGGCGCGCAGCCGGTGGAGCGCCCGGTAGCTGGGAGTGAGATAGAAGATCTTCGTCCGTTGCGGGGAGAGCGGCACCCAGGCGCGGTTGACGTCCGCGTCGGTCACCAGGCAGTGGACCCGCTCGCAGCCGTGGAGGTCGGCACTGATCGCCGGCGCGAAGAAGGTGGTGAGGAGCGGCGCGCCGGTGGCGCGCAGGAGGTCCACCAGCCCCTGTCCCAGTCCCTTCCCGATCAGCCGGTGGAGCGAGCGGACCTGGAAGGTGGGCGCGGAGAGGTCGCGTTGCGGGTGGAGATGGGGGATGTCGGTCAGCGCGTCGAGGAGCGAGCGCAGGGGAGCGCCCACCACCGGGATCTGCGAGGCCCGCGAGGTCAGCTCGTAGAGGCGGCGCGAGGCCTGCCAGAGCCGCTGCTCCTCGGGCGAGACGAGCGGCGGGCGGTCGACGTGCAGGATCTCCACGCCGAGCGCCGCGGCCAGGGCGTGCGCGGCCCGCAGATGGCCGTAGCCCATCTCGACCGAGGCGATGACGGGCTGCGGCCCCATGGGACCTTGTGTCTCGCTCAGGAGATCGCGGCCAGGGTCGCGTACCCCGCCAGCTTGAGCAGCGGGATCAGGTAGACCAGCAGCCGGGCGGCCACGCCGGAGATGGTGCCCACCAGCACGCCCGCGGCCACGTCCAGGGGATAGTGGGCCCCGAGATAGACGCGGGAGACGGCGATGCCCACGGCGAGCGCCAGGAGCAGCGCGCCGAGGAGCCCCGCCTGGCCGGCGAAGGCCGCCGCCACGGCGAAGGCCACCGCGGTGTGCCCCGAGGGGAAGGAGAAGACGTCCGGGTTCTCGGCCAGGGCGGCGAAGCCCCCGATGCCGCGGCTCGGGCGCTCGCGGCGGCAGAGCCGCTTGAGCGGCTGGGAGATGGCGAGAGCCAGCGCCGCCGCCGTCCCCAGCAGCTCGCAGAGGTGGAGGCCCGCGCCGCCGGCGAAGCCGAGGGCCAGCCCCAGAATCACCCAGCTCGCCGGATCGCCCAGGTGGGTGAGCGTCCGCATCAGACGGGTGGCGAAGCGCGACTCCCAGCGCCGCACCGAGAGGAGCAGCCGCTGGTCGGCCGAGACCACCCGCTCCCAGACGGACTCGCCGCGCAGCGGGATCAAGCGGCCTTCTCCGCGAGCCCGGCCGCTTCCGGCACGCCCTCGGACAGCGGGGTGAGCACGCTCCCCCGGCCGATCCGCAGGGGGTGGCCGCGCCAGCAGATCGTCCGCCGGAAGAGGCCGACGGCCCAGACGCCGGCGATCAGCAGGTCCTTGACCGGGATCCAGACGAGCGAGCCCAGCGGCAGGGCCTCGCCGCGCAGCCGCCGGGCGAGCAGGGCGTCGGCCGCCATTTTCGCACCGACGCCGGCGAGCGCCACGGCCGTCCCGGCGCCGCCGCGCAACAGAGCCACGGCGAGCAGGAACGGGATGGGATTGAGCAGCGGCTCGCCGAGGTAGGCCGGCGAGATGCGGCGCCGCATCTGCGACCAGCGCAGGTGCCGCTCGAAGAACTTGGCCACGGTCCGCCGCTCCTGGACGACCGGCAGGACGTGGCCCGACAGCGCCACCCGCAGGCCGGCGCGGTGGAACATCCGGCCCAGCGCGTAGTCCTCGGCCAGGATGTTCTTCACCGCCTCCCAGCCGCCCAGCGCCGCGAGGTCGCCGCGGCGGAAGAGCATCGACTTGCCGACCACGCACGGATGGCCGGAGAGCTGGGCGCAGCAGACCGAGGCGGCCACGAACGAATTGAGGTGCAGGTTGTCGAGCAGCGCTCCGAGGCTCCGCTCGCCGGCGCCGGCGAAGACGCTCGACACCAGGGCCGCCTGCCGGCTCTCCATTTCCATCATCATCGCTCGCAGATAGCCGGGCCGGGCGCGGACGTTGGAGTCGGAGATCAGCAGCAGCTCGTTGCGGGCGTGCGGGGCCATCGAGGCGAGATTGGTCACCTTCGGGTTGTAGCCGAGGGGGGCCGCGCCGCGGACGACGGCCATCCGGATGCCGGGGAAGTCGGCCCGCAGGCGCTCGGCCACGGCGGCGGCGGGATCGAGCGGGTCCTCGACCCCCAGGATCAGCTCGAAGTCGGGATAGTCCTGGCCGGCGAGCGAGGCGAGGTTCTCGTAGAGCCCCTCGTCCACTCCCTTGAGCGGCTTGAGGATCGAGACCGGCGGCAGGCTCGGCAGGCTCCCGGGGGCGCCGGCCGCTCTGACGGCCGGCCGGCGCAGGAACGCCAGGGCGCCGGCGGTCACCAGCAGCGTGACGCCCAGGGAGGTGGCCGCGAGGACGGTGAGGAGGAGGGTGAGAGTCGCCAAGGATCGGTTGCCTTCCGCCGGCAGGATCGCATCTCGCCGTGACGGGGGGGTCACAGGGAGGTCAGCAGTATGCTACAAGACTTCGCCATGTTTCTCGCCGCCGCCGTTCAGCTCACGTCCACGTCCGACGCGGCAGCCAACTGGGAGAGCGCCCGCTCGCTGGTCGAGCGCGCCGCCGCCCACGGCGCCCGCTTCGTGGCCACCCCCGAGAACACCAATTATCTCGGCCCCCACGAGGAGAAGGTGCGGCGCGCCGAGCCGCTCGACGGCGAGACCTGCGGCCGCTTCGCGGAGCTCGCCCGCACCTTGAGCATCCACCTGCTGCTCGGCTCGTTCAACGAGCGGAGCGGCGAGGCGGGACGCTGCCACAATACCAGCGTCTTCTTCTCGCCCCAGGGGGAGATCCTCGGCGTCTACCGCAAGATCCACCTCTTCGACGTCGACGTGCCGGACGGCGTGCGCTTCGCCGAGTCGGCCACCTGCAAGCCGGGCGAGGCCACGGCGGTGGTCGCCACGCCGCTCGGCCGCTTCGGCCTCTCGATCTGCTACGACCTGCGCTTCGGCGAGCTCTACCGCCGGCTGGTCGACGAGGGGGCGGAGATCCTGATGATCCCCTCGGCCTTCACGCTGGCGACCGGCAAGGACCACTGGGAGCCGCTGGTGCGCGCCCGCGCCATCGAGACCCAGTGCTGGGTGATCGCCCCGGCCCAACATGGGAAGCACGACGACGGCGGCCTCGCCCACACCTGGGGGCACGCGATGATCGTCGATCCCTGGGGCATCCCGGTCGCCACCGCCGCGGACGGCCCGGGCCTCGCCCTCGCCGAGATCGACCTCGACCGCGTCGCCAGGGTCCGCCAGGCGATCCCGGTGGCGCGGCACCGGCGGCTGTAGGATCTCTGGAGGATCTAGGGACCCATGCGATCCGACTATCAGATCTTCAAGCTCTGGGTGCTGGCGGTCATCCCGCTGACCAAGGACGCGATCCACGTCTACGTGGGCTTCGTCGGCCTGCTGGTCGCCCTGATCGTCTTCCGGCGGCGCCTGTCGTCCTACCAGGCGCTGATCCCCGGGTTCCTGGTCTCGCTGCTGATGGAAGTCTTCGACCTGCGGGACGGCTACAGCGTGGCAGCGAGCGTCCACGACATCGTCAACACCAACCTGATGCCGCTGGTGCTGGTGACGCTCGCCCGCCTGCAGACCTTCAATGTCTAGCGATGTCTAGCCACGGGCGGCGGCCCTGCGGTCGCCACGGTGGCGGGTCTCGTTGAGGAGCTGCGCCAGCACGGCCGGATCGACCGGCTTCACCAGGTAGCAGTCGAAGCCGGCCTGCAGCGCCCGCCGGCGGTCCTCGGGCTGGCCGTAGCCGGTCATGGCGATCAGCGAGATCGCGTCGCCGCCCAGCACCGAGCGGATGCGGCGGGCCACCTCGTTGCCGTCGAGCCCCGGCAGGCCGATGTCGACCAGCGCCACCTCGGGGCGGACGGAGAAGGCCATCTCCACGCCGTCCGGGCCGCTGCCGGCCACCGAGACCTTGTGGCCCCAGATCTCGAGCAGCTCGCGCAGCGACTCGCGGCCGTCCTCGTGGTCCTCCACCACCAGGATGTGGAGCCCGGTCGTGGGCGCGGCCGGGGTGGCGGGCCGCGCCGGTGTCAGCGTCGGCGTCGGCGCGGGCTTGCGGAATCTCGCCGTCCTGGCGTCCTCGGCCAGCAGCGGCAGGCGGACGATGAACTCGCTCCCCTGTCCCGGGCCGTCGCTCAGCGCCTCCACCCGGCCGCCGTGCATCTCGGCGAGGCTGCGCACCAGCGGCAGCCCCAGGCCCAGCCCACCCTCCGAGCGCTGGCGCGAGCTCTCCACCTGGGCGAACGGCTCGAAGATCGTGTGCAGCATCTCGGGCGACAGGCCGACGCCGGTGTCGCTCACCCGCACCACTCCCTCGCCGTCCTCGGCGCCCACCGTGATCCGCAGCCGCCCGCCCCGCGGCGTGTACTTGATGGCGTTCTGGAGCAGGTTGCAGACCACCTGCTCGAGCCGCACCGGATCGCCCATCACCAGGGCCGTCCGCGCCTCCACCGTGAGCTCGAGGCCGTTGCTGCGGGCGAGCCCGTCCATCCCCAGCTCGGCGAGGCAGCGCTCGGCGGTGTCCCGCAGGTCGACCGGCCGGCGCTGGAGGATGATCTTGCCGAGGGTCACGCGCGAGACGTCCAGCAGGTCGTCGACCATGCGCACCAGATGGCGGGTCTGGCGCATGATGACCTCCCGCTGGCGCACCGCCTGCGGCTCCTGCGAGCCGACCTCGTCCAGCACCCACAGGGCGTTGCGGATGGCCGCCATCGGGTTGCGCAGCTCGTGGCCGAGCATGGCCAGGAACTCGTCCTTGCGGCGGTCGGCGTCGGCCTGGCGGCGCAGCAGGTCGCGGATCTCGTACTGGCGGCGGCGGGCGCGCAGGGCGGCCTGGACGGCGCTGGTCAGCGTGCTCAGGCGCACCGGCCGTTCGAGGATGGTGGCGTTGCCGAGCGGCGCCAGCCGCTCCAGCAGGAGCTCGCTGCTCTCTTGGCCGCGGGTGAACACGATCAGCGGCAGGTCCGACCAGGGGAGCTGTCCCCCAAGCCTCCGCAGCAGGCCATCGCTGGTCTCCGGATCGAGGGCCTCGTCGGCGACGATCACGGCGCCCGCTCCGGCCTCCATCTCCTGGAACAGCTCGGCGGCGCAGGCGCAAGCGAGGCTCGGCATCTCCATCGTGGCGAGGAGCTGGCAGGCGAGCACGGCGTCACGGCCGGTGGGAGCCAGCACCAGGACGCGCTCTTCCTGCGGCGTGGTCTCAGGCACGTCCGGGGTCCCCCTGGCCGTCGCCGCCCTCGGCGCTGCGGGCCTTGCCGTTGCGCAGGAGCGGCTCGGCGTTTCCCGAGTACTGGAGACGCCCGCTGAGCACCCCCTGGAACTCCTTGATCTCGCGCCCGACCTCCAGTCCAGCGGCGCCGGCGCGCAGCTCGCGCACGGTGGTCTCATGGGCGCCGTTGCGCCGCTTGACCAGCGAGATCGCCTTGCGGACCTCGCCGAACGCCTCGAAGTAGCGCAGCAGGAGCACCGTGTCCGTCAGGTAGGAGAGGTCGACCGGGGACTCCAGGGTCTCGCCCACGAGACCCGCCTGGGCCATGACGAGCAGGGTCAGCACTCCCTGCTGGTTGAGATAGGAGAGCAGCTCGTGCAGGTGGAGCACCAGGAAGCGCTCCTCCGGCATGGCGTGGCGGTAGCCGTTCAGGCTGTCGAGCACCACGATCCGGGTGCCCCCTTCGACGGCGCGGCGGATGTCGAAGGCGAGCTCCCCCGGCGAGAGCTCGGCGGGGTCTATCTGGCGGATGACGACGCGGCCCGCCTCGACGTGGCGGCGCAGGGGAAGGCCCAGCCGCTCGGCCCGGCTGATCCAGTTCTCCACCGACTCGTCGAACGTGTAGATCAAGGCCCGGTCGCCGCGTTCCGCGGCCGACGTGACGTACTGCGCCGTCAGGGTGGACTTGCCGACGCCGGCCGGCCCGAGGAGCATGGTGCTGGTCCCGCGGTCGAGGCTGCCGCCCAGCATGATGTCCAGCGTCGGCAGGCCGCTCGCCACCACCCCGGGAGAGAAGTCGTGGGCATGCGCCCCCGCGACCAGCCGCGGAAACACCTGCAGGCCGCCGGTCCCGATCCGGTAGTCGTGGTAGCCGTCGCGGAAGGCGACGCCGCGCACCTTCTGCACCCGCACGCGCCGCCGCTGGCCGCCGTAGCCCGGCGCGAGCTGCTCGAAGGAGACCACCCCATGGGTCAGGCTCTGGAGCTGGAAGTCCCCGGTGGTGGAGCCGGTGTAGTCGAGCAGCAGCACCGTGCAATTCTGGCCGGTGAAGTAGTGCTTCAGCGCCAGGATCTGCCGCCGGTAGCGCAGGGAGTCGCGGGCCAGCAGCCGCATCTCGGAAAGCGAGTCGAAGACCACCCGCCTCGGCTTTACCCGCTCGACGGTGTCCAGCACCGCCCGGGTGGTCTCCGAGAGCTCGACCTCCGAGGGATGGAACAGGGTGTACTGCGAGTCCGCCTTGAGGCTCTCCTCGGCGGTCTGCAGCTCGCAGATGGTGATGCCGTCGAGCGACCAGCCGTGAGAGCTGGCGACGTCCCGCAGCTCCTCTTCGGTCTCGGAAAGGGTGGCGTACACGCCGGCCTCCCCGGCGCGGGCGCCGGCGAGCAGGAACTGCAGGGCGGTCGTGGTCTTGCCCGCCCCCGGATCGCCCTCCAGCAGGTACATGCGGTTGATGGGGAAACCGCCGCCGAGGATGTAGTCGAGTCCCTCGATCCCCGTGGACGCTCGGACGAAATCTTTGAAATGCTGATCGCTCATCCTATGTATGCCTTATGGCCAGATGTTGCTTCGCGGCGTCTAAATGCAAACCCAGTGCCTGGAACGATGGCGGACTCGTCACGGTATCGTGACCCGTTTGACCGCGTCTCCGGTTACAATTCGCCGTCTTCTTGAAAGCGCTGTCCATGCCGCCCCGGCGGCTGGGGCTTCAACCTGGAGGGAACCGCGCCATGCTCCTCGTCCGTCGAATCTCGTTCATCCTGGCCTTGGCCGCCGTCTGCGGGCTGGCCGGCCGCCCGGCTGCCGCCCAGTGCGTCAGCCTGACGACCCTGGGGTCGGCCTACACCCAGAATTTCGACACCCTCTCCAACACGGCAGGGAGCACGACCAACAACCTGACGATTCCCGGGTGGTTCCTGACCGAGTCGGGGGGAGGGGCCCGCGACAACGAGCAGTACGCCGTCGACACCGGCGGCAGCACCACGGGCGACATGTACAGCTACGGGGCCGCGGGCAGCACGGAGCGGGCCCTGGGCCAGTTGCGCAGCGGCACGCTGATCCCCCTCTTCGGCGCCTGCTTCACCAACAACACCGGCTCGACGATCACCAGCCTGGCCGTGGCCTACAACGGCGAGGAGTGGCGGCTCGGCACGGCGGCGCGGACCGACCAGATGAACTTCGAGTACAGCACGAATGCTACGGATCTGGTGACCGGCACCTGGACCGGCGTCGCCGCCCTCAACTTCGTCACCCCGGACACCGTCACGACGGGAGCCAAGAACGGCAACGCCGCGGCCGATCGCACGGCTCTCTCGTCTACCGTTTCGTCCCTGAGCATCGCCAACGGGGCGACGTTCTGGATCCGCTGGAACGACACCGACGCCACCGGCGCCGACGACGGCCTGGCGGTGGATGACTTCTCCCTGACCCCCAACGCGGTGCCGCCGAACAATCTGACGATCAACGACGTCTCCCTCAACGAGGGGAACGCCGGCACCACCAGCTTCACCTTCACGGTCAGCCTCTCCGCCCCGGCGGGGCCGGGCGGGGTGACGTTCGACATCGCCACCGCCGACGGCACGGCGACCGCTCCCTCGGACTACACGGCCAAGTCGCTGACCGGGCAGACCATCCCGGCGGGCAGCTCGACCTACAGCTTCACCGTCCTGATCAACGGCGACACCTCCCCGGAAACGAACGAGACCTTCCTCGTCAACGTCGCCAACGTCACCGGCGCC
>DASWRX010000125.1:0-32967 GCA_036402955.1 Thermoanaerobaculia bacterium
GCTTGTGCCTCTTGGAGGAGCGCTTCGGCCTGATGGCGACCAAGCCCGCATGCAACTTTGGCCTCTATCCACATTCGCCTGCTCTGGATCCGAGGGTCGGGAAACCTCTTGTAGAGAGGGCGGGCTCGCAGGAGCGCTCGCTGGGCTTCCATAAGGTGTCCGGTGGTCGCCAGGACATCGGCCAAGTTGTTTAATGCATAGAGAGTGGTGCGTGGCTCTTGTGCCTGGTCAAGCAAGTCGAGCGACTGGTACAGGAGTGAGATGGCCCGTTCGGGAGTCTCCGTGAAACGAAAGACGATTGCCGCGCTGATCATCGCTTTGCCGACCTGGTTCGTCTCCCCCATTCGCCGGAAGACTGAGCTGGCCCGGTGCAGGAGTTGAAGCGACTCATCGAAGCGGTGCTGAATCCTCCACAAGGTAGCTTGCAGGTCCATGAGAACCGCCCGCTCCATGGGATCTTCCGTGCCCCTCTGCAGATGCTGGAACGCTTCCTCGAAGGCCTCCTCTGAAGACTGGAGGTCCATCCGGGCTCTACGGGCATTGGCGATGTAGCCCCAGGTCCTCGCCCGCATGTCTTCGACGAGCTCCCGTCCATACGAGGATGGGGACAGGTGGGCGGAGATTTCAAGGGCGAGTTGGAGGAGCTCCTCCCCGTGCAGGGGATCCGTGAAGGTCTCCTCCTTACCTCTCTGGATCAGCAACTCGAAAACCCCCCAGTTGCTGAGGCGGCGGCTGTTTCGCAGCAGGATCTGCCGCCGCTCGGGGATGAGGGCCACCCAGCGATCGAGGAGGGACGGCGCTTCCCGGCGCTCCTTGTCCAGAGCCGTCTGCCGGAGCCGGAAGGTGTCAAAGGAGCGTTCGAGAGCCGGTCCGTAACCGTCCCGATTGGAACGGGAGCGGAGCCGCCAATCCAAAGCTGTCGAGGAGCTGGCCTTTTCGCGGCAGCGCGCGCATTGCGACAGGTGCTCAAGGATCTTGTCAGAGCGTTTCCCGAAACGACGGAGCGCCTCCTGAAGCAAGGAATCGTGGGGATGGACTCGCATGGTGCATCTTCGGGAAGCGACCGGACGAGGCGGTCACCCCGGCCGGCAATGCTAGAGCATTCTTCGTGCCCGCAGGAACTCCTTCATCAGCTCCCACAGACGCTCCTTGCGGTCTGTCAGCCGGTGATCGCCGTCGGCGAAGAGGTGGAGATCGATTTCCTGGAAGGTGCAGCGGACGGCGAAGTCGAGGACACTCTTCCAGGAGACGGTCGCGTCGAGCTTCCCTTGCAGGAGGAGCGTGGGGGTCCGGTAGCCGGCGAGCAGCGTGTCGAGGGGGTGGGCCCGGAGGTCCTCGATCAGCGTCCAGCCGAGTTGGGAGGAGACGAATTCGTTCTGGAAGTGGATGCTTCCCGTCTCCTGCCAGACGCGGGCGCGCTCGGGTCCGGCCCAGGCGAGGAGCCCCTTGTCCATCTCGAGCGCCGGGGCGATGTGGAGGCCGGCCACGATCTCTTCCGGATGCAGCATGGCATACCACAGGGCCGTGCCGCCGCCCATCGAGGAGCCGGCCAGGATCAGCCGCCGGCACCCTCGGCCGCGCAGCAGGGCGTGGACGCGGGCGACGTCCTCCAGGTTTCGCGTCAGCGTGAGGTTCTCGATCTCGCCCCCCGACTGGCCGTGCCCCTGGAAGTCGAAGGAGCAGAAGGCGAAGCCCGCCGCGAGCGCCCGGGCGCGGAAGAACTCGGCCTTCTCTCCCGACTGTTCGGAGCCGAAACCATGGAGGTAGAGGACGCAGGGGCGGTCCCCGGTATCCGGGGCGGAGTCGAAGCGCACGGCGAGGTGCGAGACCTCGCGGCCATTCTCGACGATGGGGAGTCTCTCCATGTGCATCCTCCAGTCTGTGAAGTCCGGACGGCCCCGCCGGACGAGAGATGCTATCCTCCCCGGCGCGAACTTTGGGGCTTCCGCCCCGGGAGGCGGCAAGGCATGGGAGACGGAGATCGTCGCGAGATCGCGGGCTGGCACAGCCCGACCCTGGGGCAGGACATGCCCATCGTCTCCTATGGCCACTGGGGCCATCCGCTGCTCCTCTTCCCCACGGCCGCCGCGGACTTCCTGGAGAACGAGCGCTTCGGGCTGATCGGCGCCGTGCAGCCGGCCCTCGACGCCGGCCGGGTGCGGGTCTTCTCGATCAACAGCATCAACAACCAGGCCTGGATGGACCGCAACCTCCCGGTGGCCGAGCAGGCCCGGCGGCAGGCCCTCTATGCCCGTTACGTGGAGGAGGAGGTCGTCCCCTTCATCCGCAACGTCTGCCAGTCATCGGACCTCCGCATCGCCACCTCGGGAGCGAGCTTCGGCGCCTTCCATGCCGCCAACACGCTGTTCCGGCGGCCGGACCTGTTCGACGGCGTCATCGCCATGAGCGGCTTCTACGATCTGGGGCCGGACTACCTGCACGGCTACGGCGACGACAACTGCTATTTCAACAATCCGGCCTCGTACCTGCCGAATCTGGAGGGGCGTTCCCTCGACCTGCTGCGCACGGCCTGCAAGATCCAGATCCTCACCGGCCAGGGGGATTACGAGGCGCCGCACGCCTCGCGCCGGCTCTCGGAGATGCTCTCGCGCAAGGGCATTCCTCACACCCTCGACCTCTGGGGCTACGACATCCCTCACGACTGGCCCTCGTGGCGCAAGATGCTCCCCTACGCGGTCGACCAGATGGGGTGGTGAGCGTGGCTCTGATGAGCGGTCAAGACGCGCCCGCGGTCTACGGTCCCGCGTTGACGAGCTCGTAGCCTTCCACGGTCAGTCGCTCGACCAGGGCGTCCGCCCCCAGCGCCTCATAGGCGGTCGCCACGCCACGCGCCGCGACCTTTCCGTCGAGGAGGAGCCCTTGGGCCACGAGGGCGGCGGGCAGGGCCGCCATCCGCTGGCCGTCGTTCGCTCCGCCGAGCGAGGCGGCGACGCGAGCGCCGCCCGGACCCCAAAGCTCCACGCTCACGAACCCGCCGGAATGGCCGAAGAACGACAGATGCCGGGCGAGCGGAGCCAGGGCGGCCAGAAGGGGAGGGCCGAGCCGCGGCCCGAGGTGGGCGAGACCCGCGAAGGAGAGGGTCGCGAGGCGTGCCTCGAAGCCCACTTTGACGCGCACGGCGCCGGTGCCCAGGAGACCGGGGAAGAGGTCCAGCTCCGGGCTGTCCCAGTCGTAGATCGCGCGCCGGCCGAAGGGCGGCGGCAGAGAGACGACCTCGCGGCCGTGGAACCCGCGCAGGATTCCTACGGAAGTTGGGAACGGACGACCGAGTTGCCCCGACGCCGCGCGGACGGCCGCCTCGCCTTTCGGATTGCGGTTGCCGATGAAGAGCGTGACCCGCGCCCGCTCCACGGACGGCAGCCGCCAGGCGGCGATCAGGGCGAGAGCGCCCGAGATCCCCGGCAGAGAGGAGGCGCCAGCAACCGCGGCGAGCCCGCGCTCGTGGAAGCGGCCGCCGAGGGCCGCCAGCCGCCGGAACCACCCCCGATCGTCCGCGACATCCACGTAGTGGCTCCCCATCGCGAGGCAGGCTTCCGGCAACGCGGGTCTCATCTCCGAGAAGGGGCCCGCGCAACTCACCGCGACGTGGGCGCCGTCGAGACCTCTGAGGCAGGAGGCCGGATCGTTCGCGTCCGCCGCGATCCCCTCGTGCCCCGGTCCCAGGCCGGCGGCGAAGCGCGCCGCCTTCGCCGCGTCCCTGCCCGCGATCCGCACCGGCAGGCCCGCCGCCGCGAGCGCCCGCGCGACGTGGGCTCCGAAGGTGCCATACCCTCCGAAGACCACGATCATGACAGCCGCCGGAGGTCGCGGGCGACCAGCACCGTCCACAGGCTGTAGAAGCCGATCGTGGCTCGAAGGGGGCATGGCAGGGGTCCCTATCCGCCAGTATACGGTCCGCCGGGCGGCGTTCGGCGTTTCGTGGGGTGGCGGAGATCGCGTGCAATCCCCCCGCGGTTCGCGTTAGACTTGCCGCCGAGCGGCGCCGTCCCGTGCGCCTGGTCGTGACTTCCGCATGAACAGATTTCTTCGCATCCTCTCCACCTCGACTCGCGGGGTGACGTCTTGAAGGCCGGCACGGTCGAAGAGAGAGCCCTGCCCATTGCGGCGCGCGACCTCTGGGAGATGACCAAGCCGGGCATCACCCTGATGGTGGTGCTCACCGCGGGCCTCGGGTTCCTGCTGGCCGAGCGGAGCTCCTTCTCGTTCCTCCTGCTGGTCCATACGCTCTTCGGCACCGGCCTGATCTCGGCCGGCGGCTCGGTCCTCAACCACGTCCTCGAGCGCGACACCGACGCCCTGATGCAGCGCACCGCCAACCGGCCCCTGCCGGCGGGGCGGCTGGACCCCGACGTCGCGCTCCTCTTCGGCGTGCTGCTGAGCGTCCTCGGCCTCGCCGATCTCGCCCTGGAAGTGAACCTGCTGACCGCCCTGCTCGGCGCGGCGGCGCTCGCCGGTTACGTCTTCATCTACACGCCGCTGAAGCGGGTCAGCTCGTTCGCCACGGTGATCGGCGCCATTCCGGGAGCCATCCCGCCGATGATGGGCTGGAGCGCCGTCCGCAACGAGCTGGACCTCGCCGCCTGGGTCTTGTTCGGCATCCTCTTCTTCTGGCAGCTCCCGCACTTCCTGGCCATCGCCTGGCTCTGCCGCGAGGACTACGCCCGCGGCGGCTTCCCGATGCTGCCGGTGCTCGATCCCGAGGGGGTCCAGACGGGCCGCCAGGCGATCCTCTATGGCGCTGCCCTGGTGCCGGTCTCGCTGCTCCCCTCGCTGCTCGGCCTGATGGGCACCGTCTACTTCGTGGGAGCGCTCGCCTTCGGCCTGGCCTACCTGGGATTCGCCTTCGGCTTCGCGGCGTCCCGCTCGAATCCGGGAGCGCGCCGGCTGATGCTGGCGTCCCTCCTCTACTTTCCGGCCCTGCTCCTGATCATGCTGCTCGACCGGGTGGTCTCCTAGAGACCGTGTCCGCGGAGCCCGGGAGAGGGGCTGAGACCCCGCCGGCCGTCGAGGCGCGCGGCGTCCGCTTCTCCTACCCCGCGAAGCGGCGCGGCGGGCCCCTCCGGCCGGCGCTGGCGGGGGTCGACTTCGCGGTGACGGCGGGGGAGATCTTCGGCTTCCTGGGACCCAACGGCGGCGGCAAGACGACCCTGTTCCGCATTCTCGCGACCCTGGCCCGGCCGGACGTCGGCGCGGTCCGCGTCTTCGGCACCGATCTCGCCACCCAGGCGCGGGAGGTCCGGCGCCGGCTCGGCGTCGTGTTCCAGCATCCCAGTCTCGATCTGCAGCTCGACGTGCGGGAGAATCTCGTCCACCAGGGGCACCTCCACGGCCTCGGCGGCCGGGAGCTGGCCGGGCGGATCGCCGCCGCCCTCGAGCGTTTCGGCCTGACCGAGCGCGCGGGTCAGCGGACGCGCGAGCTCTCGGGCGGGCTGCGGCGGCGGGTGGAGATCGCCAAGGCCCTCCTCCACGAGCCCCGGCTCCTGCTGCTCGACGAGCCTGGCACCGGTCTCGACCCGGGAGCGCGGCGCGATCTCTGGGCGACGCTGGAGGAGCTGCGGGCCCGCGGCGTGACGGTGCTGCTCACCACCCACTTCATGGAGGAGGCGGACCGTTGCGACCGGCTGGTCCTGCTGAGCCGGGGGACGATCGTGGCCGAGGGGACGCCGGCGGCGCTCAAGCGGGAGATCGGCGGCGACGTGATCACCCTCGCCGGCCCGGACCCCGAGGCCCTGGCGCGCGATCTCGCGGCGCTCCATCCCGAGCTGTCCCCCGTGGCGCGGGACGGCGCCGTGCGCCTGGAGCGCGAGCGCGGCCACGAACTCGCCGCCCGGCTGGCGGAGGAGCTGGCGGGACGCATCGACTCGGTCACCGTGGCCCGCCCGAGCCTGGAGGACGTCTTCCTCCGCCGCACCGGGCACCGGCTGTACGGCGATGTCGGCGATAGTGACGTCGAGGAGGCCGCGTGACCGGTTCCGCCGCCGTCACCCTCTGGCAGCGCGAGCTGACGCGGTTCTTCCGCCAACCCAGCCGCATCGCCGGCGCCGTGGGCACGCCGCTGATCGTCTGGCTGCTGATCGGCAGCGGCCTCTCCGGCTCCTTCCGCCTGCCCGGGGGACCGGCGGGGCTGAACTACTTCCAGTTCTTCTTCCCCGGCACGATCGTGCTGGTGCTACTGTTCGCGGCCATCTTCTCGAACATCTCGGTGATCGAGGACCGCCACGAGGGCTTCCTCCAGGGCGTGCTGGTGGCCCCGGTCTCGCGCTCGTCGATCGTGGCGGGCAAGGTGCTCGGCGGGGCCACGCTCGCCTGGCTCCAGGGCGTCGTCTTCCTGGCGCTGGCGCCCGCGGTCGGCATCCGCCTGACGGCGGCATCGGCGCTGGCGGCCGCGGGCATCCTCGCCCTGCTGGCGCTGGCGCTGACCGCGCTCGGCTTCGCCTTCGCCTGGAAGGTCGACTCCACGCAGGGGTTCCACGCCGTCATGAACGTCGTCCTGATGCCCATGTGGCTGCTCTCCGGCTCCTTCTTCCCCGTGAGCGGCGCTCCGTTCTGGCTGGGCGCGCTGATGCGGATCAACCCGCTCACCTACGGCGTCGCCGCCCTGCGCGGCACGTTCTACGGCGCCGCCTCGCTCGGCCCCGGGATGCCCGGGCCGGCGGCGTCGCTCGCCGTGACGGCCGCGATGGGGCTCGCCGCCTTCGCCGCCGGGCTGCTCGCGACCCGCGGCGGGAGGATCGATTGATGAGCTCAGTAAGGGCGTCCTCTTCCCTGCGCCGCGGCCTGATCTGGGGCTTGCTGGTCGCCGTCCTGGTGGTGGTGGTGACGGCGACCGCCATCGACCGTCTGCGGCGTCCCGAGCCGCCGCCGGTGCTCGATCCGGTGCCGGCGTTCACCATGGTCAATCGCGACGGCCGCGCGGTCCGCGCCCGGGACCTCGCCGGCAAGCCGTGGATCGCCGACTTCGTCTTCACCCGCTGCCCGGCCTCCTGCCCGCTGATGACGGCGCGGATGGCCCGCCTGAACCGCGAGCTGCCGCGCGACCTCGACGTGCGGCTGGTCTCCTTCAGCGTCGATCCGGAGCACGACACGCCGCAGGTGCTCGAGCGCTACGCCGAGTCCTACAAGGCCCCGGCGCGCTGGCTGTTCCTGACCGGCTCCAAGGAGGAGACCTACCGGCTGTCGCGGCAGGGGTTCAAGCTGGGGATCGAGATCCCGCCGGCGGCCGGCGCCGGTGCCCCCGGCGGGCCGGCCGTCGAGCCCATCCTCCACAGCACCCGCTTCGTGCTGGTGGACGCTGAAGGGAGGATCCGCGGCTACTACGACGGCTTCGATGAGGATTCGATGCAGAAGCTGTCGCGGGACCTGGAAGCGATCGCGGGCTGAAAGCCATGCTCGATGTCCATGCCCTGCCCGCGGTCAACGCGAGCCTGAACGCCCTGGCCGCCGTGCTGCTGGTGACCGGCTACGTCCTGATCCGGCGGCGGCGGTGGATCGCCCACCGCAACGTGATGACCGCGGCCCTGGTCTGCTCGTGCCTGTTCCTCACCTCGTACCTGATCTACCACGCGCAGGTCGGCTCCGTCCGCTTCCCGGGCCATGGGGCCGCGCGCACGCTCTACCTCACCATCCTGGCGACCCATACCGTGCTGGCGGCGGTGGTCCCCTTCCTGGCCGGCATCACCGTCGTCCGCGCCTGGCGGCGGCGCTTCCCCCAGCACCGGCGGATCGCCCGCTGGACGCTGCCGATCTGGCTCTACGTGTCGGTGACCGGGGTGGTGGTCTACTGGATGCTCTACCGGATGACCTGGTGAGCCGACCCATCCGCGTTCTCTCGGCGGCCGTATTTGGGAGTAGAATTCCGGGCTCAGACGCTTGAGACAGATCTTTTTGAACCGCTTCATTTCAGGAAGGAGCCGTATGAAGAACGACGACGTCAGCAGAAGGGATTTCGGGAAACTGGCCCTCGCCGCGTTCGGCGGCGTGGTCGCCGGCTCGGTGCTGAGCGGCGGCCTCCTGTCGGCCGGCGAGAAGGCGGCGGCGGCCAGTGCCGACGCCCACGCCTGCTGCGGCCTCAACGCCTGCAAGGGCGAGGGCAAGGGCGCCAGCAACGCCTGCGCCGGTCAGGGGAGCTGCTCTACGACCGAGGCCCACGGCTGCGCGGGCTCCAACGCCTGCAAGGGCCAGGGCGGCACCGCCGACAACTCCTGCAAGGGCAAGGGGAGCTGCGCCGTGCCGATCAAGGGCGACGCCTGGAAGCAGGCCCGCTCCAACTGGGAGGCCGCGATGACGAAGGCCGGCAAGAAGTTCGGCGCGGCCCCGGCGGCCTGCGGCTCGTAGAATTTCGTTACGTGTAGGGGCGGCCTCCTAGGGCCGCCCCTACAGAAGGACCCCGCGCGATGACTCCACCCCGCCTCGGACACGCCAACCTCGGCCTCGGCGTCGGGCTGCGCTCCACCCACTTCGACCACATCCTGAAGCACCAGCCGGCGGTGGACTGGTTCGAAGTCATCAGCGAGAACTTCATCGATTCCCAGGGGCGGCCCCGCTACGTGCTGCAGCAGATCGCCGAGCGCTATCCGGTCGTCATGCACGGGGTGTCGCTGTCGATCGGCTCCACCGATCCGCTCGACTTCGAGTACCTGGGCAAGCTCAAGCGGCTGGCGAAGGAGGTCGGCGCCAGGTGGATCTCCGACCACATCTGCTGGACGGGGGTGCTCGGCCGCAACTCGCACGACCTGCTGCCGGTGCCGTTCACCGAGGAGACCCTGCGCCACGTGGTGGAGCGGGTGCGCACCCTCCAGGACTTCCTGGAGCGGCCCTTCGTGCTGGAGAACCCCAGCTCCTACGTCACCTTCCAGGACTCCACGATGGACGAGTGGGAGTTCGTGACCCGCATGGCCGAGGCGGCGGACTGCGGCCTGCTGCTCGACGTCAACAACGTCTACGTGTCGAGCTTCAATCACGACTCGGACCCGGACCGCTTCATCCGCTCCCTGCCGCACGAGCGGATCGTGCAGTTCCACCTCGCCGGGCACGCCAACTACACCCAGTACATCATCGATACGCATGACAACCACGTGATCGATCCGGTCTGGGAGCTCTACCGCACCGCCCACCGCCTCACCGGCGGCGTCTCCACCCTGCTCGAGTGGGACGCCAACATCCCCCCCTTCCCGGTGGTCCACCAGGAGGTGCTGAAGGCCAAGCAGTTCATGGGCGAGCACCTGGTCAAGGAGGAGTCTCCGGCGGCGGCGCCGGTCCTGTCGGCGGCGCATGAGACCGTGTTCCATCCGCTGCACACGATCCGGCCGGAGGTGGAGTGAAGCTCGACGTGGTGCAGCGCTGGTTCCAGGCGGTGGTCACCCATCCGGCGGGGGTCGAGGGGGGCGTCGATTCGGAGGCGGCCCAGCGGCTGATCCATCTGAAGCGGGGGGAGCTGGAGGCGGTGATCCGGCGCTCGAAGAGCCTCTCCGCGGCCGAGCGGCTGGCCATCTACGCCAACGCCTACTATGCCCGCCTGCTGGAGTGCCTCGCCTCCTACTACCCGGTGCTCCAGAGCGCGCTCGGGGAGGAGGTCTTCGAGAGCTTCGCCTTCGAGTACCTCCAGCACTACCCCTCGGGCAGCTACACCCTCGATCGCCTGGGAGACAGCTTCGTCCGCTTCCTGGACGAAACCCGGCCCGACCGCGAGGAGGAGGCCACCGGGGAAGTCGGCTGGCCGGACTTCCTGATCGACCTCGCGACCCTCGAGTGGAACGTCAACAAGGTCTTCGACGGTCCCGGCGTCGAGCACCAGCCCCTGCTGACGGCGGAGGCTTTGCGGTCGTTCCCGGCGGAGCGCTTCGCTGAGGCGCGGCTCGTCGCGGTGCCGTGCCTGCGGCTGCTCGCCTTCCGCTATCCCGTCAACGCCTACTACACGGAGGCGCGCCGGGCCGGCGAGGAGGAAGAGGTGCCGGTGCCCGACCCGGCTCCGGAGTGGATCGCGCTCTCCCGCCGCGACTTCGTGGTGCGGCGCTATCCGCTCGACGCCGCGCAACATGCCCTGCTGGAGAAGATCCTCGCCGGCGCCAGCGTCGGGGAAGCCCTCGCCGCGGCGGCGGGGATCAGCGGGCTCGACGACGAGGCCCTCGCGCCGGCGCTGCGGTCCTGGTTCAGTCTCTGGACGGCGGAAGGCTTTTTCCAGTCGATCGGCTGAGCGGAGCTCCCCCGGTCCCCCTTTTTCTGGGATGGTCCCGTTTGATTCAGGATGTTCCCGGAATTCGTAGGATGGTCTCCTTTTAATTATCCCTGTCCCGATCTTTCTTCGATGGTCCCGCTTTAACGATCCCTGTCCCCGTTTTTTCAGGATGGTCCCGGAGTTTCTTTCCCCGAGGCCATCCTGGTAACTAGTCCAGATATCCGTAAGCCTCGCTGGTGAGGAACGGCACGAAGTCGTGGCTCAGCACCAGCGAATCGAGGATCTCGGCGGCCTGGCGCAGGCGGCCGTGGTCCACGCCGCCGAGGGCCTGGAGCTCCTCCTCGCGCAGCGCGCAGTAGAGCTCGGCGGTGAGGGGCCGGCCGTCCTCCAGCGTGGCGCCGTGGTGGAGCCACTGCCAGAGCTGGGCGCGGGAGATCTCGGCCGTGGCTGCGTCCTCCATCAGGTTGCGGATGGCGGCCGCTCCCTGCCCCTGCAGCCAGGAGTCGAGGTACTGGAGGGCGATCGAGATGTTGGAGCGCACGCCGTCCTCGGTGACGCGGCCCCCCGCGATCCCGAAGTCGACGAGGTCCTCCGGGGTGACGCGCACATCGTCGCGCAAGACCTCCTTCTGGTTCGGACGGTCGCCGAGGACGCGGTCGAAGACCTCGCGGGCCACCGGCACCAGGTCCGGGTGGGCCACCCAGGTGCCGTCGAAGCCCTGGCGGGCCTCGCGCTCCTTGTCCTCGCGGACGCGGTCGAGGGCGGTGCGGTTGACCGCCTCGTCGCGGCGGCTGGGGATGAAGGCAGCCATGCCGCCGATGGCGTGGGCGCCGCGCCGGTGGCAGGTCTGGACCAGCAGGTCGGTGTAGGCCCGCATGAAGGGCACGTTCATCGTGATCTGCGAGCGGTCGGGCAGCACGCCGCCGGCGGCCGGCAGCTTGCGGATGATGCTGAAGATGTAGTCCCAGCGGCCGGCGTTCAGGCCCGCGGCGTGGTCGCGCAGCTCCCAGAGGATCTCGTCCATCTCGAAGGCGGCGGTGATGGTCTCGATCAGCACGGTGGCGCGGATCGTGCCGCGGGGAATGAAGAGCAGGTCCTGGGCGATGCCGAAGACCTGGCTCCAGAGCTGCGCCTCGACGTGGCTCTCGAGCTTGGGCAGGTAGAAGTAGGGGCCGGTGCCGCGCCGCGCCAGCTCCGCGGCGTTGTGAAAGACGTAGAGGCCGAAGTCGAAGAGGCTGGCGGCGACGGGGGTGTTGTCCACCAGGAGGTGGCGCTCGAGCAGGTGCCAGCCGCGCGGCCGGACCATCAGGGTGGCGAGCCGGTCGTCCAAGCGATATTCCTTGCCCTCCGGGCTGGTGTAGTCGAGCTCGCGCCGTACGGCGTCCATCAGGTTGGCCTGCCCCTGGACGACGTTCTCCCAGGTGGGTGAGAGCGAGTCCTCGAAGTCGGCCATGAAGGCGCTGGCGCCCGAGTTGAGGGCGTTGATCATCATCTTGCGCTCGACCGGGCCGGTGATCTCCACCCGCCGGTCCGCGAGGTCCGGCGGCGTTGGCGCGACCGTCCAGGCGCCCTCGCGCACCTCACGGGTGTGATGCAGGAATTCCAGCTCCACGCCCCGCGCGAAGTCCTCCCGGCGCCGCATCCGCTGCCCCAGCAGATCGTCGCGCGCCACTCCCACCCGCTCCTGGATCTCGACCACGAACTCCAGGGCCTCCCGCGTGAGCACCCGGTCCGCCGCGGGCGATCCCGGCCCGTCCACTCGAATCCTCGCCATGGCGTCAGCTCGCTTTCTTTGCGGATACGAACTGCTCGTCTTCCGTCGAGCCCGCGAGGGCGGCGGTGGAGGCGGCGCCGCTCGCGATCGCCTGGGCCACCTGGTCGAAGTAGCCGGCGCCGACGAAGCGCTGGTGCTTGACCGCCCGGTACCCCGCCAGGCGCTCGTTCTCGAATTCGCGCTCCTGGAGCCGCGAGTAGGCCGTCATGCCGCTCTCCTGGTAGGCGCGGGCCAGCTCGAACATGCCAAGGTTCAGCGAGTGGAACCCCGCCAGGGTCACGAACTGGAACTTGTAGCCCATCGCCGCCAGCTCGCGCTGGAAGCCGGCGATCGTCGCCGCGTCCAGCTTCTGCTTCCAGTTGAACGACGGGGAGCAGTTGTAGGCGAGCAGCTTGCCCGGGAACTCGGCGTGGACCGCCGCCGCGAACTGCCGCGCCTCGTCGAGGTCGGGCTTCGCGGTCTCGCACCAGATCAGGTCGGCGTAGGGAGCGAAGGAGAGGCCGCGCGCGATCGCCGCGTCGAGGCCGCCCTTGAAGCGGAAGAACCCCTCGGGCGTGCGCTCGGGGCCGATGAACTCGCGGTCCCGCCGGTCGACGTCGCCGGTGATCAGCTTGGCGCTGTTGGCGTCGGTGCGGGCGATCAGGAGGGTGGGCACCCCCAGCACGTCCGCCGCCAGCCGCGCCGCGGCGAGCTTCTGCTCGAACTCGGAGGTCGGCACCAGCACCTTGCCCCCCATGTGGCCGCACTTCTTGGCCGAGGAGAGCTGGTCCTCGAAGTGGACCCCGGCGGCGCCGGCGTCGATCATGTCCTTCATCAGCTCGAAGGCGTTGAGGTTGCCGCCGAAGCCGGCCTCGGCGTCCGCCACGATGGGGGCGAACCAGTAGGGGCCCTCGCCGCCCTCCCCGTGCTGGATCTGGTCGGCCCGCAGCAGCGCGTTGTTGAGGCGCCGGACCAGCTTCGGCACGCTGTCCACCGGGTAGAGGCTCTGATCGGGATACATCTGGCCGGCCTCGTTGGCGTCCCCCGCCACCTGCCAGCCGCTGCAATAGATGGCCTGCAAGCCGGCCTGCACCTGCTGGATGGCCTGGTTGCCCGTCATCGCTCCCAGGGCCGGCACGTACTCCTCGGAGTGGAGCAGCTTCCACAGCCGCTCGGCCCCCAGGCGGGCCAGGGTGTGCTCGACGTGGACGCTGCCTCGCAGCCGGAAGACGTCCCCGGCGCCATAGGGGCGCACGACTCCCCTCCAGCGCGGCTCCCGCTTCCAGCTCTCGGCGATTCTGGCAATTTCGGCGAAGTTGGCGACCTGCGCGTCTCCCGACATGGTGACCTCCTCCGGAGTTTTTCGGCTCGCAGAAACCTGCGCCACGACGACCCCTTTCGGGATTGCGAAAACCGCGCCAACCGTCCTCGAAAGGGGACCCCGGCATCCTCTCCGGAGGTCTGCGGGAGGCGGATCGTCGCGGCGGTCCCTGTAAGATCGGAAGGAGGTGCGGTATCGTTCTTGCGTAGACCTCTCTCTTCGGAGATCGAGACTTAATCATTTGAAGATGGAGGACTCCGCCATGACCTCCCCTCGTCGTCCGTGGACCCGGCCGCTCGCCGGGATCGTCCTCGGGCTGCTCCTCGCGCCCGCGCTCCCTCTCGCCGCCCAGGAGGCGGAGGAGAGCTTCAGCGAGACGGTCCAGGTCAGCGTCGTCAACCTGGACGTCTTCGTCACCGACAAGAAGGGCCAGCCGGTCACCGGCCTGCGCAAGGAGGACTTCGAGGTCCTCGAGGACGGCAAGCCGGTCGAGATTTCCAACTTCTACGCCGAGAGCGGCGGGACCGCTCCGGCGGCGCCTGCGGTGTCGGCGGCCATGGCGGCGGCGGCGGCCGGCCCCGCAGCCAAGGCCGCCGCCCCGCCGGCGGAGGACCAGCGGCTGCGCCTGGTGGTGTTCGTGGATGACGTCAGCCTCAGCGCCGCCAACCGCTCGCGCATTCTCCAGAGCGTGGGCCAGTTCCTCCACCGCGAGCTGAAGCCGGGGGACGAGGTGATGCTCGTCCGCTACGACGAGAAGCTGGACGTCCGCCGGCCGTTCACGGCGGATCTCGCCCAGGTGGACGCCGACCTCGCGGCGGTGCTCCGGATGCCCACCGACGTCCGCAAGTACGAGCTGAGCCTCAGCCAGGCCCTGCGGGAGCTCTATTCCTCGATCAACGGCGGCGAGGGTTTCGGGCCGTTGGCGGAGGCCAGCCTGTCGAACTGGGCCGCGCAGGAGAGCTCGGTGGTCCGCGGCTCGCTCAACGCCGTGGACCTGGTGGTGAGCTGGCTGGCCGGCGTGCCCGGCCGCAAGGCCATCCTCTACGTGAGCGACGGGCTGCCGCTGGTGCCGGGCCTGGATCTGTTCACCATCTTCACCCGCGCCCCGCAGGCTGCCTCCGCGGACAAGCGCACGCCGGAGATGGTGGCTCAGAAGTTCGATCTGACGCACCGCTTCCGGGAGGTCACCTCGCACGCCAGCCGCAACCGGATCACCTTCTATCCGATCGAGGCCTACGGCACGCGGCAGTCCGACAGCTCCCTGTTCGACTCGGTCAGCCTCGCCAACCGCCAGAACGGGCTCCGTTTCCTGGCCGAGGACACCGGCGGCCGCGAGCTGTTCAACGCCGCGGACGTGCCCGCCGCGCTGGCGCGGATGTCCGCGGACTTCACGACCTACTACTCGATCGGCTACCAGCCGCCGCGGCCGGGCGACACGGCGGAGCACAAGATCGAGGTGCGGGTGAGGGCCAGGGGCGCCCAGGTGCGCTACCGCCAGTGGTACCGCGACAAGCCCACGGCGGAGCTGGTGGCCGAGCGCACGCTGGCCGCCATGCGCTTCGGGGCGGAGGACAACCCGCTGGCGGCGACGGTCGAGATCGTCCCGGGCAAGAAAGCGGGAGAGACGCTGGTGCGCGTCAAGGTGCCGATCTCCAAGCTCTTCCTGGAGCCGGCGGCGGGCAGCCGCGAGGGCCGGCTCCGTCTCTACCTGGTGGCCGGCGGCCAGGACGCGATGACGCCGGTGCGCCAGACCAGGCTGGTGACGGTGAGCGTCCCCGATGCCGCCGCGGGAGGCGCGAAGGAGTACACCCACGAGATCGCGATCCCGCTCAAGGACGGCACCTACTCGCTGGGCGTGGGGGTGCGCGACGAGCTGTCGGCGACGACGTCCTACCTGCGGCGGGATTTCACGGTGGGGAAGGGGGAGAGCGCGGCGAAGCGGTGAGCGGCCAGGCCGGAATGGCGGCGGCCGGTCAATCCCCCTGGAACAGCCCCGCCTGGATCTCCACCACCGGCTCGTTCAGGCTCTCGCCCTCGCCGTACGCGTCCTCCTCCGGCGGCATCTCCGCCTCCGCGGCTTCGAGGGCGTGCGGCTCGGCGGCGATCGTCCCGAGCTCGGCGGCCTCCTCGGCGTCCCGCAGGTCCTCGGCGGTGGGGAGGGCCGGCAGCGCCGGCAGGTACACGTAACGGCCGAGGCCGCGGTGGAACTGCATGCCGGTCGCCGCCTCGCGCGAGTTGCGGAGCTGGTTGATCTTCGAGTCCAGGTCGTCGATGTAGTGGAGGGCCAGGGCCTCGGGGGTCATCGGCTCGACCGGCGAGGCGAACTCCTTCTTCCCCTGGTGGGAGAGGACCATGTGCTCGAGCAGCAGCCGCAGGTCCTCGGGGAAGCCGGAGATCGCCGCGCAGCGCTCGATCAGCAGGTCGCGCCCCATCACCACGTGGCCGACGAGCCGCCCCTCCAGCGTGTAGTCGTTGACCGGCATGGCGCCCAGCTCGCGCAGCTTGCCGAGGTCGTGGAACAGCACGCCGAGCAGCACCAGGTCGCGGTCGAGCTCCCGGTAGTGGCCGCAGACCAGCCGGCCGAGCTCCGCCATCGACACCACGTGCTCCAGCAGGCCGCCGCGGTAGGCGTGATGCATCGCCTTGGCCGCCGGATGCTCGCGCAGCGCCTTGCCGTGGATGGCCAGCGTCTCCGCCGCCAGGCGGCGCATCACGGGGCGCTCGACGTCCTCCGTGTAGAGCTTCTCCAGTCTTCTCCAGAGATCATCGATGTCCTCCCGGGTGGACGGGATGAGCTTCGATTCGTCGAATCCGTAGTGGCGGTCGCCGTCCGTCGCCTCCCGGCATTCGTCGATCGTGACCTGGAGCTGGTCGCGGTAGTTCTTGACCGAGCCGCGGAAGGCGATGAACTGGTGGGTCTCGAAACGGCTGTTGAGCGCCGGGCTGTCGGACCACACCTTGGCGACGATGGAGCCGCTCGCGTCGGTGAGCTCCAGGTCGAGAAAGCTCTTGCCGTTGCGGTCCTGGCGCAGCTCCTTCTTGGTGAGCAGGGCGAAGCCCTGGACGTTGTCGCCGGCTTCCCAGGTGCGGATCGGAACGTTGCGGACGGTCTTCGGCATGGCGTGGCTGTCATAGTAGTCTGTCCCGCGGATCGGTGCCAACCTTGGCCGTGGCACCGGGAATGCAACGAGGCGTCGCGTGAGATACCGGATTTCGCTGTTTCTATCCCTCCTGCTCCTGCTGTCGTTCGTCTCCCTGCGGGCTCAAGGCCTGCAGGAGAACGATCCCAGTCTCTGGCCCGAGCCCGAGCGCGCCTTCTTCCAGGACGGTCCCGGCCTGCTGCTGACCCCGGAGCAGCGCACCGAGCTGCGCGGCTTCAATCCCGAGGCGCGGGCGCGCTGGATCCAGGATTTCCTGAACCGGGACCCGGCCCCCGGCGCCAAGGCCGCCGAGCTGCGCGCCGGGATCCTCCAGCGCCAGCGGCTGGCCGCCGACCAGTACCTGTCGCCGCAGGACGTGCGGGCCCAGCTCACTTTCCTCAACGGCCTGCCGGACGACCGGCTGGCGGTGGACTGCGGCGCCGTGTTCCACCCGCTCGAGATCTGGTCGTACCGCCAGGGCACCGGCCCGGACGGCAAGCCGCTGATCCGCCAGCTCGTCGTCTACACCCCGAGCAAGGGGGAGCCCCACTACCACCTCTGGGTGCCCAGCGACGGCAAGGCCGCGCTCTACACGCCGCTCATGCAGTACTGGCTCCAGCAGTGGGAGGAGCTGCGCAACCAGATCAGCGCGGTGCGCTTCGACCTCCAGAACTGCAAGGAGGCGAAGAAGGTGGACGAGGCGACCGGCGTCCCCGGCCTGACCGGAGCGCTCAGTTGGAAGGGCTCGCGGATCCGGCCGAAGGACACCTCGTCCTTCCTGGCGCCGCCCAAGGACCTCGCCGCCTGGGTCCACGCCGCCGTGGCGACCGAGGTGCCGAACGCCGCCGCCGACCTCAAGGTCGCCTCCGCCGAGGTGCACTTCCCCGACCGTGAGGGCCAGCGCGTGGTCTCCCGCGTGCTGGTGCAGCTCCCTCCGGACGCCGGCTTCAAGCCCTCGGCGGACAAGATCCCCCTGATCCGCCTGACGGTCGAGGGGATGATCGAGCAGGAGGGCAAGAGCTTCGAAGAGTTCCGGATGCGCTTCCAGCAGGCCCCTCCCAAGCCGGGCGAGCCGGTGGTCCTGGCGATCGACCGCAGCCTGCGGCCGAAGGAGACCTTCGTCCTGCGCCTCAAGATCAGGGACGACGTGAGCGGCGCCGAGACGCGGCTCGCGCGGGGCTTCCGGGTGCCGCTCAATCCGACCGCCGAGCCGGTGGTGGCCGGCGCTCCCGCCGCCACCGCCGGCGAGCTGGTGCCGGTGAAGACCGCCGCCGGAGCCGACAGCCTGATCGTGCTGCCGCCCACCGACGACGTGCTGATCGGGCTCTGGCGGGCGGACGTCATCGTCACCGGCGACAAGATCCAGAAGGTGGCCTTCCTGGTCGACGGCAAGAGCCAGCTCACCACCTCCCGGCAGCCGTTCTCGGCCGAGGTGCGGCTCTCGAGCTTTCCGACCGAGCAGACCGTGCGCGCCGAGGGCTACGACGCCGACGGCAAGCTGGTCGCCGCCGACCAGGTGATCGTCAACCAGCCGCGCGGCGGCTTCAACATCCGGATCGTCTCGCCGTCCAAGGGGACCCGCGTCCAGGGCGACCGCGCCCTGGCCAAGGCCGAGGTCGTGGTGCCCGACGGCCGGCGCCTCCTGTCGGTCGAGTTCAAGGTCAACGACAAGGTCATCGCCTCGCTGACCAAGCCGCCCTGGCAGACCGAGGTGCCGGTGCCGGACGCCGACCTCGTCTACCTGACCGCGGTGGCGACCCTGGACGACGGCACCCACAGCGAGGCCCTGCGCTACCTGAAGGCGCCGCAGTACGTCTCCGAGGTGGACGTCGACCTGGTGGAGCTGTACACGACGGTGGTCGACCGCACCGGCAACCTGGTGCAGGACCTCAAGCAGGACGACTTCGAGGTCTACGAGTCCGGCAAGAAGCAGGAGATCGCCAAGTTCGATCTGGTGAAGAACCTGCCGCTCACCGTCTGCATGCTGATCGACACCTCGGGCTCGATGGCCTCCTCGCTGTCGGCGACACAGACCGCGGCGGTGGGCTTCCTGGAGAGCGTGATGAAGCCGGGGGACAAGGCCTTCGCGGTGAGCTTCGCCAAGCGGCCCCACCTGGAGATCCCGCCGACCGACGACGTCGGCGCCGTGGTGGCCGCGATCTCGGGGCTGCAGGCGATCGGCGAGACCTCGCTCCACGACGCCCTGGTCCACAGCCTCTACTACTTCCGCGGCGTCAAGGGACAGCGCGCCCTGGTGCTGCTCTCCGACGGCGACGACAACTCGAGCTACATCACCTTCAAGGAGGCGATGGAGTACGCCAGCCGCAGCGGCGTCGCCGTCTATGCGATCGGCCTCAACCTGACGTTCCTCGACACCGGCATCAAGCAGAAGCTCGGCGAGCTCGCCACCTCAAGCGGCGGCCGGGCCTTCTTCACCAACAACCACGACGATCTGCCGGCCATCTACAAGCAGATCGAGACCGAGCTGCGCAGCCGCTACCTGCTGGCCTACAACTCCTCCGAGGCGGGCACCCAGAGCACCTTCCGGCCGGTCGAGATCAAGGTGAGGAAGTCGGGCCTCAAGGCCCGCACGGCTCGCGGGTACTATCCGTAATTCCTGTTCCGCCGGCCGAATCGCGATACCATCCCGGGCATGGCATTCGGCCGGCGCACCCCCGTCACCACCGTCCTCCTGATCGCGATCGCGGTCGTCTACGTCCTGCAGCTGGCGACCGGCGACTCGCTGACCGAGCTGGGCGCCAACTACGGCCCGGCCGTGCGGGCCGGGCAGTACTGGCGGCTGGTCACCAGCATGTTCCTGCACGGCAGCATCCTGCACCTGGCGCTCAACGCCTGGGCCCTCTACCAGCTCGGCGCCCTGTTCGAGCTGCTGCTGGGCTCGTCGCGGATGCTGCTGGTCTACTTCGTGACCGGCATCGCCGGCTCGCTCGCCAGCGACGTCTTCGCCCAGCGGCCGAGCGTCGGCGCCTCGGGAGCCATCTTCGGGTTGATGGGGGCGCTCATCGCCTTCCTGCTGCGCCACCGCGCCGCGCTCACCCCGCAGGGGAAGTCGATCCTGATGCAGCTCGTGGGCTGGGCCGCCATCAACGTCTTCTTCGGCTTCTCGGACGTCCAGATCGACAACTCCGCCCACCTCGGCGGCGGCGCGGCCGGCCTCCTGCTCGGCTTCCTCCTCACCGGACGCCGGGCCCTGCCGGCGGCCCCGGGCCCTCCGGGCTACGGGGATTACGAAGGCCGGGTGTAACGGTTTGATACAATAGGCCGTCCAGGGGGCGCCAGAGCTTTCCGCCCACCGGCCCCTTTCACCCGTACAGCAACGACCGGGTTCCCGGCTTCCGTCCCGCGGGGACGGCCTGGAGCGGAGCCCGGGCGAGACGATCTGGAGGATTTCGCCGCATGGCAGCACGACGCATGATGAACCGCCTCTACTATTTCACCATCGAGGACGAGAGCATGCTCTCGGAGGCGTTCGCGCAATTGGAGAAGGACGTCTACGCGATCACCTACAAGGTCGCCGGCACGGAGGACGTCTTCGTCACCACCAGCGAGACCAAGGACGCGATGGACCGCAACGACATCCCCTACAACCTGCTGGCCGAAGAGGACGGATCGAGGATCTCGGTCTACCACTCGCCGCTGTCGCGCGAGGAGCTGGGCGACTACGAGGACGCCGTGCGCGCCCTCGCCCTCGCCTACCGGGCGATCGCCGTCGCCTGCGTGGGGGTCAACGGCGAGAGCAACCTCGGCTTCGACCTGTCCAACGGCGCCAAGGCCTACACCTACTTCACCGCCCCCGCGGGCCACACCTTCATCTGGCGCCTGTTCCGCGAGCGCGACGAGGCGGTGGACTTCCTGAGCAAGCTGACCGCCGGCGAGAAGAAGGCGGTCGAGTGGGCGGAGTCGATCCCGCTGAGCTCGGCCAAAGAGCTGAAGTCATATCATTGAGCCGCAGGAGACCGACCTGACGATTCTGCCGCTTCTCGAGCCCACCTACAGCGTGTCCCAGCTCTGCGGGGAGGTGCGCGACTTCCTCGGCGAGGCGTTCTCCGCCGTCTGGGTGGCGGGGGAGGCGCAGCGGGTACGCCCGAGCGCCCGCGGGCACGTCTACTTCGAGCTGGTGGAGAAGGGGGAGCGCGACGAGATCGTGGGCAAGCTCGACGCCGTGATCTGGAAGGGGGAGTACCTCAGGATCCAGCGGCTGCTCGCGGCCTCCCAGCAGAAGCTCGTCGACGGCGTCCAGATCCGCTGCCGGGGGAGCCTGGACTTCTACGCGCCCAGCGGCCGGCTCCAGGTCTGCGTCCGCGAGGTGGACCCCGCCTTCACGCTGGGGCTGCTCGAGCGGCGCCGGCGGGAGACGCTGGCCGCCCTCGCCGCGGCGGGGCTGCTGGAGGCGAACCGCGGCCTCCCCCTCGCCGAGCTGCCGCTCTCGATCGCCCTCATCACCTCGCAGGGCAGCGCCGCCTACCACGACTTCCTCTCGGGGCTGGCCGAGAGCGGCTACGGCTTCCGCGTGCTCCTCTTCCACGCCGCCATGCAGGGGCGCGACGCGGAGCGCGAGGTGGTCTCGGCGCTCGCCGCGCTGCGCGGGCTGGCCGTCGACTGCGCCGTGCTGATCCGCGGCGGCGGCTCGCGCACCGATCTCGCGGCGTTCGACAGCCGGGCCATCGCCGAGGCGATCGCCCGCGCCCCCTTCCCGGTGCTGACCGGCCTCGGCCACGAGATCGACCAGTCGATCGCCGACCTCACCGCCCACACCGCCTTCAAGACCCCCACCAAGGTGGCCGAGTTCCTGATCGAGCGGCTGGCCCGCGCCGATCTGGGGGTGGAAGAGCTGCGCCGGCGGCTGCTGCGCGAGGCCCTGGAGCCGCTGCGCGCCGGCCGCGAGGCGCTGGGCCGGGCCGAGCGCGGGGTGAGCCTGGCGCGGATGCGCCTCAACGCCGCCGGCGCCCGCGTCGAGGAGCACGCCCGGACCTTCGCCCGGCTGGGCCGCAGCGTCCTGCGTGGCGCCGAGCGGCGGCGAGAAGCCCTGAGCGGGCGGCTGGCGGAGATCGCTCCCCGCCGGCTGGCGGCCGCGGAGCGCGACCGGGTCCGGACGGGCGAGCGGATCGCCGGCGCCGGGCGCGGCCGCCTGCGCGAGGCCGCCGCCATTCTCCAGGGGATGGAGCGCCTCTGCCAGCAGCTCGCCCCGGAGCGCACGCTCGAGCGCGGCTTCAGCCTGACCCGCGACGCCGCCGGTCGCCTGGTGCGGAGCCCGGCGCAGATAGAGACCGGAGACCTCGTCACCACCCGCGTCGCGGGGGGGGACTTCAAGAGCCGAGTGGAGGCCGTGGAGAAACGATGAGCGAACCGCGAGAAAGCGCGAAGGAGCCCGGCGCGGAGCCCGTCAGCTTCCGCGCCGCCATGGACGAGCTCGAGGGGATCCTCGAGCGCATCGAGGGTGAGGAGATCGACATCGACCGCCTGGCCGAGGAGCTGCGCCGCGCCGCCCAGCTCCTCGACCTCTGCCGCGGCAAGATCCGCAAGGCGGAGGTCGAGGTCACCCAGATCGTGCAGACCCTCGAAGAGCCGGGCGCCGCGGACGACTGATCCCACATCAGAAGGCCGTGATGTCCGCTCCGCTGGCGAGGTGGTGCGCGGCGTTGTGGTACGTCCGCCGCGTCCCCGTCGTGGCATCCGTCACCGTGATCGTGTAGTCCACGTCCGAGAGCGCGCCGTAGAACACCCAGAAGTGGCCGTTGACGGCGCGGCCGTCGAGCACCTTCACCATCAGCTCCAGGTTCGTCGGATCGAAGAACCAGAAGCTGCCGGTGTCGTCCGTGAGGGGAACGGCCCGGCCCTGCCCGGCGGTCCCGGTGCGCGGATCGGTGAAGCTCACCTGCACCTGGAATCCCGCCTGGTTGAGACAGAGGCTTTCCGGATCGGCGACGCAGGTCCCCGCCGCCGATGCCGCCGATGCCGCCGGCGCGAGCGGGGCCGTGGCGGCCGCCCTGGCGGTCGCCGGAGCTGACGGGAACGCCGTGACGTCCGCCTGGCTGCCGAGCTGGAGGGGCGCGTTGTGGTAGGTCTTCACCGTCCCGGTGACGGTGTCGGTGAGGGTGAGGGTGTACTCGACGTTGGAGAGCGAGCCGAAGAAGACCCAGAAGTGGCCGTTGATCGCCCCGCCGTCGAGCACCTTGACCATCAGCTCCAGGTTGGCGGCGTCGAAGAACCAGAAGGCGCCGGTATCGTCGGTGAGCGGCAGGGTCTTCCCCGTGCCCGTCTCGCCGGTGTAGGGGTTCCTCCAACTCACCGTCGCCTGGAACCTCCCGCCGTCTAGGCAGAGCGTCCCGGAGCCGGCGGCGCAGCCGGGGGGCTGGAAGATCCGGGCGAAGACGCCGGCCTCGCTGCCGTCCCGCCCGGGCGGCAACGGGGGTGCGGGAAAGACCTGCGGCACCCCCACGTTGGTCCACGCCACGGTGAAGCCGCCCCCGCCGGCCGCCACCACGGGCTGCAGATCCTGCGTGGAGGGGACCTGGGAGCTCACCACGAAATCCCCTTCGATGGGGTTCCAGGCGTGGTCGAAGAAGCCGCCGTGGATGTGGCCATCCCCTGCTTCCCAGACGGCGAGAGCGTTGCCGTCCGCGCCAGCGGCGGCATCCGGCAGCAGACGGGGGACAATCCCCAGCACGGCGATCGGGACCGGATCGCCGTTCGGCGCGCCCGCGGCGTCGAACCGGCGGACCTCGAGCTGCCCCGCCGTGAAGTCGGAGTACATCACCGCGCCGTCCCCCTGGGGGTAGAGCAGGGGAGCGCTCCCCTGCTGGACGCCGCTCTCGCTCGGGTTGACTCTCACCTCCGGCGCCCAGGCGGCGCTCGGCCCGTCGAAGCGGCGGGCCCAGACGTCGGGAAGGTTGCCGGTGCGGTAGTCGTCCCAGCTCACCAGCAGGCTGCCGTCCGGGCCGAGGGCGATCCGCGGGACGTCCCGGCGGTTGGGGGCGTTCTGGTTGACCTGCTCGGGAGGGCCCACGGCCAGGCCGTTCGGGCCGAACCGCTGCAGGACGATGGAGCCGCCGTCGAAATGCGTCTCCGCCCAGACGACGAAGGCGTTGCCCGCGGCGTCCAGGACCACGTCGGGAGAGTGGCGCACGCCGGGGGGAAGCGGATCGAGATGGAGGGCCGGCGTATGCCCCAGCCGGTCGAAGTGCCGCAGGTAGATGTTCTGGGAATCCTCCCAGACGATGTCGAACTCGCCGATGGGCGTCATGGCCACGCTGGGCGGCGAGCTGGTATACGCCACCTGGGCGACCGTGATCTCGCCGGTCCGCGGAGCTCCGGAGGCGGCGAAGAGGCGGGCCTTCACCGTCCCCCGGTCGAGCCAGACCACCGCCGAGTCCCCCGCGGTATCCCGCGCCACGTCGGGCAGGAGCTGCGAGCCCTGAGTGACCTGGTTCACCTGGAAGTCCGGCGGGGAGGCCTGAGCGCCGGCCCGGGCGGCAATGGCGAGACCGGCCAGCAGGACGAGGACGAGCGGCGCTCGCTTCAGGATCTTCATGAAAGTCCTCCTTTCAATGGACGCTGACCGGGATGGGGAACGTGGTGAGGTCCGCCCCGCTGGCGAGGTGGTGGCGGGCGTTGTGGTACGTCCGCTGCCCGCCCGTCGCCGTATCGGTCACCGCGATCGTGTAGTCGAGGTCGGACAGGCCGCTGTAGAACCACCAGAAGTGGTCGTTGACGGGGCGGCCGTCGAGCATCTTGACCACCAGCTCGAGGTTGCCGGCGTCGAAGAACCAGAAGGCGCCGGTGTCGCCGGTCAGCGGCAGGGCCTGGCCAGCGGCGGGCACTCCGGTCCGCGGATCCGTGAAGGTGACCGCGACGCGGAAGCGGCCGCCGAGGCAGAGTTGGCCGGCGTCGAGGGCGCAGCCCGCGCTGGTGAAGCGCCGGGCGAAGAGGCCGGCGCCGTCGCCCCCCTGCGGCGGCGGGCTCACCGGCCCCGCGGCGCGGGCCCACACCGCGGCCATCTTCAGGCCGTCGTAGCTCGCGGCCACCGCGGGATCGTACTGGAAGCCCGCCGTATCGCTGTTGACCCGGGAGATGTCACCCTGGAGCGCCCACGAGCGGTCGAAGACGGCGGAGAAGACGCCTCCATCCTCGTCCTGGGGGAGCCCGGTCTCGTGCCAGAGCACCCAGGTGTCTCCCGAGGGGAGCGGGAGGGCGGCGACCGTGGAATAGTGGTCGTCGATGCCGTGCCGGATCTGGACGGCGTCTCCGGCCGGCGAGCCGTCCGCGTTGAACCGCTGGGCCATCAGCCCGTCGTAGGTGTTGGTGAGCAGGAGGCCGAGGTTCCAGACGAACGCGAAGCTGCCGTCCGCGTAGACGATCGGCACGCCATAGCTCTCCCCCTGCACGGCCACGGCGATGCGGATCTCGCCGCCCACCGTCTGCCCCGAGAGGTCGAGCCACTGCGCCCAGAGGTTGGCGTTGGGGGCGTCGATCGTCGGATTGGACGAGCTCCAGGTGGCCAGGAAGCCGCCGCGGGGGGACGCCGCCAGACGCGGCGGCGCGCCGAGGTATCCGTTGGCGTCGAAAGCGGCCTGGCTGCCCGCCCCGAGCCGGTCGTCGAACCGCCGCACGTGGAGGGTCCCCTGCGGCTGCAGGCCCACCTGCTCCCGCCAGGCCACCAGGAAACCGCCGGTCGGGTCGGCGATCACGTCCGGCTGAGTCAGGGGAGAGGTGCTCGTGGCGAGCACGGTCTCGCCGCCGAGCGGATGGCCGTCGGTGCCGAAGAGACGCCCCCGGATCACCTGGCCGTCGGACCATACGGTCAGGAAATCGCCCGCGGGATCGTTCGCCACCCGCGGCGCGACCTGGGCGCCCTGGAGCGTCTCGTTGATGCGGATCTCGCCGCCGCGGGGATTGCCGAGGGCGTCGTAGAAGCGGCCGTGGACGTCCGACCGGTAGCCCGTCTGCCAGGGGAAGAGCCCGGGCGAGAGATCGAGGGACCACACGGCCATGAAGCCGCCGTCGGACGCCACCGCGACCGCCGGCTGCACCGGATCGCCGGTGGCCGCGCCGTTTCCGGCGTTCACCTGAAACTGCGCGCCGAGGGCGAGGGGGAGCTCGGGAGAGGCCGCGGCGGCCTGTGCCGCCGACCGCGCCGGAGAGGCCGCCAACGATGGCGCCTCGGCGCCGAAGGGTGAGACGTCCGCCACGCTGGCGAACCGGCCGGCGGGGTTCTGATACGCCTTCCGGGCGCCCGTCTGGAGATCGGTGACGGTCAGCGTGTACTCGACGTTCGACAGCCCGCCGTAGAACACCCAGAAGTGATGATTCACCGCCCGGCCGTCGAGCACCTTGACGGTCAGCTCGAGGTTCGAGCTCGAGAAGAACCAGAAGGCGCCGGTGTCCGCCGTCAGCGGCACGGCCTGCCCGGCGCCCGTGCCCAGCTCCGGGACCGCCCAGGAGACCTCGGCCTGGAAGCGGTCGCCACCGAGGCAGAGCCGGGTGGCCGTGGGAACGCAGCTCCCCTGGCCGAGCCCCTTCGCCGGAACGAGCGCGAGGAGGATGGCGAGGACGGGCAGGGATCTCTTCATCGACGGTCTCCTCGGGGCATCGTCAAAAGGCCACGGTATCCCCCTGGCTCGCCAGGGTGTGGCGATCGTTGTGATAGGTCCGCCGGCTCCCGGTGGCCGTGTCGGTGACGGTGATGGTGTACTCGAGGTCCGACAGGGCGCCGTAGAAGACCCAGAAATGGCCGTTGACGGCGCGGCCGTCGAGCACCTTGATCATCAGCTCCAGGTTGGTGGCGTCGAGGAACCAGAAGGCGCCGGTGTCCGCCGTGAGCGGCACCGCCTGCGCCTGGGCCGGCACGCCGATCCGGGGATCGGTCCACACGACCGAGACGGCGAAGCGGCCCGCCGCCAGGCAGAGCGCCGTGGACGAGGGCGAGCAGCCGGCCGCCGCCTGCGCGGCCGTCGCGTCGATCCCGGCGGAGGACGGGACCGGGAGGATAGGCTCGGGCGGGGCGGCGGCGCGCGTGGCCGGCGCCGCGTCCGCGAAGGCGGAGACGTCCGCCTGGCTGGCGAGCTGGAGGGGCGGGTTGTGATAGGTCCGCACGGCGCCGGTCGCCGTGTCGGTCACCGTCAGCGTGTACTCGACGTTCGACAGCGCCCCGTAGAAGACCCAGTAGTGGCCGTTGACGGAGCGGCCGTCGAGCACCTTGATCATCAGCTCGAGGTTGCCGGCGTCGAAGAACCAGAGGGCGCCGGTGTCCGCGGCGAGCGGGTGGGAGTGCGCCGTGCCCGTCTCGCCCGTGTAGGGATTCCGCCAGGTCGCCCGCACCTCGAAGCGGCCGCCCCCGCTGCCACCGCCGAGGCAGAGGCGGTCGGCGTCCGCGAAGCAGCCCGTGGGGGCGTCGAAGCGCTGGCCGAAGATGCCGTAGGCACTGCCGTCCTGCCCCGGCCGGTCGGCCAGCGGCGCGGCCGGATCCGGCTTCGCCCCGCTGCTCCAGACCGCGGCGAAGCCGCCGGCGGGATCGGCGCTCACGGCCGGCTCCGTCTGGTCGCGGGCCGTGGTGGCGTTCACCAGGAAGCTGTCGCCGGCGGGGGCCCACGACGGCGTGAAGAAGCGGCCGGAGATGCCGCCGTCGGTGTTCACCCCGTCGGAGCCGACCCAGAGCACCAGCAGGCGTCCGGAGGCCGGATCGACGGTCACGGCGGGGGAGGCCCCGTCCGTGGCGTCCGGGCTGAGGAGGACCTCGGGACCGGTCCGGTGCCCCGTGGCGTCGAACCGCTGCGCCAGGACGTCCAGGGTGTCGGCGCCCAGACCTTGGTTGTTCCAGACCACCGAGAAGACGCCGGCGTGGGCCACCGGCACGGCCGCGAAGGTCTCGCCGACCTTGTCGGAGTTCACCCGGAGTTCGGGGCCCAGCGGCTGGCGCGCGGCGCTGAAGAACCGCGCCCAGACGTCGGGATTGCCGGTCTCCCGCTCGTCGATCCAGGTGACCAGGAAGTTGCCGGAGGCCGGATCGACGGCCACCCGCGAGCCCCGCCGCGGCCCGCTCAGGGTCTGGTTGATCGGGAAGGCCCCGCTGACCGGCCGCCCCAGGGAGTCGAGCGGTTGCGCCAGCACCCGCGCGTCCGCTCCGGCGGTCGAGACCCAGGCCGCCACCAGCCCGCCCGAGCCGTCGAAGGCGACGTCCGGGGAGCCGATCGTCTCGGAGGGCTCGTCGTAGATCGCGGCCGGGCTGCTCAGCGGCTGCGCGACCGCGTTGAAGAGGCTGAGGCGGACGCCGCCGGACAGCGGCGCCCAGACCACCGCGATCTGGCTCGACCCGTCGCTCACCACCCGCGCTCGCGTCGCCGCCCCGGCGTCCGGGCCGCCTGCCGGGGAGCCCTGGTCGATGCGGAAGTCGTCGGTCAGGGGGAACCCCGAGGCGCCGATCAGGCGGCCGTAGATCCTTCCCAGCGCGGCGTCCGTCCAGGCGACGAAGGCGTTTCCCTGGAAGATCGCCACCCCGGGGTGGAACTGGTCGAGATGGGTATGGGCGTTGACCGGGAACTCCTCGCCCTGGGGAAGCCAGGAGCTCGCGGCCCGCGCGGGCGCGGCGAGGCCGCCGAGGCTGAGGACGAGAAGCCCGCAGAGCAGGGCTGTGAGCGGCGTACGGGAGAGATCTCGGGCCATGTGGAGCTCCTTCCAGGATGAACTGCTATGCCATTTTAGCATTGAAGGGCTCCGGCCGCCCGCTCAGAAGGCGGCCGTGTCCGCCCGGCTCGCGAGCTGGTGCCGCTCGTTGTGGTAGCTCCTCGCCTTCCCCGTGGCCGTGTCGGTGACGGTGATCGTGTAGTCCACGTCCGAGAGCGCCCCGGCGTAGACCCAGAAGTGGCCGTTGGCGGCGCGGCCGTCGAGCACCTTGACGATCAGCTCGGCGTTGCCCGGATCGAAGAACCAGAAGCCGCCCGTGTCGCTGGTCAGCGGCAGCGCCAGCGCCGTTCCCGGCCGGCCGGACCGCGGGTCGGTGAACCCGACCGCGACGCGGAAGCGGCCATGGAGGCAGAGCTGGCCGGGATCGAGGGCGCAGGTCGCCGTCGTGAAGCGCTGGGCGAAGACCCCGGCGCCGTCGCCGTCCTGGGACACGGGCTCTGGCCCGGGGGTCTCGGGAATCACCGCCGCCGGCAGCTCGCTCTCCCAGGCCGTCACCAGGTCGCCCGCCGCGTCCACCGCCACCGCCGGCTGCACCTGGAAGTCCTGCGTGTAGGTGTTGATCCGGAACGGGCCGCCCAGCGGGTGCCAGAAGGCGTCGTACAGCCGCCCGAAGGTGCCGCCGTCGGGGTCCTCCGCCCGTCCCGCCTCGTACCAGAGGACCAGCGACCGTCCGGTGGGCAGGGCGACGGCGGCGGGCCATCCGTCCCAGACACCGTATCCGGCGGAGAGCTGGAGGATGTCTCCGGCGGGATTGCCGTCCGCGCCGTAGCGGTGGACGAACAGGCCCGGCACCTCGCCGGGGTTGCCGGTGAAGAAGGTCGTCCAGACCACGGAGAAGCCGCCGTCGGGGTGGACGACCGGGACCGGGCCCCGGTTGTAGCCGCCGTGGTGCGTGGAGCCGGTGTTGACCAGCAGGGAGGAGGCCGTGGCCGGGCGGCCCAGGGCGTCGAGGCGCAGCGCCCGCACGTCCGTCCCCTGGGTGCCGGCGATCTCGGTCCAGGCCATGACGAAGCCGGCGCCGGCGGCGGGGAACGCCGCCAGCCGGATGCTCCCTCCCGACCGGGTGATCCGGATCTCGTTGCCCACGAGCGTCCCCTGGGGGCCGAAGCGCTGCAGCCGCAGGGTGCCGTCGGCGGCCTCCGGCCAGGCGACCAGGAAGCCGCCGGCGGGATCGGCGACGACCTCCGGCCCCCCCGGCTGCACGGGGTTGAAGCCGATGGCGATCTCCTCCGTTTCTGGCTGGCCGCCGGGGCCATAGACACGCCCCTTCACCGTGCCACCGCCGTTCCAGACGACCAGGGTCCGGCCCGAGGCGTCCGTGGCGATGTGGGGCGGCAGATCGGCCACGCTCGTGGCCGTCGGGAAGATCTCGCCGCTCGCCGGGCGTCCGTCCGCGCCATAGAACCGGATCTGCAGGCCGCCGGGAGGTCCCAGCCAGGCGATCGCGGAGCCGCCGTCGGGACCCACGGCCACGGCGGGGCTCCTCTGGTCGCCCGCGGTCGTCACGTTGGCCTGGAGCTCGGCACCCAGGCGCAGCGGCGGCCCCGCCGACGCCAGGATGCCGGGGGGCGTTACCCCGGGCGGCGTCACCGGCGGCGTCTCCTCGCCGAAAGCGGCGACGTCCGCCGCGCTGGCCGGCCGGCCAGCGGGGTTGTGGAAGACATCCTGGAGGCCGGTCTTGAGGTCGGTGACCGTGAGCGTGTACTCGACGTCCGAGAGGCCGCCGTAGAAGACCCAGAAGTGCCGGTTCACCGCCCGCCCGTCGAGCACCTTCACCATCAGCTCGGCGTTGTCGTTGGCGAAGAACCAGAACGTCCCCGTGTCGTCCGTCAGCGGCACCGCCTGCCCCACCCCCGAGCCGAGCCCCGGCACCGTCCAGACGACCTCCGCCTGGAAGCGGGAGCCGTTGAGGTAGAGACGGGTGGCGCTGTCGGCGGCGAGGCACGGCGCCGATACTGCCGACACCGCCGTCGCGAGCAGAGAAGTCAGGACGAGGATCAGACCGGCCCGGCGTGCTGCGTCACCCCCTGCGATCATGGTCTCCTCCTTCGGAGAGGTCGATGAAGCCCTGTTGATGCGATTCTAGCATAATTTCTCCAGCCGCCCAAAGATCTCTTGCCGCGCCGTCCCGCTTTCTTGACACACTGCGGCAAACGTCCCTAGGATGCGCCCATGAGCATCATCGAAGCCGAATCCCGCGTGAAGAGCGCCGCCGCCCCTGGCTCCCTGGACTTCGAGAACGGCATCGCCTGGCTGCGGCTGGACGATCCGGAGAAGAAGGTCAACACCCTCTCGAACCGCCTGTTCGAGTGGTTCGAGGCGCAGGTCGTCCGCCTCGAGCGCGAGCGGCCGGAGGGGCTGGTGATCCACTCCGGCAAGCCGGACGGCTTCGTGGCCGGCGCCGATCTCGAGGAGCTGCTCGCCCTCTCCGATCCGGCGGACGTCCACACCATGCTGCGGCGGGGCCACGAGCTGATGGAGCGCCTGGCCGCGCTGCCGTTCCCCACGGTGGCGGCGATCCACGGCGCCTGCCTCGGCGGCGGCCTGGAGCTCGCCCTGGCCTGCGACCACCGGGTCGCCACCGAGCACCCCAAGACCCGGCTCGGCCTCCCCGAGGTCCAGCTCGGCCTGATCCCCGGGCTCGGCGGCACCCAGCGCCTGCCGCGGCTGATCGGCGTGCCCGACGCCCTCGCCCTGATCCTCACCGGCCAGCCGGTGGATGCCCGCAAGGCGCTGCTCCTGAGGCTGGTGGACGACACCTGCCAGCCGTCCGACCTGCGGACCGCGGCCGAGCGGGCCGTGCGTGCCCGCGGCGCGGCCGGGAAGGGAGACGACCAGGCGGCGAAGAAGCCCCTCTCCACGCGCGCCGGCGACTTCCTCTCCCGCACTCCGCTCGGCGGCAAGGTGGTCTGGGACAAGGCCCGCGCCGGCGTGATCGAGAAGACCGGCGGCCACTACCCGGCGCCGCTGGTGGCGATCGACGTCATCCGCGACGGCCTGAAGCTGCCGCTTCGCCGCGCTCTCGATCTGGAGGCCGGCGCCTTCGCCGAGTTGGTCGTCTCCGACATCGCCAAGAGCCTGATCTCGATCTTCTTCGCCAAGAACGACGTCGAGGCCCGCGCCGGCAAGCTCGCCCGCGCCGCCCGGCCGGTGGAGACCGTGGGCGTGCTGGGCGCTGGCTTCATGGGCGCCGGCATCGCCCAGGTGCTGGCCCAGAAGGGGGTGCGGATCGTCCTCAAGGACAAGGATCTCGCCGCCGTGGGCCGCGGTTACGGCTTCGCCTCGCGGCAGTTCAGCGAGCGCGTCAAGCGCCGCCGCACCACCGAGGCCGAGGCCAAGCAGGCCCTGGGGCGCATCCTCCCCACCGTTGAGTACGAGGCGCTGCGGCGCGCCGATTTCGTGGTCGAGGCCGTGTTCGAGGACCTGGAGGTCAAGCGCGCCGTCCTGCGCGAGACCGAGGCCGTCGCCCCGGAGACTCTGATCTTCGCCTCCAACACCTCGGCCATCCCCATCGCCCGGCTGGCCGAGGCGAGCCGCCGCCCCGACCGGGTCGTCGGCATGCACTTCTTCAGCCCCGTCGCCAAGATGCCCCTGCTCGAGGTGGTCCGCCATCCCGGCACCTCGGCGGAGACGCTGGCCACCACGGTCGACCTCGGGCGGAAGATGGGCAAGACGGTGATCGTGGTCGGCGACGGCCCCGGCTTCTTCACCAGCCGCGTGCTGGGCGCCATGCTCAACGAGGCCGCCTGGATGCTCGCCGAGGGGGCGGACATCGAGCGGGTGGATCAGGCGATGACCCGCTGGGGCTGGCCGGTGGGCCCCTTCGCCCTGCTCGACGAGGTGGGGCTCGACGTCGCCCGCCACGCCGGCCAGGTGGTCCGCGACGCCCTAGGCGAGCGGGTCGCGCCGCCGCCCATCTTTGAGCGGATGATCGCCGACGGCCGGCTCGGCCGGAAGGGGAAGCGCGGCTTCTATCTCTACGAAGAGCAGCAGCTCTGGAAGAGCAAGGTGAAGAGCTCGAAGCGCGTCGACCCCGCAGTCTATGCCCTGCTCGGCTGGAGCCTCACCCCTGTCTCCGACGAGGAGATCGTCGAGCGCTGCTGGCTCCAGATGCTCAACGAGACGGCCCGCTGCATGGAAGCGGGGATCATCACCAACCCCGCGGACGTCGACGTCGGCGTCGTCTTCGGCTTCGGTTTCCCGCCCTTCCGCGGCGGCCTGCTGCGCGAAGCCGACCGCCACGGCCTCGCCTGGGTGGTGGAGCGCCTGGACGCCTACGCCGGGCGCCACGGCGACCGCCTGCGCCCGGCCGCCCTGCTGCGCGACATGGCGAGCCGGGGCGCGACGTTCCACCCGTCAGCAAGGATTTGAAAGCATTTCGGATCGGTGGCTGGTAAATTCACCGGTATCCCTGAAGGAGGATATCGATGAAAAAGCTTGCCAAGCTCCTGTTCGCCGCCGCCCTGATCGCCACCGCCTTCCTCGCCGCGCCGCCCCGGGCCTCCGCCGACACTCCGGTCTGCAACCGCTGCGCTCTCACCGGCGACTGCTTCGACTGCTGCCGCTGCGACGGCGGCACGGTCCTCGCCTGCTCCCGGCAGTGCCCGTGAAATCCGACCTCCGGATCGGCGGCTTCCAATCAGCAACTATTTGAAAGCATTTCGGAGAGGCGGCCGGTAAGCTCGTCGGTGTCCTAAAGGAGGATAAACGATGAGAAAAATTGCCAAGCTCCTGTTCGCCGCCGCCCTGGCCGCCACCGCGTTCCTCGCCGCGCCGCCCAAGGCCTCCGCCTCAGGTCCTGCCTGGGCCTGCAATCAGTGTGATGCCACCGGAGCCTGCGTGCCCTGCTGCGTCTGCG
>DASWRX010000126.1:0-10791 GCA_036402955.1 Thermoanaerobaculia bacterium
CGGGGCCGTTGAGGATGCGGGCGAGAGCGATCGCGTCCTCCATGGCGAGCTTGGTGCCCGAGCCGATGGAGAAGTGGGCGGTATGGGCCGCGTCGCCGATCAGCACCAGGTTCCCCTGCCACCAGCGCTGGCAGTGGACGCGCGTGAAGTTGAGCCACGGCGCCGCGCGCTGCGCCGGCGGGATGTTGGCGAGCAGGGGGTGGCCGTCGAGCCAGGGCCCGAACATCTTCTCGCAGGCGGCGATCGTGGCGTCGACGTCCATGCGGTCGAAGCCGGCGTGGCGCCAGGACGCCTCGTCGCACTCCACGATGAACGCCGAGTGCGTCTCGCTGAACCGGTAGGCGTGGGCCTGGAAGATGCCGTGCTCGGTCTCGACGAACACGAAGGTGAAGGCGTCGAACCGGCGCGTGGTGCCGAGCCAGACGAACTTGGCCCTGCCGGCGACGAGGTCGGGCCGGAGCTCCTCGGCGTGCCGCCGGCGCACGGCGCTGTTGATGCCATCGGCGGCGACCACCACGCCGGCGTCCCCGAGCCCCAGGCCGGCGAGGGCGGAGTCGTCGTGGACCTCGCAGCCGAAGCGGAGATCGACGCCGAGCCCGGCGGCGCGCCGCTGGAGGATCTCCAGGAGCTTCATGCGGGCGATGCCGGCGAAGCCATGGCCGCCGGAGGTGATCGTCCGCCCCTTGTAGTGGATGTCGATGTCGTCCCAGCGGGCGAAGTTGTCCGAGATCGCCTGGAACGATTCCGGGTCCGCGGCCTTGAAGTTGCCGAGGGTCTGGTCGGAGAAGACGACGCCCCACCCGAAGGTGGCGTCCGGCGCGTTGCGCTCGCAGAGGACCACCTCGTGCGCCGGGTCCGCCTTCTTCATCAGCAGGGAAAAGTACAACCCCGCCGGCCCGCCGCCGAGCACCGCGACCTTCAAGGAGACCTCCGAGCTCTCACCGGCCGGATGCTAGCATGGGGGGCCGCCCAGGGTGACCCTGGGAACCGGGCTCCCCTGTGGGATAATGGCGCCATGGGCAAAGTTGCGCTGGACATCAAGCGGCTGAGCCGGGACGAGCAGCTCGACCTCCTCGACCAATTGTGGGAAAGCCTGGGCCGGGACCCGGAAGCCTTTCCCTTGACCGACTCCCAGAGTCAGGAATTGGACCGCCGGCTCGACGAGCTGGAGGCTGAGGGTCCAACAGGACTGTCGTGGGATGAGGTCGTCTCGCAGGTTCGGGCTCGTTCCCGTTGAACCTCATCTATCGGCCCGCGGCGGTCGCGGATCTCAACTGGGCATACGTTCGGTACGAACGAGAGCGAAAGGGCCTCGGAGAGGAATTCCTCGAAGAGGTTCGAGCGACCGCGAAATCCGTGCTGGAGATGCCGAGATCCTACCCCGCGATACGTCGCGAAACCCGCAGGGCCTTGATCCACCGGTTCCCATACGGTCTCTTTTATCGATTGATTGATGAGACGGTCGTGATCGTTGCCTGCTTCCACACCAGCCGAGATCCCGCCTTGTGGGCGCGACGGAGGTAAGGAGAGAAAACCATGCCGATCACCCCGGGCCGCGTCGCCTGGTACGTCACCGGTCGCTTTTACGAGGACCAGCAGGGCCGGTTGCAGGACGTCGGCTATTTCCTTCACCTCACGGGTGTTCAGGGGGCTCTGTTCGACGGCTCTCCCGGCGAGGCGAGCGCTCGCGTCACCTTCCGGTCCGCGCCTTTCCAGGCCACGACGGTCACCAACGGCAACCTCTCCGTCGGCCTCGACGCCGTGGGTGATTTCAGCGTCTACCTGAACGACGCCGGGGGCGCCTCGTTCGACGATCCGGCTTCGTTCTCACGGGGACGGTGCGTCGCCACCTTCCGGCGGGCGAGCGTGGTAATGGGAGAGACGATCTCCTCTCCATTGCCGGGCGGGCTGGCGATCTCGACCAACGTCTTCTCGGCGGACCTCGTCGCCAGCGCTCCCTTCGAGATCCATGGAATCCGGCACGACTTCCATGAGATGCTCCCGCACGGACTGACCCAGTGGGGAACGGCCAGCGCCAATCCCCTCGCGGCCGTTCCGCCCTTTGCCCGTGTGGTCGCGTTCACCGGCTCGGCGGTCGCGGCGGGATGACCGGCGCGAGCCGAGACGGGGGTCCGGCGAGATAGATCCCCGTCCGGCCCCCGCGAGGGCCGGCGTGCCCCTCGCGAATTCTGGTCGCGCCCCCGCTTGGGGCAGTCCGGCCCCCGCTTAGGGCGGTCGCGCCCTCGCTTGGGGCAGCCCGGCCCCCGCTTAGGGCAGTCGCGCCCCGCTTGGGGCAGTCCGGCCCCCGCTTAGGGCAGTCGCGCCCCCGCTTGGGGCAGCCCGGCCCTCGCGAGGGGCTTACGAGATTTCGCGAGGGGCGGTCGGGCCCCCGCTTGGGGCGGTCGCGCCCTCGCGGGGGCCCGATGCGCCCTCGCGAGGGGCGGACGGGAATTCGCGAGGGCCGGGCCCGACAACGAGCACCTCGAGAGGAGGCGGCCTTGGGTCTCGACGAGCATCGCCCGGCGGGCAACCTTAACATCGTCCAGGATCTCTATGAAGCTTTCGCAACCCGGGACCGGGACCGGATCCTGGCGATCTTCGATCCCCAGATCGAATGGATCCAGAACGAGGGCTTTCCGGGCGGCGGCCGGTACGTGGGGGCGGAGACGGTGTTGGATCAGGTCTTCGCCAGGTTCGCCGCCGAGTGGGAATCCTGGCAGGCCGAGGTCGGACGGTGGCTGGTCGCGGGAGAGTCGATCGTCGCCCTCGGCGCCTACCGTGGGACCCACAGGACGACGGGGAAGTCGATGACCGCGGCGTTCGCCCACGTGTACGGGCTGCGCGACGGCCGGGTCATCCGCTTCGAGCAGTACGCGGACACCGCCAAGGTGGCCGCGGCCTGCGTATAACCCGAAGCCCAGGCCGCGGAGGCCCGCCTCAGGAATCCTGCGCCAGGAACTCCCGGCACTCCTTCCTGGTCGCCAGCGCCAGGGTCACCAGGGCGGAGAGGAGGCCCGCGCCGCCGAAGATCAGGGGAATGTTCTTGCCGGTGAGATCCCCGAGCCAGCCGCCGAGCGCCATGCCGAGGGGGACGAGGCCGCCGCCGAGGGTGCCGAGCAGGCCGAGCACGCGCCCGCGCAGCTCGGGCGGGGTGGCCGCCTGGAGCAGGGTGAGGAGGTAGATGTTGACCAGGCCGAGCGCCAGGCCGCTGAGGAAGGAGAGCGCCAGCGCCAGCAGCGGGACGCGGACGAAGCCGATGGCGGCGAAGGCGAGGGGGCCCAGCAGCAGGCCGGCCACCAGGGTCCAGCCGCGCACGGCCCTCTGCAGGCGCAGGACGCCGGCCAGCAGGAAGCCGGCCACGGCGCCGACGCTGACGGCGGCGAGGATGAACCCATACCAGTCCGCGCCGGCCTTCAGGGTGTCCTGGACGTAGAAGGGGAGGAGCACGAACATCGGCATGGCGAAGAAGTTGAGCAGGCTGGCGACGACGACGAAATCGCGCATGCCCGCCCGGCGCCAGACCCAGCGCAGCCCCTCGGCCGTCTCGTGAAGGAAGGCCTTGAACGGCGCCCCGTCCGCGCGCGCCTGGGGCGGCTGGAAGGTGTCGGCCACGAAGGCCTCGCTCGCCGCCGAGAAGAGGAAGGTGATGCCGTCGACGATGAAGAGGAGGGGGGCTCCCAGCAGGCGGTAGAGGACGCCCCCCACGGCCTGGCCGGCGAAGACCGAGGTCTGGGCCGAGAACTGGTTCAGCGAGTTGGCGGCGGCGAGGCGCTCCTGCGGCACGAGGTCCGGAATGGCGGCGTTGATCGCCGGCCCGAAGAAGGCGCGCACGATGCCGTCGAAGATGGCCACGACGAAGAGCAGGGTGATCAGCCCGTCCATCCCGAACCAGGACTGCCGCATGGCGAGCCCCTGGACCAGCACGGCGACCCCGGCCAGGACGTCGCAGACGATGATGATCCGGATCCGCGAGTGGCGGTCGGCGAAGGTGCCGCCGAACGGGGCGAGCAGCACGCCGGGCAGCGTGGAGACGGTCATCAGCAGGCCGATCAGGGTGGCCGAGTTGGTGGCCTCCTTGACCCAGAAGGCGAAGGCGATCATGAACGCCTGGTTGCCGATCTGGCTGACCGTCTGCCCCTGCCAGAGCAGGAAGAAGTCGCGGTTCCACAGCCGCGACGGCGCGGGCCGCCGGGGGGCGGCTTCAGAGATCTCCACCTCGCTCATCTCGCTCAAGCGCCGACCCGTCCCGCGCCGGGCTTTACCGCGCGGCGGGCCACCCGGGCGATCGGCGCCATCGCCGGCTCCAGGGCCGTCCTGAGGGTCTTGCGCACGCCCAGGGCGCGGGCGCGGTAGGTCATCGGCGGCGGCTCCCGGCGGAGCACGAGGCTCATCAGTTTCTCCCCCTCGGGGAAGACGAGGCCGCGCTCCCGCACGAAGGCGAGATCGCGGTCGAGGTCGAGCCCGTCCACGTGAGTCAGGTCGGAGGCGAGGGACGAAACCAGGCGCGGCTCGTCGAGATGGGTCAGCAGCCGGTGGACGGCCGGCGAGACCGGATACTCGCGCGCCTCGCCGGAGCGGGAATCGTGGATCCAGGCCTCTCCCTGGCGCTCGGCGAAGAACAGGCGCGGCGGCAGCCCGTCGTCCTCCTCGCGCCAGCGCCGCTGCCAGGCCTGGACCTTCTCGCGCACCGGATCGATCCATTTCGCCAGCGCCAGCAGGTATTCGGCGTCCAGGTTGGCGTCGGCGAAGTCGTAGGCGACGTTGGCGATCGCCTCGGGGGGGAAGGGATAGACCATGGCGTAGTAGTCGAGCGGCGTCAGATCGAGGCCGAAATCGGCGGCGCGGGTGAAGTAGGGGCTGTAGCGGTTGAAGTGGATCGAGAACAGTCCCTGGGGCGCCGGCAGGTGGACCAGCAGCGGCAGGTCGCGCACGTACTTGGCGTAGGTCTCCTCCTGCTCGCCCGGCGAGCCGACCAGGATGTTCCACCCCGGGTGGACGTCGTGGAGGGCGCAGTACTTCATCACCTGGATGTTGTGGAAGGCGGTTACCCCCTTCTCCATCAGCTTGAGGGTGGCGGTGGAGAGCGACTCGAATCCCGGCGTGATCAGCTTGACGCCGGCCCTGGACATCGCCTCGACCTCGCCGTCGTTCAGGTTGGCCTTGAGCTGATAGAAGATCGGCAGCCCCGGCGGGGTGTCGAGGTAGGGGAAGACCTCCTTCACGTATCCGCGCTGGAGGATGTTGTCCACGCACATCAGCACCGAGGCGCGGTCCGCGTACCGGAAGAGCGAGCGGATCAGCTCGACGGCGAGGTCGGGTCGCATCGCCCGGTAGCCCATGGTGGTCTTGTTGAGGCCGCAGAAGGTGCAGTGGGAGCGCTCCCCCCACCAGCAGCCGCGGGAGGTCTCGAAGGGGAGCACCGCCTTGACGTCCCAGTCGGGGAACTTCTCCGCGAGGGCCTGGACGAAGGGGCCGTAGTCGAGCTCGATCGGGAGGTTGATGTCCAGCTCCTCGCCCATCGGGCCGACCTCCCGGCCCTGGTTGCGCCTGGAGAAGACGCCGGGGATGCGGTGGTTGGCGTCCGCCTCGCCGCGCAGGAGATTGTCGACGAAGCGGGGGAAGCTCTCGAGCCCCGGCCCGGAGAAGACGAAGTCGAGGGCCTCCACGTGGCGGATGAACTCCTCGCCGGAGGGGGACTCCGAGGTGGCGCCGCCGAGCACAGTGATGGCGGCGGGGTTGCGCTCCTTGACCTTGCGGGCGAGGGCGAAGGCCACCGAGTTCTCGAAGAACATCGAGGTGAAGCCCACCACGCCGGCGCGGTCGAGCCCGTAGCGGTCGATGATGCCGTCGAGGACGGCGCCGACGCCGCGCCGCTTCTCCAGGATGGTGCGGCGGAACCGCAGCGCCGCCTCGTCGTGGCCGGGATAGTAGCGGGCGAAGTACTCCTCGGTGTTGTCGGGGAGCTCCGGGAAGGCGGCCTCGCGGAAGAACCACTCGGGGAAGCCGGACTGCAGGTGCTCGCCCGAGCTGCCGATCCGCTCATAGAGGTCGAGCCCGATCCAGCCGGCGACGTCCATGTTCGCGTAGGCGAGCTGGAGATCGACCTCGCCGGGGAACCGGCGGTCGACGACCGACTTGATCTGGGTCATCCCGATCGAGGGGAGGTGGTAGGCCGCGAACGGCAGGTTGAGCAGGACGATCTTGAGCATGGCTCCTCTCCTTGTCCTGGAGCAGATTACGTCGTTACCGGATTCAATTGCCGGCGGACCAGCCCGGCCATCTCGCCGAGGGTGGCGGCGTCGTAGATGTGGGTCGGCGACAGCTCGACGCGGAAGCGGTCGTGGAGCCGGGCGGTGAGGCCGAGGGCGATCAGCGAATCGCCGCCGAGGGCGAAGAAGTTGTCCGCCGGTCCGACCTCGCGCACCCCCAGCAATTCGCGCCAGATGGCGGCGATCGCGCCCTCCACGCCCTCCCCGCCCTCCACGTCGCTGCCGTCCCTGCCGTCCCTTGCGTCCCTGGTGTCCCTTGCCTGGCCGCCGGCCGCCGCCGCCCCGCCGCCGCTCTCCCGGCGGGCCTGGAACCCGGAGGTCTCCCAGTCGCGGCTCGCCGCCATCAGCTCCCGCAGGTCGATCTGCGCCACGGCCACCTGCGGGAAGCCGTAGCCAAGGATGCGCTGGAACGCCTCCGCGCCCTGTCGGGAGGTGAGGCCGCCGGAGGACCGCCGGCGGTTGCGGTGCTGGCCTTGAGCCTCGGCCTCGAAGCCGACCTCGCGCCAGAGGTCCCAGTCGATGGCGGTGGTGAGCGTGCGCGGATCGCCGCTGCGGCTCCAGGCGAAGGCGTCCAGGAAGGCGTTGCTGGCGGCATAGCCAACCTGGCCGATGCCGCCGAGCAGGCCGCTGAGCGACGAGCAGAGCACGAAGAAGTCGAGCGGCGCGCCGCGGAAGGCCTCGGCCAAGGCGAGCGTGCCGCGCACCTTGGCCGAGAAGGCGTCGGCCGCCGCCTCGGGCCGGCTCCAGTCGATCATCGCGCCGCCCGGGACGCCGGCGGCGTGGAGGATGCCGTGGACCTCGCCGAAGCGCGCCTCGGCCTGCCGGCGCACCTCGCGCAGGGCGTCGGGGTCGGTGACGTCGGCCGCCAGGGCCAGGATCTCGGCCCCGCGGGCCTCCAGCGAGCGCAGTCGGCGCAGCCGGCGGCTCTGCGGATCGTCCTCCGGGTGGGTCTCGATCCACCGCTCGCGCTCTTCCGGGGTCGAGGGCACCGAGCGGCCGATCACCACCAGGCGGGCGCGGCAGCGCTCCCACAGCAGGGTGACCAGGGTCGAGCCGATGCCGCCCATGCCGCCGGCCACGACGTAGACGCCCCCTTCCCGGAAGCGGTTGGCCGGCCCGGCGATCTCCAGGCGCTGGGGGGAGAAATCCTGCACCCAGCGCTGGCGGCCGCGGTAGGCCACGACCCCCTCGTCGCCGCCGGAGGCCAGCTCGGCGCGCAGCAGGCCGGCGAGCTCCTCCTCGCCGCCCGACGCGGGCAGCTCGACGTCCACGGAGCGGCAGGCGAGGCCGGGGAAGCGCTGCGGCATCACCCGGCAGGGGCCGAGCAGCAGCGCCTTCTCCGGCCGCACCTCCTCCCGCCCGGCGACCGCGTGCAGCCCGGTGGAGACGAGCACGACGCGCACCCGCCGCGACGCTCCGGAGGCCAGCGCCTGGGCGAGCAGCATCGGGCTGTGGAAGGCCAGGACCTCCGCCTCCCTCAAGAAATCGAGCGTAGGGGAGGGGCTTGTCCCCTCCCTGGCGGGGGCAAGCCCCGCCCCTACGGTTTCAGGAGAACCGACGTTCCAGAGATGGACGGCCTCGGCGGGAAACAGGCCGCGCGAGGAGAGGTCGGCGACCAGGGCGTCGTAGTCCTCGGCGCGGCCGGGGCGGAGGGTGTAGGAGCGCTCGCCCGCGCGGGCGAACTCCGGGCCGGGCTCGACGGCGATCACCTCCGTGCCGCTCTCCAGGAGCCGGCGCTCGAGGCGGCGGCCGAGGCCGTGGGCGTCGAGGAAGAGGAGGCGCGGGCCGGCCGGGCCGTCCGCCGCCGCCGACGGCAGCGAGGGGCGCCAGAAGGGGACGTAGAACCAGTCCGCCGGGTCCTCGGAGCGCCGGGGCTCGGGCGCCGCGGCGCGCTCCTCGGGGATCTCCACCCAGAAGCGCTTGCGCTCGAAGGGGTAGGTGGGGAGCGGCACCCGCCGGGGCCGCCGCTCGCGGGGATTCGAGTGCAGGGCGGTCCAGTCCACCTCGACCCCCGCCGTCCACAGCCGGCCGAGGGTGAGCAGGGCGTGGGCCGGCTCGGGGAGGACCGTCTCGCCCGGCTGCGGCAGCGCGGGGAGGGCGGTCACCGGCGCGGCCCCGGCGCGGGCCTGGCGGGCGGCATTGGAGAGCGAGCGGCCGGGACCGGCCTCCAGGTAGACGCGGGCGGGATCCTCCAGCAGCTCGGTCATGGCGTCGGCGAAGCGCACGGTGCCGCGCAGGTGGCGCACCCAGTAGTCCGGATCGGTGGCCTCGGCGGGCTGGATCCAGCGGCCGGTGAGGTTCGAGAGGAAGGGGATCGCCGGCGGCCGCAGCTCGACCCTGCCGAGCTCGGCGGCGAAGGCCGGGAGGATGGGGTCCATCATCGCCGAGTGGAAGGCGTGGGAGACGGCGAGCCGCCGGCCCGCGACCCCGCGCCGCGCCAGCCGGTCCTGGAGGGCGGCGATCTCCTCCTCGGGGCCGGAGAGGACCGAGCGCGACGGGCCGTTGACCGCGGCGAGCGACAGCCCGCCGTCGAGCAGCGACTCCAGCTCCGCGGGCGGCAGCGGCACGGCCAGCATGGCGCCGCCCGGGAGCGACTGGATCAGCCGGCCGCGGGCCGCCACCAGGGCGAGGGCGTCCGGCAGGGAGAAGACGCCGGCGAGGGCGGCGGCCACGTACTCGCCGAGGCTGTGGCCGAGCATCGCCTGCGGCGTCACGCCCCAGGCCATCCAGGTCCGGGCGAGCGCCCACTCCAGCGCGAACAAAGCCGGTTGGGTCAGCTCCGTGCGATCGATTTCCCCAGGTCCAGTGGACGTCGTAGCCTGGAAGAGCACCTCGCGGATATCGTGGACACCGCGGCCGAGATGGGGGCCGAGCAGCTCGGCGCAGCGGTCGATCTCCTCCCGGAAGACCGGCTCGGCGGCGTACAGCCCGGCGCCGGCGCCGGCGCTCTGCGCCCCCTGGCCGGGGAAGAGGAAGACGGCGGCGGCCCGGCTGGACGCCAGCGCGGTCGCCGTCCGTCCGGGGTCGAGCAGGCCCAGGCTGGCGACCGCCTCGTCGAGGTCGCGGCAGAGCACGATCCGGCGGTGGTCGAAGGCCCGGCGTCCCGCCTGGAGGGTGAACGCCACGTCGGCCAGGGGGAGGGCCGGGTGGCGCTCCAGGTGGAGGGCGAGGCGGGCGGTGGCCACGTCGAGGGCGGTCTCGCCGCGCGCCGAGAGCGCCAGCAGTCTCCAGGCGCTCCCGTCCTCGGGCGCGGAGACCGGTGGCGGCGCCTCCTCCAGCACCACGTGGGCGTTGGTGCCGCCGACGCCGAAGGAGTTGACGGCGGCGCGGCGCGGCGTCCCCTCCGGCGGCTCCCAGTCTTGAAGACGGGTATTGACGAAGAACGGGCTGCCGGCGAAGTCGATCTCCGGGTTGGGGGTCTCGTAGTGGAGCGTCGGCGGGATCTGGCGGTGCTCGAGCGCCAGCGCGGCCTTGATCAGGCCGGCGGCTCCGGAGGCGCTGTTGACGTGGCCGATGTTGGTCTTCAGCGATCCCAGGGCACAGAAGCCGACGCGGCCGGTGGTCTCGCGGAACGCGGCGGTGAGGGCGGCGACCTCGATGGGGTCCCCCATGGCCGTGGCGGTGCCGTGGGCCTCGACGTAGGTGACGGTCTCGGCGGGGACGCCGGCGCGGTCGAGCACGGTGCGGATCAGCCGGCTCTGGCTGGCCATCCGCGGTGCCATGAAGCCGACCTTGCCGGCGCCGTCGTTGTTGATCCCCGAGCCCCTGATCACCGCGTGCACGTGGTCGCCGTCCGCCAGCGCGTCGGCGAGCCGCTTGAGCACCACGATGGCGACGCCGTCGGCGTCCACCGAGCCGGCGGCGCGGGCGTCGAAAGCGCGGCAGTGGCCGTCGGGCGAGAGCACGTCGCCCGGGCGGTAGAAATACCCCGCGTCCGAGTTGTCCCCCACCGAGACGCCGCCGGCGAGGGCCATGCCGCACTCCCCGGCGAGCAGGCTCTGGCAGGCGAGGTGGACGGCCACCAGCGAGGTCGAGCAGGTGGTCTGCACGCTGAGGCTCGGCCCCTCCAGGTTGAGCTTGTAGGAGACGCGCAGGGTGAGGTTGTCGCGGTCGTTGCCCAGCGAGGCGAGCTGGCTCCGCGCCGGGTCGAGCAGCAGGCCGGAGGCGGAGAGCAGGGCCAGGTAGTCGCTCTTGCTGGCGCCGCCGAAGACGCCGACCGCGCCGGCGTAGCGCTCCGGGACGTAGCCGGCGTTCTCCAGCGCCTCCCAGGAGCATTCCAGGAACAGCCGGTGCTGGGGGTCCATCATCTCGGCCTCGCGCGGGCTGCAGCCGAAGAAGGCGGCGTCGAAGCGGTCCGCCCCGTCGAGCATCCCGTGCGCCGGCACCCGGTAGAAGCCGCCCTCGGGCGGCGTCCAGTCCCGTCCCTCGGGCGCGAAGAACGAGATCGACTCGACGCCGTTGCGCAGGTTGCGCCAGAGCTCGTCCACGTCATTGGCGCCGGGGAAGCGGCCGGCCATGCCGA
>DASWRX010000127.1:0-5162 GCA_036402955.1 Thermoanaerobaculia bacterium
CGCTGTTGGCCTGGCGGAAGCCTGTGGGCTGAGGGCTCAGGCCAGCACCGCCCGCAGCGCCGCCAGGAACGTCCCCATCTGCGGCCGCGTGCCGACCGTCACCCGCAGGAAGCTCGGCATGGCCGGGAAGCGCCGGCCGACCTCGACGCCGCGCTGTTTCAGGGCGGCGATGACCGGTCCGACGTCCCGCCGCAGGTCCGTCATCAGGAAGTTGGTCGCCGAGGGGATGGGCGGGTAGCCCATCGACTCCAGGCCGGAGCTCACGAAGGCGCGGGTCTCGCGGTTCAGCCGCCGGCTGGTCTCGACGTGGCCCGCGTCCGCCAGGCTGGCGCGCGCCGCCGCGATCGCCATGATGTTGAGCGAGTCCCAGGCCTGGTGGTCCCGCAGCCGGCGGATCGCCTCCGGCTGGGCGACCGCGTAGCCGCAGCGCAGGCCGGCCATGCCGTAGATCTTCGAGAAGGTGCGCGCCACGATCAGGTTGGGGCGGTCCTTCACCTGCGGCAGGACCGACTCCCATTCATCGCCTGCGGCGTAGTGGGCATAGGCCTCGTCCACCAGCACCATGGTCCCGGCGGGCACGCGGTCCAGGAACGCCCGCAGGTCGGCCCCCGGGGTGAGGCTCGCCGTCGGATTGTTGGGATTGCAGACGTAGACCAGTCCCGAGCCGGCCGGCAGCATCTTCGCGAGGTCGTGCCGGTGCGACGCGGTGAGCGGCGCCTTGACGACCTCAGCGCCGCCGATTTGGGCATAGCGCGCGACCGCCTCGAAGGTCGGATCGGCGGTGACGGCGGCCCGGCCCGGCCCGGTGAAGGCGGTGGCGCAGAGCTTGAGAATCTCGCTCGAGCCGTCCCCCAGGAGGACGTGATCGGTGGAGACGCCATGGAGCTTCGCCAGATCCGCCGCCAGCGCCTCCGCCGCCTCGTCGGGGTAGCGCCAGGCGAGATCGAAAGCCTTCCGCATGGCCTCGAGAGCGGCGGGGGAGGGGCCGTACGGGTTCTCGTTGGAGCTGAGCCGCACGACGCCGGCGGCTCCGGCAGGGACGGCGGCCTGCGCGGCGAGCGGCAGCGCGCCCGCCGGGAAGGCGGGTCTCAGCGCGGCCGAGGCCACGCCGAGGCCGAGGAGCCGGTTGAATCCACGACGGGTCAGGGACGTCTCCATGCCTCACCTCCTGGGAAGATCCGCTGATTATAGGTCCTGGACCTCGATCTTGCCGTCCGCCCGCCGTTCCGCGGCCGGGGCGTAGGGTCCGAGCCCCTGGCGCCGCCACCAGTTCCCCGTCCGCTTCTTCTCGGCGGGCGTGGTGAACCAATACTGCCAGAGCACCGCCCGCACCCGCGCCGGCGGCCGGCCGGCGAAGGGATCGCGCCGGAAGAGCGCCAGCGCCTCCGGGCTCCCCTCGAGCAGGCGGACCTCGGCGTTCACCACCCAGGGGTTCTCCCGCCAGGTGCCCAGCGAGGCGAACCAGAGGTTCCATTCGAAGCGCGGCTGGTAGGGCGCATAGACCCCCGGCCGCTCGGCGGGGTCCTGCGGCTTGTAGCGGAAGGGATAGGCGATCCAGGTCACGCCGTCGCGGCTCCCCTGGAATTCGACCTCGTAGCGAGCCCGGGTCATCACGGCGAACAGCCCGTACTGGTTGGCGATGCGGAACGGTGCCAGCAGGCGGGCCGGAGCGGCGAGCGGACCGGGGGAGGGGAGATATGGGACGATCGTCGCGTAAAAAATCCACACCAGCGCCACCGCTGACACCGCCGCGCCGATCGCCCGCCGGCGCGGCGCGGGCCGCGCCTCGACGGCCGCCGGCGTCCGCAATCCCAGGCGGGCGAGCGCCCGGTCGTCGAGCAGCAGGAACCCGAGCACCAGGACCAGGTAGTTGAGGAAGGCGTAGTTGGCGGTGAGGATGATGCCGACCTGGAACGGGGTCACGATCAGGAAGCAGGCGATCCGGAACCGGCGCGGCAGCCAGGCCATCCAGACCACCACCAGCTCGAGCAGGAGCGTCGCCGCCGCCGTGGCCGCGTGGAAGCCGTGGGGGAGGAGCTGCTGGGTGTACCAGCCGATCCAACTGGGCAGCGGACCGTTCTCGTAGTAGTGGTCCATGGCGGTCAGGGTCCGCCACTGCACGTCGCCGCTCAGCAGCTTCACCACCCCGGACTCGAAATAGATCCTGAACCACTCCCAGCGGAGCAGGAAGAGGCTCGCCCGCGACGGCGGCGACTCCGCCCCCAGCCCCGGCCGCAGGCCGCGCGGGGCGAAGAACAGGGAGAGGAAGGCCGCCTCGAGGAGCATGCCGTCCGACTGGTAGGAGGAGAAGTCCTGGGCCGCGCTGACGAAGGAGAGGAAGAGGACCAGGCAGACCGCGATCGCGCCGCGCGGCCAGAGGTTGAAAACCAGCAGCACCGAGGCGATCAGCCCGCCCCAGACGAGAGCCGACAGCGCCATGTCGCTGGCGCCGCTCGCGCCCAGCCAGAGCAGCGTCGGCACCTGCTGGAAACGGGAGAGCCCGGGGAGCATCCCGGCGACCTCCCGCAGGTAGGTCCCGGCCGGCAGGATGCCCCGCGGTCCGATCAACCCCTGGATCTGGAAGGCGAGCGAGTAGAAGGCGGAAAAGAAGATCAGCCCGAGGCAGCGCAGGAAGATCCACCGCGGCCAGAGGACGCCGCGGCCGGCGGCGAAGTCGGGGCCGAAGAGGCGGTCGAGGAGAGACGGATCTTCGTTCAACGGTCGACGGCGCGCGCGAACACCACCTGGGATTTCGTCCGCGCGAAGCCGAGCCGCTCGTAGAAGGCGTGGGTCCGCTCGCGGACGACGTTGCTCCGCACCCGGAGCGTGCGGAATCCGTGCCGGTCGGCCCAGTCCGCGGCCCCCTCGACCAGCTCCGCGCCGATGCCGCCGCCGCGGCGGTCCTCGTCCACCACCAGGGCCAGGATCTCCGCGAAAGGCTGCGTCTCGAGGGAGTGCCTGCCGGCGACGTGGATCCAGCCGGCCACCGCGCCGTCCGCTTCGGCGACCAGGACGGCGTTCTCCGGCCGCGACGTCACGTCGCGCAGCCGCGCCTCCGCCTCCTCAGGCTCGGTGGGGTAGCCGAGCTGGGTCGCCAGCACGGCGAGGACCGGGGCGTCGGCGGGCTTGGCGGAGCGGACGATCATGCGGCCCTACGCCGCCTCCTCCTTGACGCCGGCGATGAACTCGCGCAGCGTCTTCTTGGCGTCGCCCAGCACCATCAGCGTGTTCGGCTGCACGAACAGGTCGTTCTCGATCCCCGCGAAGCCGGTGTTGACGCTGCGCTTGAGCACGATCACGGCGTGCGCCGCGTCGACGTTGAACACCGGCATGCCGTAGATCGGGCTGCCCGGATTGGTCTTCGCCGCCGGATTGACCACGTCGTTGGCGCCCACCACCAGGGCCGCGTCGGTGCGGGAGAACTCGTCGTTGATGTCATCGAGGTCGTAGAGCTGGTCGTAGGGCACGTTGGCCTCGGCGAGCAGCACGTTCATGTGCCCCGGCATGCGCCCGGCCACCGGGTGGATGGCGTACTTCACCGTGGCGCCGTTCGCCTCCAGGGCCTGGGCGAGCTCGCGCACGGCGTGCTGGGCCTGGGAGACCGCCATGCCGTAACCCGGGACGACGATCACCGACTGCGCCGCGGTCAGCACCCCGACCGCGTCCTCCACCGTCGCCAGGTTGTAATTGGCGGCCGGCCCGCCCGCGCCGCCGGCGGGGGAGTCCGGCTGGGCGCCGAAAGCGCCGAACAGGACGTTGGCGAACGACCGGTTCATCGCCTGGCTCATCTTCATCGAGAGCAGCAAGCCCGAGGTGCCGTCGAGGGCGCCGGCGATGATCAGCACGGGGTTGCCGAGGGCGAAGCCGGTGGCGGCCGAGGCCAGCCCGGCGTAGGAGTTGAGCAGCGAGATCACCACCGGCATGTCGGCGCCGCCGATCGGGAGCACCGCCAGCACCCCCACCACCAGGCCGAGCACGCCCATGGCGTAGAAGAGGCCGCTGCGGCTGGGATCGAGCACCACGAGGACCAGCAGGACGAGAGCGCCGAAGAACATCGTGATGTTGGTGCCGTTCTGCCCCTTCCAGGTCACCGGCGCGCCGCTGATCAGGCCCTGGAGCTTGCCGAAGGCCATCAGGCTGCCGGTGAAGGTGAGGAAGCCGAGGAACACCTCGAGCCCCAGCGCCGCCATGGTGATGCGGTCGATCCCCCCCTCCGTCATGTGGTGGTGATACTCCGAGACGCCCACCAGGGCCGCCGCCAGTCCGCCGAAGCAGTGGGAGAGGGCGATCCGCTCCGGCATCTTGGTCATCGGGATCCAGATCGACATCGCGGCGCCGATGGCCGCGCCGATCATCAGGCCGATGGCGATCCACGTGAAGGTCAGGATCTCGGTGTAGACCAGCGTGCCGACCACGGCCACCAGCATGCCGAAGGCCCCGATCAGGTTCCCTCGCCGGGCGTGGGTGGGCGACGACAGTCCCTGCAGCGCCAGGATGAAGCAGACCGAAGCGACGAGGTAGGGCAGCAGAGAGGCGCTCATGCCTTCTCACTCCGGACCGGCCGGGCGGGCGCCTTCTTCCTGAACATCCGCAGCATGCGATCGGTGATCAGGAAGCCGCCCACCGTGTTGATGGTGGCGCAGACCACGGCGACGAAGCCGAGAACCATGCTGAGCTTGCCGTAGTGGCCGCCGGCGGACACCAGCGAGCCCACGAGCGAGATGCCGGAGATGGCGTTGGTGCCCGCCATCAGCGGGGTGTGCAGCAGGGGCGGCACCTTCTCGATGACGTAGTGGCCGAGGAAGCCCGCCAGCACGAAGATGTAGAGGCCGAAGAGGAGCTCGTTCGACATGGCCCTCCCTTTCCCAGGTCTTGAATGACTCGCGGGGAATCCTAACATGGGGCCGCCGCCGCTGGCGGCTTGTTTTGCTCTTCGGCGAGCACCATCACTTGCGGGAATAACCCCAACCGCCGGGCGCATGGAGCGCTCGCCGAAAGGAGATCCGATGAAGAAGGCCACGAAGGCGATGAAGCTCAAGCTCAACCGTGACACCCTGCTGCTGCTGGACAAGCACGAGCTGACCCTCGCCGCGGGGCAGGGAACGAGAAACACCCTCACCGCCTGCGACGGTTACGCGAATTCCGGCTGCCCCAATAGCTGC
>DASWRX010000128.1:0-111035 GCA_036402955.1 Thermoanaerobaculia bacterium
GCGGCGGCAACTTAACTCCCTTTGAATCTTGAGCTTCCGCGAGCTTGTGACCGGTAGTCACAAGTGGTAGACTCGCTCCCTGCGAGAGGATTCCTGCCCTATGGAAATGACTGGAGAAAGCTGGATCACCACCACGTTCGATACGCTGGAGGACTGGGCCGCCCGGAACTCCTTCTGGCCGTTCCCGTTCGGCACGGCCTGCTGCGCCATCGAGTTCATGTCCACCGTCTCCAGCCACTACGACCTGTCGCGGTTCGGCTCCGAGGTGGTGCGCTTCTCGCCCCGGCAGAGCGACGTGCTGCTGGTGGCGGGGACCATCAACGACAAGATGGCCCCGGTGCTCAAGAAGATCTACGACCAGATGGCGGATCCGAAGTGGGTGATCTCGATGGGCGCCTGCGCCTGCTCGGGCGGTTTCTACCGCGCCTATCACGTGATGCAGGGCATCGACGAGATCATCCCGGTGGACGTCTACGTCCCCGGCTGCCCGCCGACGCCGGAGGGGCTGATCTACGGCCTGCTCCAGCTCAAGGAGAAGGTCGTCCGCGATCGCGAGCGGCATCGCGGACAGAACCGTGACCGCAAGGACCTGGAGAAGACCCAGAGTGTCAACACTGGCGCCCCCACCGTCTAAGCCATCGACGCCCGCGACGCTGCCGGAGCTCGACTCCGTCCGGGCCAGGTTCCCGGCCGGCAGCATCCTTCCCCAGGAGGGGCTGGATCAGCCGACCTGGATCGTCAGCCGCGACGTCCTCTTCGAGGTCGCCCGCGAGCTGAAGGAGAACCCGCAGACGCAGTTCGATCTCATGCTCGACCTGTGCGGCGTGGACTTCCCCGACCGGGAGGAGCGCTTCGAGGCGGTCTATCACCTCTACTCGATCCAGCGCGCCGCGCGGCTGCGCCTCAAGGTGCCGCTGCGCGAGGACGACGCCGTCATCCCCACCCTCATCCCCCTGTGGAAGGGGGCCGACTGGTTCGAGCGCGAGGCCTACGACATGTTCGGCTTCAAGGTGGAGGGGCACCCGAACCTGCGGCGCATCCTCTGCCACGAGGGCTTCCAGGGCCACCCGCTGCGCAAGGACTACGACCCGGCCCGGCGCTGGATCCTCACCGAGGACAAGATCTACAAGCCGCACTTCGACCTCCCCGAGACCGGGGACGACATGTTCGAGCGGATGACGATCAACATCGGTCCGTCCCACCCGGCCATGCACGGCACCTTCCGCCTGACGGCGGTGCTGGACGGCGAGACGATCATCGCCTCCGACGTCGAGATCGGCTACCTGCACCGGTGCTTCGAGAAGATGTCGGAGACCCACACCTGGCAGCACGTCATCCCCTACACGGACCGGCTCAACTACTGCTCGGCCTTCATCAACAACGTCGGCTACTGCAAGACGGTGGAGAAGATGCTGGGCGTCGAGGTGCCACCCAAGGCGGTGTGGGCGCGGACGATCCTCTCCGAGTTCTCGCGCATCATGGACCACTGCGTCTGCAACGGCACGACGCTGGTGGACGCCGGAGCGCTGACGAACTTCTGGTACCTCTTCCAGCCGCGCGAGGAGATCTACGGCCTGCTCGAATCGGTCAGCGGCGCCCGCCTGACGGTGTCCGCCTGCCGCATCGGCGGCCTGATCCAGGAGCTGCCGCCCGACTTCGAAGCGCGCTGCCGCCGGCTGGTGGAGATGATCCCGAAGTACGTGGAGGACGTCGAGACGCTGGTCAACAAGAACCGCATCTGGCTCGACCGCTCGGTCGGCATCGCCGCCATCTCCGGCGAGGAGGCGGTCAACTGGGGCTGGACCGGGCCCTGCCTGCGGGCGAGCGGCGTCGGCTACGACGTGCGCAAGGCCCATCCCTACGACCTCTATGACACGGTCGACTGGGACGTGCCGGTGCTCTACGGCGGCGACGTCTACGACCGCTTCCGGATCCGGATGCTGGAGATCCGCGAGTCGCTCAAGATCATCCGCCAGCTTCTCGACCGCGGCATGCCGCAGGGCCCCTACATCGTCAACGACCCGCACGTGGCGCTGCCCTCCAAGGAGGCCTGCTACAACGAGATGGAGGCCATGATCTACCACTTCAAGCTGATCATGGACGGCATCTCCGTGCCCGCGGGCGAGATGTACAACATGGTCGAGGGCGCCAACGGCGAGCTCGGCTTCTATACCATCAGCGACGGCACCGGCAAACCGTACCGGAACCACTGCCGGGCGCCCTGCTTCCCGATCTTCTCCACCTTTCCCCGCCTGATCAACGGAGGGTCGCTCTCCGATTCGATCGTCTCGTTGGGCGGTTTGAACGTCATCGCTGGAGAGCTTGAACGATGAGCCAGCCGTTGGCCCAGACATCTCAGACACCCCCGGCCGCGGTCCGGCCGGTGCTCAAGTCGCCGTATCCCACCGAGCCGCGGCCGTACAAGCCGGGGCTCGCGGAGCGCATGTACCTGCCGCTGCTGGGTGGCCTGATGGTGACCCTCCGGCACTTCCTGAGCAACCTGCTGGGGAAGACCAAGATGTACACCATCGAGTACCCGGAGGAGCGGCGGGCCTACAGCCACCGCTTCCGCGGCCACCACATCCTCACCACCCGTCCCGACGGCTCGGTGCGGTGCGTCGCCTGCTTCCTCTGCGCCCAGAACTGCCCGGCCGAGTGCATCCACATCGAGGCCGCCGAGCATCCGGACGTCAACATCGAGAAGTACCCGTCCGTCTACGAGATCGACATGCTGCGCTGCGTCTTCTGCGGCTTCTGCGTGGACGCCTGCCCGGAGGAGGCCATCATCATGTCGAACAACTACGACATGGCCTACTTCACGCGCGAGCAGTCGATCGTCGGCAAGGCCGACCTGATGAAGCCCTTCACCTTCGACGAGGCGCAGCTCGGCTACCGGCCGCGCTTCCCCGAGGAGGACGTGCAGCGCTCCAAGATGCGCCGCGACGCCTTCAACCTCGTCGAGGCCGCCCGGCAGGCCCAGGAGCGCGAAGCCGCCAAGGCCGCCCACTCGTAGATTTCCGTAGGGGCGCAGCATGCTGCGCCCCTACATCCTCCATCTTTCCTCAGCAGGTCTTGCAGACGCAGGTGGACGCCCCCGTGTTCTCGTCGCAGGTGAAGGACTTCACGCCGCAGCGGGAACAGGTATAGCGCGAACACTCACAGCTCTTATTGACACAGACGTAGATGGTGGGTGGGCTGCAAAGGAGGATGAAGGCCGTGGCCGGCTTCGGGGCCGGCGCCAGGGCGACGCTGCCGAGGACGACGGCGAGGACCAGCAGGCGCCGGAACGGGGAGATCTTGTGCATGACGATTCCTCCTTGGGTGCGGGGCGGGCCGGGAAGGGCCGTCCCTACTGATATAGGTGCATGGATGGAGAATTGGGGGAACTTCCGGGCGAAGGGCCCCTCCCTCTCCTTGACAGCCTCCATCCTGGAACCTAGCCTGTGACGATGCGCTTGCCGAGCGGTCTCGAAACCGGGTTCCTCCTGGACCGCCAATGGCACTGGATGAGGTCCGGGATGGAGCAGACGAAGAAGCCTGCACTGCTGGCGGTCGGTCGGGTTCTGGCTCAGACGGGGACGCCCTACGCTCTGATCGGCGGCCTCGCGCTCCAGGTCCATCAGAAGGAGCCACGGACGACCTTGGACATCGATCTCGCCGTCCTGGACCGTGGGGCCATCCCCCAGGCGGAGTTGGAGGCGGCGGGTTTCAGTTGGACGGGGCGGTTCGAGCACTCCGAGAACTGGCTCGGCCCAGGAGGGACACCCGTCCAGTTCACGGATGATCCCGCCCTGGCTCCCGCCGTTGCCCGGGCGGAGGAGCTCGAGCTCGAAGGGGTACGACTGCGGGTCATCGGCCGTGCCGATCTGCTCCACGAGAAGCTGCGGGCGGCTTCCGACCCGGCGCGCCGCCGCTCGAAGCGCCTCCAGGACTTCGCCGATGCCCAGGGGCTCCTCGAGGCCTATCCGGATCTCGCGGCCGGGTTGACCCCCGAAGAGAGAGCCGCCCTGGCGCGGCTGCCGATCTGATCTCCAACCTGCCCGCGTCTGCTAAGATCGGGCTGCGATGCGGAAATCCCTGGAGGCGCGCAGCGCGTTCTCCTGGAACGGAGTTCAGGGGCTCATGCTCCAGAGGGGACCTGGCATGAAGGCCGGGTCCTTTTTGTTTCCATCCCTGGCAGAGAGACGATCATGATCGCTGAAAACGAGAGACACACGGTCGTGCCCGAGAAGATCGACGAGGTGGTCATCCGCTTCGCCGGCGACTCGGGCGACGGCATGCAGCTTACGGGAACCCAGTTCACCAACACCTCGGCGGTGGTCGGCAACGACCTGTCGACCCTGCCGGACTTCCCGGCCGAGATCCGCGCCCCCGCCGGCACCCTGCCCGGCGTGTCGGCCTTCCAGGTGCGCATCGCCGACTACGACATCCACACCCCGGGCGACGCTCCGGACGTGCTGGTGGCCATGAACCCGGCGGCGCTCAAGAAGGAGATCAAGGATCTCAAGCCCAACGGCATCGTCATCGTCAACACCGACGAGTTCAACGCGCGCAACTTCGCCAAGGCGAACATCACCTCCAACCCGCTGGAGGACGGCAGCCTCGCCAACTACCGGGTCTTCCAGGCGGCGCTGACCACCATGACCCGCCGTACGCTCGAGGGCAGCGGCCTCGACACCAAGACGATGGACCGCAGCAAGAACATGTTCGCCCTCGGCATGTGCTACTGGCTGTTCTCGCGCCCGCTCGACAACACCGTCGAGTGGCTGAAGAAGCAGTTCGCCAAGAAGCCGGGCCTGGCGGAGGCGAACATCGCGGTGCTGCGGGCGGGCTGGAACTTCTGCGACATCACCGAGCTGTTCCACGACCGCTACGAGGTGCCGGCGGCGCAGATGGCACCCGGCCTCTACCGCAACATCACCGGCAACATGGCGCTCGCCCTGGGACTGATCGCCGCCAGCCGGAGGAGCGGCCTGCCGCTCTTCCTCGGCGCCTACCCGATCACCCCGGCCTCGGACGTGCTCCACGAGCTGTCGCGCTACAAGAACTTCGGCGTCACCACCTTCCAGGCCGAGGACGAGATCGCCGCGGTCTGCGCGGCGATCGGCGCCTCCTTCGGCGGCGCGCTGGGGGTGACCGTCTCCTCGGGCCCGGGGATCGCCCTCAAGGCCGAGGCGATGAACCTGGCGATCATGACCGAGCTGCCGCTGGTGGTCTGCGACATCCAGCGCGGCGGCCCCTCGACCGGGCTGCCCACCAAGACCGAGCAGGCGGACTTGCTGCAGGTGATGTTCGGCCGCAACGGCGAGTCGCCGCTGCCGATCCTCTCCGCCTCCTCGCCCAAGGACTGCTTCGAGGTGGCGCTGGAGGCGGTGCGCCTCGCCACCCGTCACATGGTGCCGGTGGTGCTGCTCTCGGACGGCTACATCGCTAACGGCTCCGAGCCCTGGAAGCTGCCGCAGGTGGAGGACCTGCCGGACCTGCGGATCGAGTTCCGCACCGATCCGCAGGGCTTCCACCCCTACGAGCGCGATCCCGAAACGCTCTCCCGGCCCTGGGCCATCCCGGGCACGCCGGGCCTGGAGCACCGCATCGGCGGCCTGGAGAAGGAGAACGTCACCGGGAACGTCTCCTACGATCCGGTCAACCACGAGACCATGGTCCGTCTGCGGGCCGAGAAAGTGGCGCGGATCGCCCGCGAGTTGCCGGACGTCGAGGTCTTCGGCGACCCGCAGGGGGGCGAGCTGCTCGTCCTCGGCTGGGGCTCGACGGCCGGCGCCATCACCGGCGCGGTCAACAGCGCGCGGCGGCTGGGCCTCCCGGTCAGCCGCGCCCATCTGCGGCACCTGAATCCGTTCCCGCCGAACCTGGGTGACGTGCTGGCGCGGTTCGACAAGGTGCTGCTGCCCGAGATGAACCTGGGCCAGCTCGCGCTGCTGCTGCGGGCCCGCTACCTCAAGGACGTCATCACGCTCAGCAAGGTGCAGGGGAAGCCCTTCGCCCGTCACGAGATCCTGGAGCAGATCCAGTCGATCCTGGAGCCCAAGCATGCCCACTGAGACTCCACCCCGGACTCCGGCTCTGACCAAGAAGGACTTCCAGACCGACCAGGAGGTGCGCTGGTGCCCCGGCTGCGGCGACTACGCCATCCTCTCGGCCGTGCAGCAGGTGTTCCCCGAGCTGGGCATCCCCCGCGAGAAGTTCGTGGTGGTCTCCGGCATCGGCTGCTCCAGCCGTTTCCCGTACTACATGAACACCTTCGGCTTCCACACCATCCACGGCCGGGCGCCGGCGGTGGCGACCGGGCTCAAGCTGGCCCGGCCCGAGCTCGAGGTCTGGATCGCCACCGGCGACGGCGACTCGATGTCGATCGGCGGCAACCACCTGATCCACGTGCTGCGGCGCAACGTCGGGGTGAAGATCCTGATGTTCAACAACCGCATCTATGGCCTGACCAAGGGGCAGTATTCGCCCACCAGCGAGTTGGGGAAGAAGACCAAGTCGACGCCCCTGGGATCGGTCGACTACCCGTTCAATCCGCTGTCGCTCGCCATCGGCGCCGGAGCCACCTTCGTGGCGCGCAGCGTCGACGTCTTTCAGGCCCACCTGCGCGACACCCTGCGCCGCGCCGCCCAGCACAAGGGGACGGCCTACGTCGAGATCTACCAGAACTGCAACATCTTCAACGACAAGGCGTTCAGCGGCCTCACCGACAAGGAGACCAAGGACGAGAGCGCGCTCTATCTGGAGCACGGCAAGCCCCTGGTCTTCGGCAAGAACAGGGACCGCGGCATCCGCATGCAGGGCACCCAGATGGAGGTCATCGAGCTGGGCGGCGAGTTCGGCCCCGACGACTGCCTGGTGTGGGACGAGACGCAGATGAACCCCGCCACCGCCTTCCTCGCCGCGCAGCTCCAGCCGCCGCACTTCCCGACGCCGCTCGGCGTCTTCCGCGACGTCGAGCTGGCGACCTACGAGGAGCGGGTGATCTCCCAGATGCAGACCGAGACGGACCGTTTGGGGCTGGGCAGGCTGGAGGACCTCCTCAAGGCCGGGGATACCTGGACGGTGGGGGAGCCGGCGGCGAGCTGAGCGTTGGCCGATCTCCTCATCCTCGCCCATGGCGGCTCGTGGGACATGCGGTTCCAGATCTCCGCGCTGGCGGCCAGCGCGGCGGCGGCGGGGGAGCGGGTGGACGTGGCCCTGTTCTTCGGCGCGCTCGACGCCTGGGCGCGGCGGCGGTGGGATGAGCTCGATCCCCAGCCGCCCCTCTCGGCCGAGCGGCTGGAGGGGCTCGACATGCCGCCCCTCTCCGAGATGCTCGCCGCCGGCCGGGAAGACGGGCTGATCCGCCTCTACGCCTGCAGCGCCTCGGCCCGCATGCTCGGGCTCGACACCGCCCAGGTGGCCGCCGCCGTCGACGCCCTCCTCGGCTGGCAGAGCTTCTCGCGGATGATCCGCGACTCCTCCCGCGTGGTCACGCTTTAGGTCCCCTCTCACACTCTCCTTGCGGCTGTGAAGGAGAGAAGACTCATGGAAAGCCAGCGCATCGGTTTCGTCGGCTCCGGCGTCATGGCGGAGGTGATGATCAACGGGCTCCTGACCCGGCAGGGCGCCCGCCCGGACCTGATCTGGGCCGCCGGTCCCCGGGCCGAGCGGGCCGAGGAGCTCCGTGCCGCCTACGGCATCCACGGCACCACCGACAACCTTGAGGCCATCCGCAACGCCGACCTGGTGGTGCTGTCGGTCAAGCCGCAGTCGCTCGTCGAGGTGCTGCCGCTGATCCGGCCGGCGTTCCGCCACGAGCAGGTGGTGATGTCGGTCATCGCCGGGGCGCGCATGGGCGTCATCGGCCGCGCTCTCGGCCATCCGGCGATCGTCCGCTGCATGCCGAACACCCCGTGCCAGATCCACCGCGGGGTGACCATCTGGACCGCCACGCCCGAGGTCGGCGAGCCCGTGCGCGAGAGCGTGCGGGAGATCCTGCGGACCATGGGCAAGGAGATCTACGTCGCCGACGAGGCGGACATCGACCGCTCGTCGGCGGTGCACGGCATCGGTCCCGCCCTGATCGCCCATTTCGTCAAGTCGTTCGAGGACGCCGCCAACTTCATCGGCGAGTCGCGCGAGCTGGCCCGCCAGTCGCTGCTGGAGACGATCGTGGGCACGGCGGAGATGATCCTCGGCTCGCGCCGGCACGTTTCCGAGCTGATCGACGAGGTGGCGTCGCCCGGCGGCGTGACCTCGCGGGCGCTGCACGTGCTCCACCAGGGGGGCTTCTCGGCCGTGCTCACCGACGCGGTGGAGGCCGCCTACCGCCGGACCCTGGAGCTGCGGGACCGGATCGACGAGCAGGTCGGGAAGGGGTAGCTTGCTTCAGCCCAGGAAGGTCTCCGCTCCCACCACCGCCGGATCGAGCGCGAATTCGTAGAACTCGAGCCCCCAGAAGAGCGCCCGCACCCGGCGGAATCCCGCGTCCTGGAGCCGGCGGACGGTGGCGAGGGCCAGAGCGCCGTCGTCGTCGAACAGCACCACGTCCTCTCCGGCTGGCGGGACCCACTCCGGCCCGGGCCAGCGGAGGGCTCCGGCGAGAGTTAGCGGTCCCGGCTCCGGCCGCACGTCGACCAGCAGAGGCGGCCGGCCTTCCTTCAACGCGCGGAACAGGACGAACGGCGAGACTTCGGTCCACGGATCGAACCGGAGTGTCGTGGTCGTGGCGGGCATGGCGCGATCGTATACCGGGCCACGTACCTACTTTCGATGCACCGTCACCAGAAACGAGCCCTGGCCGACGGGGGGGCCTTCGATGTGGAGACGCAGCTTTCCCCGGCCCGCGGCGGCGCAGGAGGTGATCGTCAGGCCGGGGACTGGAACCGTGGCATCGCGCCGCTGGGCCGCGGCCGTGACCTCGAGCCGTTTGCAGGGCCCCAGGCTGGCCGGCACGTCGACGTCGACGCCCCGCAGCGGCAGGGGCTGCGCGAAGTCGTTCGAGTTGACGATCCAGAACCGCGCCTCACGGGCCCTGGCGGGGAGATCCTGAAGATAGAGCCGTCCGGGCTCGACCACGTCATAGCTCACCTGGTCGCCCGACAGCCGGACGACCAGGTAGTGCGAGAACCCGCCGCGGTCGGGAGAGGCGTAGAGCGGCGCGCCGGCGCCGCCGAGCACGAAGTAGGAGATCCCGCCGTGCGGCTCGGCGGGCTCGCGCCAATAGATGTGCTCGTGTCCCGAGAAGACCGCCTTGACGGGATAGCGCCGGAAGAGCTCCTCGAGCTCGGCGCGGTTGGTGACCGGCGGATGGCCCTGTCCCTGGGCTGAATCGATCAGCGGCGAGGAGTAGAACTCCGTGTGGGTGAACAGGAAGATGGCCCGCGCGCCCTTGTTGGCTTCGAGATCCCGCTTCAGCCACTCGAGCTGGCCGGGAGGAACCGAGCCCTCCGCCTCCGGCGAGTCGGTGTCGAGAGCGATGAAGTGGGCCCCGGCATAATCGAAGGAGCCGTAGAGCTGGCCGAAGTGGGCGCGGAAGAGGTCCTGCGAGCAGGGCGGCCCGCAGAGCCCGGCGGGGGGCGGGGAGGAGCAGGTCTGCCCGGGATGGATGTCGTGGTTGCCGGTGGAGCTGTACAGGGGGACGGCGCCGGCCAGCGGGCGGGCGGCGGCACGGAAGGCCCCGTACTCCGCCTCCAGCTCGCCGCGCGAGTCGCAGTAGCCGTAGACCGTGTCGCCCGTCCAGAGCACGAAGTCGGGCCGGATCAGGCCGATTTCCGAGAAGATCGTTCCCAGCACGCGCGGCAGCGGTGCGCCCTGGCCGGTGGGGCGGTTGTCCCCTCCCACCACGAAGACCACGTCCGCTCCGACCTGCTTAGCCTTGAGCCCGGCCTCGGGGAAGCTCTTGAGCGGCCGGTCGGTGGCCGCGATCAAGGGCGCGGAGCAGCAGAGAAGAATCAAGACCAGAGTCTTTGGCGTCATGGCCGGACCTCGTTGGCGAAGGAGCCCTCGCGGGCAGGTTTTCACCAGCCTACCACCGGTCCCCGTATCCTGATGCTTTATTCGACCTTCGACTCGTGGTCGGCCCAGATGAGGCCGGACATCACCTTGGGGAGGAACCGGGTGGACTTCGCCGGCAGCATCTGGCCGCCGGCGATCGCTCCGGCGAAGGCCGCGGGCTGCATCGGCGGCAGCCAGACGCCGGTGCCGAGCTGGCCCGAGGCCACCTGGTCCCACAGCTCGTCGGGGTTCGAGCGGTAGACGACGGTGCCGTTCGTGGAGGCCTCCGGGGGGTGGCCCAGGGCGCTGAGGATCGTCTGCTGGAAGATCTCGACCGGCAGCTTCGGCGCGCCCGTCGAAGGCGGGTCGGGCACGGTCGTGGGGTCGAGCAGCCAGATCTCGGGATCGTGATCTTTCACCCAGATGCCGATGGCCGGCTGCGGCGCGGCGGCGACGGCGGCGGCGAAGGCGGCGCCGCTGGTGCCGGGGAACGTCCAGGTGGAGGCGGCCACCCCCGCCAGCCGGGCGAGGTCGACCGGCTCCTTGAAGGCCCGGTGGATGGGATCGATCGTCAGGGCGGGGGAGTCGAGGCTGGTGATCACCGCCAGCTTGGCCGCGGCGGCGGTGTCGGGAGCGGCGCCGTGCTCGCGGGCGAAGCGCTGGCCGACCTTGTAGCGGTGGTGGCCGTCGGCGATGGCGGACGGCACGTCGAGGGCCTGGCGGTAGAGGGCGATGCGCGCCGGGTCGTCGATCCGGTAGAGCACGTGGAAGTGGCCGTCGGCGTCGCGGTGGCGCACCAGGGGCCTGGCGCCCTGGAGATCCTCGTGCAGCAGGTCGTCGAGCCGGCCGCCGTCCTCGGAGAGGATGAGGGCGGGCTCGAGATCCACCCGCATCGCCGCGAGCAGGGAGGTGCGGTCGGCGATCGCCTTCTCGAGCGTCTGCTCGTGCGGCCGGATCACCGACGGATCCTCGTAGCGGACGAGGCCGAGGAGGCCGAGACGCTCGCCGCCTCCCGCGAGCTCGATGACGTAGGGGTAGATCGACGGACGGGGATCGTGCTCGACGATCCCCTCCTTCAGCCAGCGGCGGTGGAGGGCCGCGGCGAAGCGGTAGGGGTCCCCTCCCTCGGGAGCCACCGGCCGGGTCAGGTGGACGAAATGGTGCGGGGACTGGACGTGGAACCGGTCCCGCGCCGAGTCGTTGATCTGATCGTACGGCGGGGCGGCCAGCTCTCCGGCGTCGCCCGCCGCCGCGCGGGGCGTGTAGTGGAGTCCCTCGAAGGCGTACAGTCGCATGCGTCTCCTCTCGTCCTCACGGTCCGGGCGTATTGTATCCGCCGCTCAGATCTCCCGCCCGACCCACCGCGCGATCGCCATCCGCCGCAGGGTGATGCGGACGTCGCGCTGGTAGGCGCGGCTCTTGACGCCGGGGTGCCAGCTCCGGGGACGGGGGAGGGCGGAGGCGAGCTCGGCGGCCTGGCGGTCGGTGAGGCCGGCCGCGGACCTGCCGTAGTAGTGGCGGGCGGCGGCCTCGGCGCCGTAGATCCCCTCCCCGAGCTCGACCACGTTCAGGTAGATCTCCAGGATGCGCCGCTTCGAAAGGTGGCTCTCGAGCTGCTTGGTGAGGATCGCCTCCTTGACCTTGCGCAGCGGATTGTAGGAGCTGGAGAGCCAGAGGTTCTTGGCGACCTGCTGGGTGATCGTCGAGGCGCCGCGCGGCAGCGTCTTCTCCTCCCAGGCGTCCTTGAGCGCGGCGCGGATCTCGGCGTCGTCGAAGCCGCTGTGGGCGAAGAACCGCATGTCCTCGCTGACGATCACCGCCCGCTTGAAGCTCGGCGAGATCCGCTCGTAGGGCGCCCACTTCCATTCGACCTTCCGCTGCGGCCCGAGCAGCCCCCAGCCGCGGTACTTCTCGATGAAGGCCGTGGTCGTGGGATGGCCGTGGACGAGGGCCGAGACGTCCGGCCAGGTGGCGGCCTCCCAGCCGAGCCAGGCCACGATCAGCACGAGGATCGCGAGGAGGATCCGGCGCCCGCGTCGCCGCCGGGGCATCTCGTAGGCAAGGGCGGTCATGGATGGAACGGCATCCTATCAAGGAGGGGTGCCAAAGGAGCGAACAATCAAAGAATTGCGATATGCTCTGGCGGCATCGCTGGTTTACTCGGTCCGATGGTTCGAAGAAAAGAAGAGGGAGCCGCATGAAGATCAAGATCCCGGTCATTCACCTCGCCGTTCTCCTCCTGCTGGCCTTGGCGCTGGGCGCTCCAGGGGGAGCGGCCGCCGCGAGCCCGACGTGCGACCGCTCGGGCTGCGGGCGTGCCACGTGCGCGACCCCGGCCGCGGTGGTCCCGTCCGACCGCTGGGGAGGCCTGCGGCCCTTCAATCCCTCCTACACGGCGTGCACCCCCCAGGGTCCCGCCTTCTGCACGGACTCGACCGCGTTCGTCGAATCCCAGCAGTCCTACGCGAGCTTCCCCTGGTTCATGTCGCTCGACACGCAGAACGGCTATCTGTTCGTGGCCCTCTCCCACGGGCTCCAGGTGTGGGACGCGCGCGGCGCCTACCCGTCGCCGCTCTCCCAGCTCTCGTTTCAGGCCTTCCCCGTGTGGAGCAGCAATCCGGAGATCAAGTGGCCGCTCCAGGACGTCTCGGCGCCGCCCGGCGTGGACGACGAGGTGGCGGTCTCGGGGCTGTCGGACATCGGCATGGCCATCATCGATCTGACGGACAAGACCAGCCCCAAGATCCTGTACCAGAGCTACAAGAAAGAGGGCAACCAGGTCTACGCGATGACCACCGGCGGCCGGCGCTACGCTTTTCTGGCGGCTCCCACCGCCGATCCGAGCGGCGGTCTCTTCGCCTACGACATGACGGCGGCGAAGGCCTACAGCGCCTGCTTCGAGGCGGTGCCGGCCACGGGCGAGACGATCCAGTGCCCCGGGGTCTACCTGGGCAAGGTCGGCTCGCGGACCTCGGCGAGCTTCGTGGACGGCGTGGACCAGTTCGTGGCCGTGAGCTACTCCACCCAGCGCGGCTTCGACATCTGGGACGTCTCCAATCCGGCGAGCCCGGTGCTCAAGCTGTCGGGCCTGGCGGACCGGCCGGTCTACGGCGTCGCGATGTGGAAGCAGGGGAGCTCGTATTACCTGGCGGCGCGGAGCGAGTCGGTCGAGGGAGGGGCCTCGGTGCACCGCACATCGATCTACGACGTGAGCTGCGTCGCCGGCTCCTGCGCGGGGCTGGGAGCGCCGCTCTCCTCGGGCGAGTACGAGGGGGGAGGCTCGGACTTCCTCGACTTCTCGCGCAGCGACGGCGTCCCCTTCCTCTACCTGGGCTCGGACGACCGCTGCTCGGGGGGCACCCAGCGCGAGTGGCTGCTCGACGTGAGCAATCCCGCGGCGCCGCAGGACATCTCGCCCTTCAACTACTGGGGCTGGTACTACCGGGGCGGGCCGACCGGCTTCAATCTGGTGGCTCCGCGGTCGGGCAAGTTCGTGGGCTCGGTCTTCTACCGCGCGGCCCTGTCGCTCTTCGACTTCCACCAGCGCACCGGGACGACGGGCGGCGGCGGCTCGGCGATCGACGTCGCCGGCCCCGACTCGGGCCAGACCGGCGGGCTGTACACCTTCACCGCCACCGCGACCGGCTGCACGCCGAGCGCCGGCGGCTGGACGTGGAGCGTCGCGGACGGCGCCATCGCCGGCCCCGCCACGGGACCGCAGATCATGGTGACCTGGCCGAATCCGGGGACCAAGCCGGTGGCGGCCACCAATTTCGCCTGCGGCAGCGCCCTCGGGGTCAAGCCGGTCGCCATCTCGGGGACGGGCACTCTGAGCGCCAGCTTCACCTACTCGCCATCGTCCCCGCAGCCCGGCCAGACGATCTTCTTCGACGCCAGCTCCTCGACGGGCGGCCCGACGCAGTACGCCTGGAATTTCGGGGACGGCACGACCGCGGTGGGCTCGATCGTGACGCACGCCTTCGCCACCGGCGGCGGCTACAGCGTCAAGCTCACGATCAGCCGTCCCGGCTCGATCGCCGTGGTCACGCGGGTGGTGGCCGTGGTCTCCAGCGTGCCGCCGCCGCCCGACGCCACCTTCCAGACCAGCGCCACCTGTTCCGTGCAGTTCGGCTTCGACCAGTGCCAGGCCACCGCCGGAACCGCCGTCGGCTTCACCGCCAACGCCACCAGCGGCGTGACCTACGCCTGGGACTTCGGCGACGGCGCCACGGCCACGGGCCGTTCGGCGACCCATACCTGGGCGGCTCCCGGGAGCTACCCGGTGACGCTCACCGTGAGCAACGGCCAGGCCTCCGCCACCTCGAACAAGGTGTTCCAGGTCGCGGCTGGCGGCCCGCCGCCGCCTCCTCCGCCTTCGCCGGGCGTGCTGCTGCCCTGGATCGCCGAGACCAGCGGCGCGCTGGTGCAGTCGACCGACCTCTACGTCTACAACCCGGGGAGCGCGCCGCTCGACGTGACGCTCGAGTTCCGCAAGCGCGGCACGCCCGACGTGAACCCGCCGCGGGCGACGCGCACGATCGCGCCGGGAGCGACCCTGTTCGTCGCCGACGTGCTGCAGGATCTCTTCGGCCTTCAGACCGGCACCGGCTTCGTCACCGTCACGCCCGCGGCGGGCGGCGTCACGCCCATCGTGGGCTCCTTCAACACCACCTTCCAGGGGAGCTCCCGGTTCGGCCAGACCGTGCCCGGCCAGCCGCTCGGCGGCACCGTGCCGGCCGTCCAGAACCTGGTGGGCCTCAACGACGATAGCGAGCGGCTCTCCTACTTCGGGGTCACCAATCCCAACGCGGCGCCGGCCACCTACCGGCTGCGCTGCTTCGACGCCGCGGGCCACGACCTCGGCCAGTCGCCCACGCTGACGGTGTCCTCCTACGGCCAGAAGCAGCTCCAGGCGGCGGAGATCCGCGGCACCTATCACGTCTCCGGCACCGACTACCGGGTGCAGGTGGAGACGCTCTCGGGCGGCCCGCTCTATCCCTACGGCTCGGTCATCCGGCTGGCCACGGACGATCCGTCGTTCATCGAGCCGGACGTCGCGGAGACCTCCCGGGCCTACCTGGTGGGGGCGCTCTCCGCGCCGGGCCCCTTCGGCGCCCTCTGGCGCAGCGACGCGGTGCTCGCCAACCCCGGCTCGCAGCCGCTCCACGCCGATCTCAGCTTCATTCCCATCGGTGTGACCGCCGCCACCGCGCCGGTCTCCCTCACCCTCCAGCCGGGCGAGACGCGCCGCCTCACGGACGTCATCAACAGCCAGTGGCGGCTGACCAACGCCGTCGGCGTCCTGATGCTGGTCAGCCGCGATCCCTCGGGAACGCTGCCGATCTTCCAGGGGGAGAGCTACAACAACGCCCAGCCGGCCCGGCGCTTCGGGCAGTCGATGACGGCGTTCGGCGACGGCGACGCCGCGGCGGCCGGGCACGAGATCGTGCTGACCGGCCTGCGGCAGGACGCCGCCTACCGCACGACCCTCTGGCTGTTCAACCCGTCCACCGAGGCGGGCCTCTACGATCTGGTCTACCGGGCGCTCGACGGCTCGGTGCTCGGCCGGCTCACCGGGGTGGCCCTCGGAGCCGGCAAGGCCCGGCAGCTCAGCCCGGGCCAGCACCCGATCCCGGCGGCGGGGGTGACGGGCGGCTTCACCGTGGAGGCCCAGGTACGGTCCGGCAAGCTGGTCGCCGCGGGCCAGGTGGTCAACAACGCCACCAACGATCCGGCGTACGTCCGGGGAGAGGCGCGATGATCCAGAGGATCCCGAAGCTGGCGGCGGCCGCGGTCGGTCTCGCCACTCTGCTGGGGCCGGCCGCGGGCTGGGCCGGTCCGGCGGAGACGTTCGGCATTCCGGGACCTTCCCAGCCGTCGCTGAAGCCGGCGCGGCTCACCCCCTCGGAGGCGGCTGGCCTCGATCTCGGGCGGGTGCCGGAGGTCCGCCTCCAGGCCCTGGACGCGGACGCGCTGCTCCGCGAGGACGCCGCCGTCCAGCGGCAGGGGAGGGCGAAGGGGCTGCGCTATGGCGTCGGCCGCGATCTCCTGCTCGCCGCGGGGGACGGCCACCGGTACGACCTCGCGGGAGGCGGCCGGCTGTGGGTGGGGGAGATCGTCTCGACCGGCGCGCTGGGTCTCCGGCTCCACTTCCGGGACGTCCGTCTGCCGGCCGGCGCCGAGCTGGCGATCTATTCGGTGGACGCCAGCGATCCGGCGTCCGGCGTGTTCAGGAACGGCGATCCGCGGTTCGATCCCGACCGCAACGTCGAGTTCCATGACGGCGCGCCGGCGCGCCGCGGCGACTTCTGGACGGGCACGTTCTTCGACGAGCGGGTGCGCGTCGAATTTCTGATGCCGGTGGCGCCCGCGGGCGCGGCAGCTTCCGGCGAGCTGCCGTTCACGGTGGACCGGCTGCAGCACCTCTACCTCGATCCCGTGGCGGAGCTCGCCAAGCGGTCGGGCCAGGCGGTGGGCTCCTGCGAGAACGACGTGACCTGCCATCCCGAGTGGGCCGACGTGGCCCGGGCCGTCGCCGGCATCGGCGTCGTCAACCGCGATGCGCTGTTCTGCACCGGCCAGCTCCTCGACGACCAGGCGGAGGACCTCACCCCCTACTGGCTGACCGCCCATCACTGCGTGAGCTCCGCGGGAGCCGCGCAGTCGGCCGAGATCTACTGGCTCTACCAGACCGCCACCTGCGGCGGCGTGCCGCCGGCGCTCCGCGGCGTGCCTCACTCCGTGGGCGCGACCCTGCTCGCGACCAGCCAGGCCTCCGACTTCAGCCTGCTGATGGTCGAGGGGGCGCTGCCGGCCGGCCTGTTCTGGGCCGGCTGGACCAGCCAGGCGGTCGCCGACGGCACCACCGCCGCGGCGATCCACCATCCGCGCGGCGACTACAAGCGCATCAGCTTCGGTTTCAAGGACGCCGTGGCGGCCTGCAAGAGCCTCAGCCCCAACCACAGCCTGGTGCGCGTCAGTTGGACCGACGGCCCCACCGAGACGGGCTCCTCGGGCTCCGGGATCTTCCGATCGGACACCCACCAGCTCTTCGGCCAGCTCTACGACGGCCCCTCGGCCTGCGGCCGTGAGACCTACGACTGCTTCGGCGCGTTCACCACCACCTACCCGGCGATCGAGAGCTTCCTCCAGGCGGGCTCCGACGACGACTCGGAGCCGAACGACACCTGCGCCCAGGCGCGGACCGTGCGCCGCGGCACCCTTCCCAACCGGATCGTCAAGATCGGCAGCCCGGACTGGTACGCCATCCGGGTCCCCGCCGGGAAGACGGTCACCGTCCGGCTCGCCTTCAGCAACGCCCAGGGGGACATCGACCTCGCCGGGTTCCGGAGCTGTTCGGGCGATCCCGCCGTCATCTCGGCGGGCAGCTCCGACGGCGAGGTGATCTCGCTCGCCAATCCCGGCGGCCAGGCGGCCTTCGTCTACTGGCGGGTCTACCTGGATTCCGACACCCGCAACGACTACGACATGACGGTCTCGGTCCGCTGAGGCCGCCCGTTTAAAACAGAGTGGTAAAATGCTATGAATCGAGGGGCCGCTCCCGCTGACGTTCAGCTTCCCATGGCCCCTCGAAAAGGAGATCCGATGGAAAGATGGTTCGCTCTCAGGCAGCGGCGGGCGGGGCGGCTCGCGCTGACGATCGGGCTCGGCGCGCTGCTGGCGTCGAGCTCCATGGGCTGGGCGGTCCGGCCACCGGCCGCCGAGGCGTTCGGGATCCAGGGACCGGAAGGTCCCAGGATGCTGAAGCCGGTGCGCCCCACCCCCTCGGAGGCCGCCGGTATCGCCCTGGGCACGCTGCCGGAGGTCCGCCTGGAGGCGGTCGATCGGAACGCGCTGCTCCGGGAGGACGCGATCGGGCAGCGCACGGGGCGGGTGAAGGCCCTGCGCTACGGCGTCGGCCGCGACGTCCAGGTCGCCGTCCGCGACGGCAACTGGTACGACCTCGCGGGCGGCGCCCGCCTGTGGGCGGGGGAGATCGTCTCCACCGACGCCCTCGGCCTCCGCCTTCACCTGAAGAGCGCCGGGCTGCCCGCCGGTGCCGTGCTCGCCATCTATTCTCCGACCAGCGGCTCTCCGACCAGCGGCGCCGCCGGCGTCGCCCGCAACGGCTACGCGCGCTTCGATCCCGAGCGCCACGTCGAGTTCTACGAGAGCTCCGAGACGCTCGACGATCTCTGGACGGGCTCGTTCGCGGGCGACCGGGTGCGCGTCGAGTACCTGGCGCCCGCGGGCGCCGCGGCGGCCGCGCTGCCGTTCGCGGTGGACCGCCTGCAGCACCTCTATCTCGATCCCGTGGCGCAGCTCGCCAAGAGCCTGGTCGTCGGAGAGAAGGACGCGGCGGGCTCCTGCGAGAACGACGTGACCTGCTATCCCGAGTGGGCGAACGTGGCCCGGGCGGTCTCCGGCGTCGGCATCGTCGGCCAGGATGCCCTGTTCTGCACCGGCCAGCTCCTCGCCACCCAGGCCCAGGACCTCACCCCCTACTGGCTGACCGCCAATCACTGCATCTCCAGGCCCCGGGAGGCGAAGTCGTCCGAGTTCTTCTGGCTGTACCAGACCGCCACCTGCAACGGCAACCCGCCTAGCCTCGCCAGCGTGCCGAGATCCCGGGGGGCGGCGCTGGTCTCCACCAGCCCGGTTTCCGACTACACGCTGCTGCTGATCACCGGAGCGCTGCCGGACGGCCTGTACTGGGCCGGCTGGACGGGCATCAAGGTGCCCGACGGCACGGACGCCGTGGGCATCCACCATCCGAACGGCGACTACAAGCGGATCAGCTTCGGCACCAAGGCCGACAAGTCGGCCTGCTACGACTTCCAGGGCACGGCGGGGCTGTCGGTGCTGCGGATCACCTGGAACGACGGCGTCACCGAGCCGGGCTCCTCGGGCTCGGGGATCTTCCGGGCGGACACCCAGCAGCTCTTCGGCCAGCTCTTCTACGGCCCCTCCTCCTGCGACGCCATACCGAGCGACCGCTTCGACTGCTACGGCGCGTTCTTCACCACCTACCCGCGGATCAAGAATTTCCTGAAGGCGGGCCCGGACGACAGCGCGAAGCGGAACGACACCTGCCGCCAGGCCAGCGCCGCGGGAGTGGGGACCGCGCACCACCGCGTCGTCAAGGTGAACGCTCCCGACTGGTACAAGATCAGCGTGCCGCCGGGCCAGACCGCAACCGTCCAGGTCAACTTCATCAACGCCGACGGCGACATCGACCTCGCGGGATATACGGGCTGCGGCGGCGACGCCGCCGTCACTTCGACGGGCGAGAACGACTCGGAGACGATCTCTCTCTCCAACCGGGGGAGCCAGCCGGCCTTCGTCTACTGGAAGGTTTACCTGAATTCCTCGACGCGGAACGACTACGCGATGACGGTCTCGCTCCGGTAGGACCTTCCCGCCGCGCCGGGCTCGGAGGTCTCCGAGCCCGGCCTACGTCTTCAGCTTCACGACGTGTGGGCAACTCCCGCCTGATACTCGGGGTGATGCTTGAGGAAGGTCTGGATGAACGGGCAGCTCGGGATGAACCGGCCTCCCTGCCGCTGGATCTGATCGAGGGCGCCGATCGCGAGCTGCTCGGCGATGCCCTGGCCGCGCAGCTCCTCGGGGACGAAGGTGTGCAGGAGGTTGTAGACGTCCCCCATCTTCGCGTATTCGATCACCGCCTCCTGGCCGTTCACCGTGGCGTGGAACTTCTTGTGCGCCTCGTCGTTCCGGACTTCCAGGCTCATCGCCGTCTCCTCTCCGTCAGACCGTCTGGGCTCAAGGCTATCGCAGATCGTCGCGGGCGTGGACGGCGGTGTCGGCGAAGTCGCTGAACAGGCCGTCCACGCCGAGGTCGAAGAACTGGCGGTACTCCAGGCCGGGATCGCCCCCGTACTCCGGGGCCAGGAAGGGGGGATCGCTGCGGAACGTCCAGGGGTGGACGAGGAGACCGGCGCGGTGGGCGTCGTCCACCAGCGAGGTGGGCGGCAGCAGCCGGCCGTCGGCGCCGCCAGGAACGATCATGCGCTTGTTCGGGCCGATGCCGTCCGCGTAGGCGGCGATTCCGGCGAGGCCGGCGGGTGTCGCGAGGTCGGCGTAGGAGCGGCCGTCGTCCACGACGGCGAGGTCCCAGGGCTGGCCCGCGGCCTCGAGGAGCTGGATCAGGGGGAGGTCGGTCCGCCGCCGCAGCTCCTTCAGATTCCCCGTCTCGAACGACTGGATGAAGACCGGCGCGCTCCGCCCGCGGTACCCGGCCATCTCCAGGACGGCGAGCAACGGCTTCTCCAGCGGCAGCCCGCGGGCGTGGAAATAGGTCGGGTGCTTGGTCTCGGAGTAGATCCCGATGGTCCTGCTGGTCTCGGCGCTCTGGCGCCGGGCGAGGTCGAGCACCTCGGCGAAGGTCGGGATCTCGAACCGGCCGTTGAAGCCCTGGCTGCGGGTGGGCAGCCGCTCCCTGGCCCGCAGGGTCTTGATCTCGGCGAGAGTGAAGTCCTCGGTGAACCACCCCGTGACCTCCACGCCGTCGATCCGCCGGGTCGTCCTGCGGTCCGCGAGCTCGGGATGATCGGCGACGTCGGTGGTCTCCGAGATCTCGTTCTCGTGGCGGGCGATCAGCACATGATCTTTCGTCGAGACCAGATCCGGCTCGATGAAGTCGGCGCCCATCGCGATCGCCAGCTCGTAGGCGGCGAGCGTGTGCTCGGGCCGGTAGCCGCTGGCGCCCCGGTGGGCGATGACGATAGGCCGGCTCGCCATCGTCAGGAGTCTCCCGCCCGCCGATAATCGTCCGGCGTGTCGACGTCCTGCACCGCTCCGGCGTCCTCCACCGCGATCTCCAGCAGCTCCGCCGCGTGGCGGTCCCGGAGCTGCCGCAGACCGACGTCCGGATCCAGGGTGTCAATCTCGGGGATCAGGGCCGGAGCGATCGCCAGCGGATGGCCTCGCCGGCCGTGGAAGACCGGCAGGGCGAGCGGCGCGCCGGTCTCCCGCATGCGGCGGAGCAGCCCGGCGACGGTCGCGGCTTGCAGGTCGGGCAGGTCGGCGGGGGAGACGAGGAGGATCGCGCCGCGGCGGGACAGCTCCGCGGCTCCGCCCAGCGCCGCGATTCCCTCGCGGATGCTGAAGAGCATGCCGCGCCGGGGATCGGGGTTGACGGCGCTCTCGATGCCGGCCCGGCGCGCCCAGCCGCGCAGCTCCTCGTCGTCCGGAGCGGTCACCAGCACGATCTCCCCGGCGCCGCCGCCGAGCAGGGCGTTGACCACGCCGGCCACCAGGGGACCGCCGTTGAACGGCAGGAGGAGCTTGGGCCGGCCCATGCGGAGAGAGCCGCCGGCGGCGGGGAGGACGGCGACGGTTTCACTCGGTTCCATGCGGTCTATCCCTCCAGTCCGTCGAGCCGCCGCGCCAGGACGAGCGTGCGGTCGTCCGCGAACGGCACGCCGTGGGCGAACTCCTCCAGGTCCCGCGCGAGGATTCCGGCCAGCGTCTCGCACGCCTCGCCGCGGCCGCGCCGGCAGGCCTCCTTGAGGCGCTCCAGCCCGTACTCGTCGCCGCCGGGATCGTTGGCCTCGACCAGGCCGTCCGTGTAGATCATCAGGACGTCGCCGGGGCCGAGAGTGACCTCACCGTCACTGTAGGCGGCCTGGGGGAGGAGGCCGAGGGGGACGCCGGTCGATCCCAGCTCCTCGGCGTCGCCGGAGGCGCGCAGCACGAGCGGCGGATTGTGCCCGGCGTTGGTGTAGCGCAGCCGGCCGGTCGCCGTCTCCAGCACGCCGAGGAACGCGGTGGCGTACTTCTCGGGCGGCGTGCGGCGGTAGAGCAGGCGCGAGAGGCGGGCGCAGATCTCGTCGGGCGGCAGGCCGTCCTCGATCGGGCCGGTGGAGAGGGCCTGGAGGGAGACGGTCAGCAGCGAGGCCGCCATCCCCTTGCCGGCCACGTCGGCGATCATCAGCACGCACTCGCTGCCGCCGCGCCGGGTGACCACCTCGTAGTAGTCCCCGGAGACGCCGCGCGACGGGATGTTGCCGCCGTAGAGCTCCCAGCCGGAGACCTCCGGCAGGCGGTCGGGGAGGAGGGCCACCTGGATGCGCCGCGCCAGCGCCAGCTCCTCCTGGAGCCGCCGCCGCTCGGCCGCCTCCATGGCCAGCGCCAGGTTGCGCAGGTGGAGGGCGGCCACCGCGGCGAGCGAGACCAGAAGCTCCAGGTCCTCCTCCGAGAACTGGCGGACCCCCGCCCGGGATTCGAGGACGATCATGCCGAGCGTCCCCTCCGGATCGAGGAGGGGGGCGGCGATCAGGCTGCGGATCCCGGAGAGGAGCATGCTTTGGGCGGCGGAGAAGCGCTCGTCCGACTGGACGTCGAAGACGATGGCCGCCATCCCCTTCTCGGCCACCTCGCGCAGCAGGCTGCGGGAGAAGACGAGCTCCTCGGGGCTCCCCAGGGTGGAGCGGTTGGCGGCGGCCCGATAGCCGCCGTCCGGCTCTCTGAGCAGGATGGCACCGCGGTCGGGCCGCAGGTGGTCGAAGGCGCGCACCAGGATCAGCTCCAGCAACTCGTCGAGGGTGAGCGAGCGGCCGAGCGCCTGATGCACCTCGTTGAGCAGCTTGAGCCGGCCGGCGTAGCGCCGGAGATCCGCCGCGCCGGCGGCGGCCGGTGCGCTCTGGCGGTCGAGCATCTCTGAGGCACGGCGGAAGACGGTGCCGTCCAGGAACTCGTCCGCGGGCTCCGGGGCCCGGGCCGGAGCGGGCGTCTCCAGGTGGATCTGGATCACGCTGTTGGAGATCTTGACCGCGTCTCCCGGCCGCACCGCCGTCGCTCCATCGATCGTCCGCCCGTTGACCAGCGTGCCGTTGCGGGACCCGAGATCCTCGACGAAGAGGCCGGTTCCCTGCCGGAAGAACCGCGAGTGCCGGCGCGACAGAAAGGGATCGGCGAGCGTCAGGTCCGCGTCGAGGGCACGGCCGACCACCAGCGAGCCGGCGCGCAGGGAATGGTCGAACGGAGCGCCTTCGGCGGGGATGACGTGGAGGCGAATGGGCGGGGAATCCACGGCGGAAACCTCCTGGAGGACGGCGCCGAGAGTATCATCCTCTCCCTCGTGGCCGAACCGGAATCCCTCTTCACCGCCGTCTCGAACCTGGCCGCGCGCGCGATCGCCCGGCTGCCGGAAGCGCACGCGCGCGCGATGAAGACCGATCTGCTGATCCTCAAGGAGCTGCTGATGGACGCCAGGCCGCCGAAGCTGATGATCCTGGGCCGCCGCGGGGCCGGCAAGTCGTCGCTGATCAACGCGATCTTCGGCGAGCCGATGGCGGCCGTCGGCTCCGTCCTCTCCGAGACCGGGCGCCCCACCTGGTACTCCTACGCCGGTCCCCGGGGAGAGATGAAGATCCTCGACACCCGGGGCCTCGGCGATCTCACGCGGCCCGAGGCGGCCAACTTCCAGGACGCTCTGGAAGAGATCCGTTCCGTTCTCGTCGACGAGTGGCCGGACGCCATCCTCTTCCTCTGCAAGGCCAAGGACGTCGACTCCCACATCGCCCAGGACCTCGCCAACGTCGAGGCGGTGCGGGCCTTCATCGCCGCCCGGCACCGCTACCAGGCCCCCGTCGTGGCGGTGGTCACCCAGGTGGACGAGCTGGATCCCAAGCGCGTCGAGCCCCCCTACGAGAACGCGACCAAGCGGCGCAACATCGAGACCGCGGTGCGGGCCCTCCAGGAGGCGCTGACCGAGCGCGGGATCGCGCTGGCGCGGGTCATCCCCGTCTCCACCTATGCCGAATACGAGGAAGGGCCCGGTGGGGTCCGGCGGGTCTACGACAACTACTGGAACCTCGCGGGGCTGGTCGACTACCTGGTCGAGGTGCTGCCGCGCAGCGCGCAGATCCAGATGGCCCGCCTCGCCCAGCTCCGCGCCGTGCAGCGGAAGCTGGCGCGGAAGATGACGGCCGCCGCGGCCGCGGTGGCCGGCGGCGTCGCCGCGACGCCCATCCCCGTCGCCGACATCCTCCCCATCACCGCGCTGCAGATCGGGCTGATCACCGGCATCGCCTACGTCTCCGGCAGGGAGATGTCGAAGCGAACGGCCCGCGAGTTCCTGGCGGCGCTCGGCGCCAACGTGGGAGCGGCGTTCGCCCTGCGGGAAGGGGCGCGGGCGCTCGGCAAGCTCGTCTTTCCGGGCGTCGGCTCCGCCGTCTCGGCGGGCGTCGCCGTCGCCGGCACCTGGGGGCTCGGCGAGGCGGCGATCGCCTACTTCATCGAGAAGCGGCCGATCGAGGAGGCGAAGGAGCGGTTCCGGCGCAAGAAAAAGGAAAAAGAGAAAGAGGCGGCCTCCTGAGCCGCTATCCCCCCTCGCGGCCGGCGGCCTTGGGGCGCCGTGAGAGGAGGGCCGGGGTGGCGCGGCTTCCGGCCGGAGGCTCGGCGAGATCCGGGTGCTTGCGCCGGTACTTCCGCTCGTAGCCCTTCAGGGCCCGGTGGAAGGCGGCGAGGATCTTCCGGCCCCGCGGATCGACGGTCGCCGTCCCGGCGGTAGCGCCGGTCCCCGAGAGCCGGACGCCCAGCGCCTCGATCGAGGCCGCGCCGCGCCAGTGCTCGCGCCGCAGCCATTCGCGCACCACGGGAGAGTCGAGGAGCGGCTCGAGGTCCTCTTCCCGGCCCGTCCAGCCCGCCTCCGCGATCACCTCCGCGGGGAGGTTGATCAGGCCCTTCTCCAGGTCCTCGTCGAAGTCGCGCACCGGCGAGCACCAGGAGAGGGCGTCGATCAGCTCCGGCGCGTCGCCGGCCCGCAGCCGGGTGCCGGCGAGCTGGAAGGCGAGGTCGAGTGAGAGGAAGAAGGTCTTCCGGTGGTGCTCGGCGAGGGCGAGGGCGGTCATCGTGCGGCGGGCGTCCATCCGCCGGCGGTCCTCGATCAGCACCTCGAGCAGATCCGCCATCTCGCGCTTCGCCTCCTTCCCCAACTCGGTCGAAAGGAATGCCGCGAGTTGCTCCGCGACCTGCTCCGAGGGGATTCCCCCGGCGAGGGCCCGGAGGATGGCCCGGACGTGCGCCTCGGGCTCGACCGGCGACGGGCGGTCGCCGTCGAGCACATCGTCGGCGTGCTGGGCCAGGCAGTAGGCGGCGCGCAACGCCCGGGTCTGGCGCCAGCGGGGGAGCGAGGCGCGGAAGAGAGCGGAGAAGACGCGCAGGTAGCGGGCGCGCCGCCGCGCCAGTTGCCAGAACTCGCGCAGGCAGAGCGCCTCGATGCGCAGACCGTCCAGGTACCGTTCGTCGGAGGCCCGGCGCTGCACGGAGGCCACGCCGGCCAGGCCGAGGACCAGACCGCCCACGAGATCGAGGAGCTGGTGCTCGTGGATCAGCATCGCGGAGGCGAAGACCGCGGCGAGCCACAGGGCGAACAGTGTCCGCCCCAGCCAGCCGCACCGCCGCCCGAAGACGACCGCCGCGGTCACCGCGAAGGCGATATGGAGCGAGGGGAACTTGTTGTAATCGAGGTTGAGCCGGTCCGCCAGATGGAAGACGGTGCCGAAGAAGCCGTCGGCCACCCGCTCCGGGTAGGCCTGCGCCAGCGGCACGCTCAAGAAGAAGACGCCGGCGACCAGCGTCTCGGCCGTGAGGGTGAGGACGAACGGCGTGAACGTGCGCCACGTTCGCAGGATGAACGGCGTCAGCAGCAGCAGCAGCGGCACGGTCAGATAGACCAGCGTCCAGGAGGGGATGAACGGCAGCCGCATCTCCCAGGGGAAGTAGAAGTCCGCATGGGGACGGCGGAGCTTCGCGAGCAGGCTCGCGCCGCCGTAGACCGAGTAGAAGATCTTGAAGAAGAGATACGACAGGGGAATGGTGAGCCGGAAGCTCGCCGCGCCCGGCCAGGCGAAAAAGGGGTCTCTGGCCTGAGGGCTACGCATCTCCATGCTCCACAGGGGCAGCATACCGGAGGGCGGTTCCGCTGAGGTTGAACGCCGTGTAAAAGGTGGACCGGGCCATCGGGTTGAGTTCCAGCGCTGGAGGATTGATCCGTGCTTCCCGGAAGAACAGGACCGCCCGCCGAATCCTTCCCGCCGCCTGTTTCACCGTGCCGTTCAAGCCTCTCCATTGTAGATCGGCGCGGCCGCGTTCCGGTTCCCGGCTCAACCCGGGGGAGGGCGATCGAATCTGCCTTCCCCCGGCTCCGGGCACCTCAGGCGGGCACGGCTTCGATCACGCTCACTGGCGAGGGGGTGGGCACGATGCGCGAAAGCTTGAGGCCCGCGGCTTCCAGCAGCCTTCGTTGCTCGGCCTCCGTCCGCTCCTGGCCGCCCTCGGCCACCAGCATGGTGATATCGAACATCTTCGCGGGCGAGGGATCGTTGCCCGGCTGCACCACCATCTCGACGATCAGGACCCGGCCGTCCCTTGGCATCACCTGGCGGCAGTTCCTGAGGATGGTGGCGGCGCGCTCCTCGCTCCAGTCGTGAATGATGTTCTTCAGCACGTAGGTATCGCCCCCGGCCGCCACCGACTCGAAGAAGTCTCCGGCCACGAAATCGCACCGCTCAGCGAGCCCCGCCGCGCCGATCACGCCGCGGGCCACCTCGATCACCGGAGGGATGTCGAACAGCGTGCCGGTCAGGTGCGGATAGGCCCCGAGGATGGCGGTCGTGAAGGTGCCGTTGCCGCAGCCCACGTCCACGATCTTCCGCGCCGCCGAGAAGTCGTACGCCGCCAACACGGCGGCCGAGACCTGGGCCGTGAGGTTGGTCATCGCCTCGTAGAAGACGGCGCCCTTGTCCGGGTGGTGCTGGAAGTATTCGAAGGAGCCCATGCCGTGAGCGTTGGGGAAGGCGCCGAGGCCGGTCCTGACGCTATAGAGGATGTCGCTCCACATCCGCAGATGCCAGTCCTCGCCGCAGACCGTGGCCCAGGCGCGCACCGAGCCGGGAACGTCGCTGCGCAGCGGTTCCGCCAGTGGCGTCAGGTCGAAACGTCCGCCCTCGATCTCGCGGAAGATGCCGAGCCCGGCGAGGGCGCGGAGCACCCGGTAGAGGGCGCCCGGATTCGCGCCGACGGCCGCGGCCAGCTCTTCGCTGCTCTTCGGTCCCACCACCAGGAGATCGGCGATGCCGAGCTTGGCCGCGGCGTGGATGAGCTGGGTGACTTTGATGCCGTCCATCATCTGCAGCAGCACTGCGGCCGGGGGCATCGCGTCCGGCGGGTGCACGGCGCTGTCGGGGGTCGTGTGAGCCAGGGTGTCGGCGGTCATCTCGGGTTTCCTCCTGGTAAAAAAATGAGAGCGATCGCGTTTCGGATTCGGCTGCGTCAGGCCCGTTCCGGGATCATCCAGATCCCGTCCTCGGAGCGCAGCGAGGTCCCCGCCCGCGGCACGACAGGGCGTCCGGGGGTGAGGCGAGGCCGGTAGCGCTGCGCCACCATGGCCAGAATGAGCTGCATCTCGAGCATGGCGAGGTGCCGCCCGATGCACATCCGCTGGCCCGTGCCAAAGGGGAAGTAGGCGTTGCGGGGCCGGTCGGCGGCGCGCTCCGGCGCGAAGCGCTCCGGGCGGAACGCTGCGGGCTCCTCCCAGTAGGCCGGATTCCGGTGCGTGGCATACGGGCAGAGCAGGACCAGAGCGCCCGCCGGAACGCGATGGCCGCCGATCTCGTCGTCGCCGTGGGCCGTGCGGGTATAGAACCAGAAGGGCGGGAAGAGGCGCATCGTCTCCTCTGCCACCTGCGCCGTATAGGTGAGGCGGGGAAGGTCCTCGAAGGTCGGCGTCCGGCCGCCGGTCACCGCGGCCACCTCCTCCCGCATCCGGGCGTCGACGTCCGGGTGCTGGTCGAGCAGGTACCAGGCCCAGGTCAGGGCGTCGGCCGTGGCCTCATAGCCGCCGAAGAGGGTGGTCATCACCTCGTCCCGGATCTCGAGGTCGCTCATCCCCCGGCCCGCCTCGTCGCGCGCCGAGAGCAGCATGGCGAGCAGGTCGTCCGGGTCCTGGCCGCTCTCCCGTCGCTCGCGCAGGGTGCGGTAGGTCATGGCCTCCAGCGTGGCCACCGCCTCCCGGCACCCCTGCCGGCCCTTCAGGGGGGCCCATTCCGGCAGGAAGAAGGTGAACATCCGGAGCGTCATGTGGTGCAGGGCGGTGTTGAAGGCGCGCGCCATCTCGGTGAGCTGGCCGTCGGTGATGCTGAGGCTGAACATGGTCTTGGTGATGATCCGCAGGGTGAGGGACATCATCTCCTTGCCCATGTTGATCGGCCGGCCGGCGAGGCTGGCCGCCTCCCAGCCGGCGAGCCGCTGCTCGACCACGTCTGCCATCAGGGGGACCAGCGAGGCGACCCGGCGGTGGGCGAACGCCGGCTGCATGAGGTGCCGCTGGTGCCGCCAGCTCTCCCCCTCGTTGAGCACCAGCCCCTTGCCGAACAGGAACCGCGCGCGAGCGAAGAGCTTGCCCTTCCAGTAGTTCTCGTGGTTGTCCACCAGGACGTGATGGATGTGGTCGGGGAGGGTGACCAGGTAGATCGAGGCGAACCCCAGGTTCAGGCGGACCAGGTCGTTGAACTCGAGCATCGCCGCGGTGCAGAACCCGGCCGGATCGCGCACCAGCTTCGGCAGCACGCCGACCAGCGGATAGCCCTTCGGCCCGGGAGGGCGGGTGCCCGCATGCCGTTTCGATGCAACCCCATTGACGTCCGTGGTCATTCGACCCTCCTGGAGACGTGTCGCGAAGAATTGGAGACAACGGGATGACGCGGGAAGGGACAGCCGGACGGCGGCCCGGCCCCGGGCCTGCCGGCCCGGGGCTTCTCACGGTCGATGCCGCGGCGGTCTATGCGGCGGCGGCGGTGAGCTGGCGGCGGCGCTGCGCGAACCACTCCCGCGCCTCCGCCTCCGAATCCACGAAGATCACCGGATTGCTCTCGGGACCCCGGCGGAACAGGTTGGCGGCGGTCAGCAGTAGCTTGGCGAGAACGCGGGCCCGCAACGGCGCGTGGAGCAGGACCGTCCCCCGCGCGGGGAGGAGCTTGACCGCCTCCGAGGCTTCCTTGCGGACGGCGGGGGGCAGGTCTTCCAGCTCCGAGAGATCGACCAGATAGAAGAAGTAGTCGAGAGCCTTCGCGTACTCGAAGTTGGACTGGTTGATCATCCGGCACTCTTCGAGCGTGCACCGGCCCCGGAACTTCAGATAGACGATGTCGGGAAGCTCGAAGGCGGTGAACTGCTGGCCACACTCGGTGCTCTTGAAGAACTTGGGGTTCGACATCTCTTCTCCTCCCGAAGGGGCGGCGATCCGGCCGCGCGGCCCGCGCGGCCGGGGGGTGGATGAAAAGCGACCTCGAAATTTCCCCGATTATAAACAAAGAAATTAAATTCCGCAAATCACAAAGCCGGCTATGTCTGTTCGCGGCGCCTGTTGATCCAGACCCGCGCGTCCCCCTCGTTGTCGAGGAACTCCACGGGGTTGAAGTTCTTGCCGCCCCGGAACATGCTGGCCGCGGTCAGCATGAGCTTGGCGAGGACCTTGGCTTTCAGCGGCGCTCCATAGATGGCCGTTCCCCGCAGGGGGAGGAGCTTGACGACTTCCGAAGCCTCCTTGCGGACCTGCGGCCCGAGGTTGTCCAGCTCCGAGAGATCGATCAGGTAGAAGAGCTGCTGGGTGCCCTGGCCGAAGTCGAGATGGGCCTGGTTGATCACCTTGACCTCCTCGTAAGAGACATCTCCCACCAGCTTCATGAAAAGGATGTCAGGTGCTTCGAACCCCGTGACGTGCTTGCCAATCTGAAGGACCTCGTTCATGCGTTTCTCCATAGGACGGGTTGCGAGAGGACACCTTACCCCCTCCGGAGGAAGGCGGTCTTCCATTCGGGCGAACCTCTTCTGGATCCGAAAGCTGGAGGGATGATAGCCCCTGGCAAGCTGATTCGCAAGGGTTGGTCCGGCCGAGGGTGTTACGGCGTGAAGGAACTCCCCATAAGATCCGTATCGTGAACCCGAAAGTTCGCCGTCCCCGAGCAGGGCGGCGCAAGGCGGGCGCAAGTTGCGCTATACTTACGCCCATGACGGAGACGGCGCTCAAGGGTCGCGGGGCGATGGGGAATCCCAAGAACCGGTTCGAGACGCTCGAGGTCGAGCGGGACGAGGAGGTCCTGGGGCCGGAGCGGGTCGAGACGGAGCTGCTGCGCGACACGTCGCGGTCGGTGATCGCCTACAACGACAGTCCGGACGTCGGGTTCGACGCCTCGGTGAATCCGTACCGCGGCTGCGAGCACGGGTGCGTCTACTGCTACGCCCGCCCGTTCCACGAGTATCTGGGCTTCTCGGCCGGGCTCGATTTCGAGAGCCGCATCCTGGTGAAGCAGGACGCCCCCGAGCTGCTGCGCAAGGAGCTCTCCTCGCCGAAATGGAAGCCGCAGACGCTGGCGATGAGTGGCGTCACCGACTGCTATCAGCCCGCCGAGCGCCGGCTCGGGATCACCCGTCGGTGCCTGGAGGTGCTGGCCGAGTTCCGCAACCCGGTCGGCGTCATCACCAAGAACGAGCTGGTGACGCGGGACATCGACATCCTCCAGGAGCTGGCCACGCACCAGGCGGCCGTCGTCATGCTCTCGATCACCACGCTCGACGCCGAGGTCGCCCGCAGGATGGAGCCGCGGGCCTCCCACCCCCGCGACCGGCTGCAGGCGATCGAGCGGCTGGCCGCCGCGGGCATCCCGGTCGGCGTGATGGTGGCGCCGGTGGTTCCCGCCATCACCGATCACGAGATGCCGAAGATCCTCGAGGCCGCCGCCGCCGCCGGGGCGCGCACGGCCGGCTACGTGGTGATGCGCCTGCCCGGAGCGGTGGCCGGCCTCTTCGAGAGCTGGCTCGCGGAGCACTTCCCGGACCGCAAGGAGAAGGTCCTGAACCGCGTGCGGGATCTGCGCGGCGGGCAGCTCTACGATCCGCGCTTCGGCAACCGCATGCGCGGCGAAGGCCTCTTCGCCGACCAGATCCGCGCCACCTTCCAGACCTTCAAGCGCAGATACGGGCTGGACCAGCCCTTCCCCGAGCTCTCCACCGCGGCGTTCCGGGTGCCCGGAAAGGCGGAGCAGCTCGGGTTGTTCGGGTAAATCGTCCGGCTACGTCTTGAAGCCGATGCGGGCGTGGGAGCCGTCGCAGAACGGCTTCTCGGTGGATTCGCCGCAGCGGCAGAGCACCCTCCTCCGTACGGGGAGGGGCCGGCCGTCGGCCTCGTGGAGCTCGAAGGCGCCCTGGAAGACCAGCGGGCCGTCCTGGCAGCAGACCACGTGCAGCGCCGGGCCTTCGCCGGGCGCCGCCTCGCCGCCATTTCCGGGGCGGACGCCGCAGTCGTGGAAGCCGGCCGCCGCGTGCGAGCCGTCGCAGAACGGCTTGTCGCGCGAGGCGCCGCAACGGCAGAGGGAGGCGCGGGTGGCGACCAGGAGCAGGGTGCCGTCCGGAGAGGCGATCTCGATCCGGCCCCGCAGCTCCAGCGGACCGTCGGCGGTGAGCGTCACGGCGTTCTCCGCCGCCGGCTCCTCGATGGGGCCGCCGGGCGCCGCCTCCTGGTAGTGATGGACCCTCTCTTCCATGTCTCCTCCGCAGACTGCCGGCCACTATAGATGTGCCTGGCAGGGGAGGTTGCGGGACCCACGAGGCTGAGATAGGCCGCCCCTTCGCGGCAGTACCCCTTTCGAAAGCGATTCAGCGACAGCGGATCTCCGCCACTGGATGACGGAATTCCGCTACGAGCGCCCTCTATGGAGGGTAGAAGGGGGACATTCATGGATTCCAAGAGGACGGTCTTCTCCACGGCGGGGTTCCTGGGGGTCGCGGGAACCGGGATGCTCGCCGTGGTCCTCGGCCTCCTGGGTCTCGCGCCGATGGATCTGGCGCAGGCCCAGCCCGGCCGGGGGATTCCCGAGCCCACGATCGGTCCGGACGTTCCGAAGGAGGTCGAGATCGCCGGCGAGCCTCCCATCGCCTTCTTTGACGACTTCTCCTGGCGCAGCTTCGTGGCCCTCAACTGGCCCGCGGACGTCTCCCGGGACCAGCGGGGAGTGCCCGACCGGAGCCGGAAGATCGGCGACGTCTCGGTCCCCACCGTCTGGGACACCTGGAAAGCCGACTTCGAGCTGTTCCAGCCCAAGGGCGCGCCGCCCTCGGAGTGGGCCTCCTATCAGGCGGTGAATCCCTGCGAGACGGAGGGCTGGCCGCTGCCGGTCGACAACCATCCGAAGATCCTGGCGCAGTTCTCCAAGCTCGGCGGCCTGAACCAGGCGGGCTTCGGCGTCGACGGGCCGGCCCTGGTCTCGCAGAACCGCGCGTACGTCCGCTACGAGGTGCGGATCAACCGCCTCGAGCACGACTTCATCCGCGACAGGAAGCTCTACCTGGCGGCGAACCTGCCCAAGCAGGGCGATCCGCCCCTCGCGTTCACCAGCAACTCGATCGAGGTCAAGGGCGCCTGGCGCGAGGTCCACGGCGACGAGATGGCATCGATGGGCGGCCGCTATTACATCGTCAAGGCGCGGGTGATGAACCCGGTCAAGGGGGTCTGCGAGGACAAGAGCATGGCTCTCGTGGGGTTCCACATCGTCCAGAAGACGCCGCAATTTCCCCAGTGGGTCTGGTCGACCTTCGAGCAGGAGGACAACGTCCCCGAGGCCGGAGGGGCTCTCGGCCATCCGTTCTCCCTCAACGACGGCGATCCCGGCCGGCAGAAGATGATCCCGGAGAAGGCGCCGAAGCCTCTCGGCCCGGACAACCCGCCGCAGGAGAACCCCGCCGCCATGCAGGTCGTCCGCCTCAACCCGATCGCGGGCTCGACCCAGGAGACCAACGCCAGGTACCAGGCGGCCCTGAAGGGCACGGTCTGGGCGCACTACAGGCTGGTCATGACCCAGTGGCCGACCGATACGACCAAGCCGGACGGCGTTCCGTTCCCGCGGCCGGGGACGCCCAATCCGCCGACCAATACGGCGAACACGGCCATGGAAACCTATTTCCAGCAGACTTCGCAGAGCTGCATGAAGTGTCACGACCTGGCGCGCAGGAAAGGGCTCGACTTCGTCTGGTTCGTCCCCCTGCGCGCCTACACCCCGGAGGGTCCGAGGCTGCACGCCGCCAGGGCGAAAACCCCGCGGGATCAGGCGCTGGACGATCTCCGGAAATTCATCGCGGCCGGTGAAAAGCACTAATCCCAACGACGAAAGGAAAATCGATCATGGCAACCACCAGCTTCACGCAAGTCAAGACGATCCTCGACACCGCGATGGACGCATGGACGGCCAAGCACGGGCGCAAACCCGATCTCTCGGTGCACGGCGACGACAGCTTCGGATGGAACACCAGGCAGCAGCTCGCCAGCTCCGACGCCTTCGGCAACGTGCTGATCGATCCCTCGCTGGTCGGCAACGGCAAGGGCAACGAGACCAACCTGGCGGTGCCCTGCGCGAGGGCGTGCCGGGGTTCCCGAGAATGCCGATAGGCGGCCCCTACATCCCCGAGGACCAGATCGCCTACATCGTGAAGTGGATCGACGAGTCCATGCCGGACTGAGCCCCGCCCCCCGCGAGCCCCGGCCGCCCGCGAGGGGCCGGGGCTCGCCTCAGACCCGCCGCCGCACGCGGAACGCCGCCACCGCCTGCGGCTTCTCCCCCTTGGGCAGCGCCTCGGCCATGCGCCGGATGGCCTTCTTCCAGCTCGCCTGGCTCGTCCACTTCTTGGCCTCGATCGGCTCGGTCTGCAGCGGCTCCGAGGTGAGGCGCCGGGCGAGGTCGGGGCGCGGCTGGCCCTTGGCGTCCACGGCGACGGCGCGCCAGTCCGCGGCGTTTCCCGCCTCCCTGAAGACGGCCAGCAGGCCGAACGTCTCCTCCTCGCCGGCGATCTGGAACAGCGTCACCTGGCCGCGGGGGCCCTCCTCGAGCTCGACCAGGATGCCCTCGACCAGCGGATGGCCGGAGGAGAAGAAGTCCAGCGTCTCCTCGTCCACCGCCCGCTCGCGGCTGAAGGTGCCGAGGAAGCTGCTGCCCAGCGGCACGCCGGGGAAGTGCTCCACCAGCGCCTCGTAGCCGTACTCGATCCGCCAGGTCCGCTCGCCGCTCTGCTCGTCCACCTCGAAGCCGAAACGGGAGGCGGCGCGCACCACCACACTCTCGTTGAGGGCGTCGAGATCGAGCGGCACGCGGGAGAGGATCTCGGCGGTCATCTCCGGCCGGAACGGATCGCGGTGCAACTCGTGATAGGCGGCCCGCTGCACCCGGCCGTGCGCCTCCCGGGCCTCGCGCAGGGCCGCCTCGAACGCCGGATGGTCCGCGGTGTCCGCAGCGGCGGTCTCGACCGCCCGCGCCACGTGGCGCAGCTCCCGCTCCAGCCCGCCCAGCGGCTCGGTGAACAGGCCGATCGCCTCGTAGAGATCGGCGACCGCGCGGCCGAAGCCGGACGGGGGACGGAAATAGAGGATCTCCGTGGGGATCGTCCGGCCGATGCGGTCCAGCCTCCCGATCCGCTGCTCGACCACGCCCGGGCTCCACGGCAGGTCGAAGAGGACCAGCCGGCGGCAGAACTGGAAGTTCCGGCCCTCGCCGCCCGCTTCGGTGGAGATCAGGATCGACGGTCCCTCGGGTAGCCGGAACTGCGCCACCTCGATGTCCCGCCGCTCCGGCGAGAGATCCTCGTGGAAGACGCCGGTGCGCCGGCCCTGCCGCTCGATCGCCCCCTTGAGGAGATCGAGGGTCTCGCGGTGGGCCACGAAGACCAGCGTCTTCTCCTCCGCGCCCACCCAGCGGCCGGCCTGCTCGACGAGCCAGCGCGCCCGCGGATCGTCGTCCAGGGCCTGGCGGGCCAGCGCCGCCGTCTCCTCGTCGTCGCGGTCCAGCACGGAGAGCAGGGCGGCGGGGGAGGCGAGGGCGCGGAACACCCGGTCCGCCTTGCGCCGCCGGGCCAGCGGGCTCTCCGCCGGACGGGCGCGCAGATGGCTCACCAGCCGGTCGAGCACCGTCCAGCCCGCCGCGCCGCCGGGGATCTCGACCGGCGCGGGAACGCGGGGCGGCAACCCGCCGATGTCCGCCCGCCGCGTCGCGCTGGTGCAGGGCGGCAGCGGCTCGCGCCTGGCGAGGCGCTCGTCGAAGGATTCCTCCTCCGGAAACTCCTCGGGCCGCAGGAGCTGGAGCAGGCGGAAGAAGCCGTGGGCGTCGTCCTCCAGCGGCGTCGCGGTGAGCAGGAGCGTGTGCCGGCCCAAGGCCGCGATGGGGGCGACGGCCCGGTACGCCTCGTTGCCGGGGTGCCCCTTGGGCCGCTGGAGATGGTGCGCCTCGTCGACCACCAGGAGATCGATCCCCGCCTCGACGGCCTGTGCGGTCAGCCGCCGGCGCTTGACCAGGGTGTCCAGGCCCACGATCGCCTTGCGGTGGACGTCGAAGGGATTGAACCCCTCGCCGTGATCCTTCGCCACGTCGTCCAGCCGCTTCTCGTCGAGCAGCACGAAGGCCTGGTGATACTTCCGCCACAGCTCGCCGAGCCACTGGATGGTGAGCGTCTCGGGAGCCACCACCAGCGTGCTCCCGGCGCGGCCGGTGTGGAGCAGGCGGTTCAGGATCAGGCAGGCCTCGACGGTCTTGCCGAGCCCCACCTCGTCGGCCAGCAGCCAGCGCACGGGATCGCTGTGGCAGGCGCGCTCGGCGGCATAGAGCTGGTGGGGGAAGATCTGGATGCGCCCGCCGAGGAAGGAGCCGAGGCCGCCGGCCTGGCGGATGCGCTGCAGCTTCAGGCCGTCGAGACGATTGGCGAAGTCCTCGAAGCCGTCCACCTGGCCGCGCGCCAGCCGCTCCGTGGGCGCCACCTCGGCCGGACGGGGCCAGAGGTCGTCGAGATCCACCTCGCGGCCGTCCGCGAGCACGCACCGGCCGTCCGCGCACGCCTCCACGATCACGATCTCCCCCGACGGCTCCAGGCGGGCCCGCCCTCCCGGCGCGATCGCGAGCGGCACCAGGGCGTCCGTGCCCGCCGCGAAGCTCAACGCCTGTCCCGCCTCCGGAAACTCCACCCGCAGGCTCCGGCCCTGCACCGCCACGACGCGGCCGGTGCCGAGCTCGGAATGAAAACGATGGGTGACGCGGTCGCCTGCCTTCCACATGGGAGGGGGATTGTACGCTCTGGAACCGCGGGAGAGAAGGGAATATACTTGGACATACACTTGGAGGGTCGATGGGACAAGTGACGCTCTACCTCGACAGTGAGACGGAAGAGAAGATGAGGATGGCGGCGAAGGCCTCAGGCGTCTCCCAGAGCCGCTGGGTGGCCGAGCTGATCCGGGAGAAGACCGCGACGGAGTGGCCCGCCTCGATCGTGCAACTGGCGGGGGCCTGGGCCGAGGACGACTTCCCGTCCCTCGACCAGATCCGGAAGGGTATTCCGCCGGACCTTCCCCGCGAGCGCTTCGACTGATGTACGTCCTCGATTCCAACTGCCTGATCTACTTCTTCAAGCGGCAGGGGAGGGTCGCCGAGAGCCTTTTGGAGGTCCCGCCCCAGGAGATCGCCATCCCCGCGGTGGCGCTTTATGAGTTGGAGACGGGAGTGGCCAAGTCCCGGTTTCCGGAGAGAAACGGCGCGCAGTTGGACGAGCTGGTCTCCCGGATCACCGTGCTCCCCTTCGGCCGCGCGGAAGCCAAGGCCGCGGCCCGGATTCGCGCCAACCTGGAACGCCAAGGGCTGCCGATCGGTCCGATCGACACCCTGATCGCGGGCACCGCCCTGAGCCATGGCGCCATCCTCGTCACCCACAATACGGGTGAGTTTGGGCGGGTTCAGGGACTCTCCGTCGTGGACTGGTTCTAGGCGTCTCTCCGCAGTCTACGAAAGTCATCGTTGACACTACGACGATCTTCGTATATCGTTCCCTTCATGGCTGACCTGCCCCGTCCCACCGATGCCGAGCTGGCCATCCTCCGCGTGCTGTGGCGCCGCGGTCCGAGCACCGTCAAGGACGTCCACGAGGAGCTCGCCCGGAGTCTTCCGACCGGGTACACGACGACCCTGAAACAGCTTCAGATCATGGCGGAGAAGGGTCTGGTCACGCGCGACGAATCCCAGCGGGCGCACCTCTACGCGACCCGCCTGCCCGAGGAGCAGACCCAGACGCAGCTCGTGCGGGATCTGCTCGATCGGGCTTTCGAGGGCTCGGCCACGCGGCTGGTGATGCGCGCCCTCTCCTCGCGGCCGGCGGCGCCGGAGGAGCTGGCGGAGATCCGTCAACTGTTGGACCAGCTCGAAGGAGAGACGAAATGAGCGGTATCGAGACGATCGGGACGAGCCCGGCGGCTGCGGCCGTGGCCCGCGCCCTGGTTCACTTCCTCTGGCAGGGAGCGCTGGTGGGCGTGGTGACGGCTGGAATCCTGGTTTTCCTGGAGAAGGGGAAGGCCTCGACCCGGTACGCGGTGGCGGCCGGAGCGCTTTTCCTGATGGCGGCGTTGCCGATCGCGACCGCCTCCCGGCTCGAGATCCGCGCGGCCGGTCCGGCGGTGGCGGCGCCGGTCTCCGCGTCGGTTCCGATGGCTCCCGATCCCCTGGCGGGGACCCCCGCCGCGGACGCGGCAGGCCCGTTCACGGAGGCGCGGACGCTCGGCGTCTCCCTGCTGCCCCGGGTCTTCGCCCTCTGGCTCGCGGGAGTCGCGGCCCTCTCCCTCTATCACCTGGGCGGCTGGAGCCGGGTGCGGCGCCTGCCGCGCCAGGAGCGTCCGGCGGGGGAGGAATTGCAGGCCCTGGCGCGCACGCTCGGCCGCCGGCTGGGGATCGCCCGCGCCGTGGCTCTTCTCGAATCCGCGGCGGTCTCCGTGCCGATGGTCGTGGGCTGGCTGCGGCCCGTGGTGCTGGTCCCGGCGAGCGCCCTGGCCGGTCTCTCGCCGCGCCAGCTCGAGGCGATCCTCGCCCATGAGCTGGCCCACGTGCGACGGCACGATTATCTGATCAACCTGCTGCAGACCGTGGTGGAGACCCTGCTCTTCTACCATCCCGCGGTCTGGTGGGTGTCGGCCCAGGTCCGGCGTGAGCGGGAGAACTGCTGCGACGACCTGGCGGTGGCCGTCTGCGGCGACCGGCTGGGTTACGCCCGGGCCCTGGCGGATCTCGAAGGCCTGCGCGCTCCCGCGTCGTCCCTGATCCTCGCCGCCTCCGGCGGCTCGCTGGTGGAGCGCATCCGCCGGCTGATCGGCGCCCCGGTCCACCAGCCCCGCCGCTCGTGGCTGGCCGGCGTCCTCGCTCTTTCCCTGCTGCCGCTGGCGGGCCTCCAGATCTCCCATGCCGCCATAGGGTCGGAACATTCGTCCGCGCAGTGGGAGCGGCCTGCCAAGGGAACGTGGTCGGCGGAGCGCCGCGGCGACCAGGTCCAGCTCCAGACCGCCATGCGCTGGAACGGCGGCCGGAGCAGTTGGAACAATTCGTTCTCTCTCCCGGCGAATCAGCTCGTCGGCCTGACCGCCGGTCCGGAGGTCCGCTTCGAGCTGCGCCGCGACGCGGGGACGTTCCGCTTCGAGGGCCGTTTCGACGGGGCCGGAGACGGATCGCAGGGCACCGGCTTCTTCACCTTCGCGGGCAATCCCGCCTACGCGAGCCAGATGGCGAGCCTCGGCTACACGGTCCCGGAAGACCGCCTCATGGAGCTCGCCCTTCACGACGTCTCGCTCGCCTTCGTCCGCGGCCTGCGGGACCTCGGCTACGCCAACCTTCCAATGGACAAGCTGGTGGAGTTCCGGATTCATCGCATCGACGGCGAGTTCGTCCGCAAGGCTGCGGCCGAAGGCCACCGGAACCTCTCGCCGGAGCAACTGGTCGAGCTGCGGATCCGGGGCCGGCTGGACCGATGACCGCTGAAACATTCCCTCCCGCGCCGGCGTAGATCGGCCGGGAGGGAATGACCCATGAACATCCGAAAGCAGATCGCCGCGGCGGGGCTCGTCCTGCTGGCCGCCCTGCCGCTCGCCGCTCAAGCCGCCCCGGCCACGCCCGAGGCCAGGGCGTCCATCCTCGTCCTGGGGACCATCCACTTCGGAGGCTCCACCTCCGACGTGTTCTCCCCATCCGTGCCGGACGTCCTCTCGGAGAAGCGGCAGCGTGAGGTCGTCGAGCTGGTGGCCGCCCTGAAGCGCTACCAGCCGACCAAGATCGCCATCGAGAGCACCCCGGAGAGGATCGGCAAGATCAACGGCGAATATCAGGCCTATCTCAAGGGGGAGTACCAGCTCAAGGCGGACGAGATCGATCAGATCGCTTATCGCCTCGCCAAGGAGCTCGGCCAGCCGCGGCTCTACGGGGTGGACGCCAAGCTCGACATGGATTTCGACGGGGTCATGGCCTCGGCGGCGAAGAACGGGCAGCAGGCGATGATGGACAAGGCCATGGAGGGCGGCAAGGCCGCGGTGGCGGAGATCGGCCAGCGCCTCCAGCCGAGCACCCTGGAGCAGTTCTTCCGCTGGTTCAACTCGCCCGAGATGCTGATGGCCAACCATCGTTTCTACCTCTACGTCGCCCAGGTCGGCTCGGCGGCCGATCCCAAAGGGGCCGACGTGCTGGCCGGCTGGTACAAGCGGAACCTGCTGATCTACGGCAACCTGGTCCGCCTGATCGACTCGCCCCAGGAGCGCATCCTGCTGCTCATCGGCCAGGGGCACGCGAAGCTCCTCAGCGAGTACATCGCCGAGTCGCCCAACCTGCGGCTCGAAGAGCCGGCGAAATATCTGCCCTAAAACGGGACGTCCGCCGGGGGGAACATTCCCCCACGGATTTGACCCCTCTCCCCGCTTTCGGGAGAGAATCCCCCCATGAAAGACCAGCCGTTCCCCTTCTACGCGACCCAGATGACCGTGCGCCTGACGACTCCGGAAACGGGGGGAGGGTACGCCCTCATGGAGATGCGCCATCCCCCGGGAGTCGGACCCGCCCTGCACGTTCATCCGCGGTCCGCGGAGTCCTTCTACGTCCTGGACGGACGGTACAAGTTCTTCCGGGACGAGGAGACCGTCGAGGCAAGTCCCGGCATGGCGGTGACGATCCCCGCCGGCGTGCCCCACCGCTACGTCTCCGGTCCGGACGGCGGCCGCATCCTGGTGATGACGCCGCCGGGCCTCGAAGAATACTTCTGGACCGTCTCCAAGCTCCTCCAGAAGGGTCCCGTGTCCATGGACGAGGAGTTCGCCATCGCGGCCCGGCTCGGCCAGGAGTTTCTGGATGGGCATGGGCACTGGGGCGGGCACGCGGCGCCGATTTCGTAGGATTCGCAGGAGACATCCATGAAAGCCGTCGGACTCTATAAATACCTGCCCACGACGACCCAGAGAGCCTGATCGACGTCGCGGCATCGAGTGACGGGTCAACCGATCCCGGTTTGCTCCGGACAGCGCACTTCTAAGGGTGGAGCCCTGCTCCGCCGCGTTTCATGGGGGAGCGCGGCCTCCAGAGAGGAGACTCGACGATGAGAAAGCTCGATCTCATTCGCGCCTGGAAAGATCCGGTCTACCGCTCCAGTCTGTCCGCCGAGGAGCGGGCGCAGCTCCCCGGCCATCCGTCGGGGATCATCGAGATCACGGACGAGCACCTCCAGGTGACCTCAGGCGGGACCACGACGGCTCCGATGTGCACGATCTACACGTACAATCACTTCCGGTATTGCTGCCCGACGACCGCGTAGGCCGCAGCTCACCCGAGGAGTAGCGACATGAACAAGACCGACGTCATCCGCGCCTGGAAAGACCCCCTCTACCGCGCCCGTCTGAGCCGGGAGGAGGCTTCCGGACTGCCGACGCACCCGTCCGGCGTCATCGATCTGGAGGAGAAGCAGCTCCAGTGGGCGGCGGGCGGGGTCCGGACCACGTACAGGACCTGCACGGTGTATACGAGCCGAGTCGGCTGCTGCCCGTAGGCACGGTGGCCGATCCCGTTTCCGCCTGGCGTGCGCTCGCTCTCGCCGAGCGGGCGCACGCGCCGCGCCCCGAGGGCACGGCCAAATCCGACGAGCTCGCCCGTTTCCGCCTCGGGCAGTGGCGGGATCTCTCCCCGTTCCGGTCGGGGGATGCGCTCGCCCGCCGGCTGGCGGACGAGGGGCTCGATGAATCAACCTTCGAGCGGCTGCTGGCCGAACCCGCGGAGGCGGTGGGGGAGCGTCTGCCCCAGCCTCCCCAATGGTTTTCCGAGCTGACGGCGGCCCCCGCCGGGTCGCCGCCGGAGGCGGAGCCGCTGCCCCTGCCGCCGGCTCTGCGAGACGATCCGGGGGCCGGCTTTCTCGAGCTGATCCGGCCCTGGATCGAGAGAGCGCGCGCGCGGCTTCGCGAAGGGATCGGGACGATCTGCCGCGAGCGGAAGCCGCCGTTCACCGCGGAGGAGGCGGAGCGGCTGCTGAGCGAGCCGTTCGCCTTCCAGCTTCTGCCGCTCCTGTCGCGGACGCTGGTGCTGGAGCTGAACGTGGCCCGGCTCCAGGAGCTGCTGGCCGGCGACACGGCGGAGGAGCGCTTCGCCTCCTTCGTCGACCGGCTGCGCAAGCCGGAGGTCGCCGCGGCGATCCTCGACGAGTATCCGGCCCTCGCCCGCCTGGCGATCGAGGAGCTGGATGCCTGGGTGGTGGTCTCGCTCGAGCTGCTGGGCCGGTTGGCGGCGGACTGGCCGGAGCTGGTGGCGACCTTCTTCGGCGGCCGGAATCCCGGCCCTCTGAAGGCGCTCGGCGGCGGCGCCGGCGACCGCCACCGCGGCGGCCGGGCGGTGCGCATCCTGGAGTTCGCTTCCGGCGCCAGGCTCGCCTACAAGCCGCGCTCCATGGCCGTCGACGCGCACTTCCAGGAGCTCCTCGCCTGGATCGAGACGAAGGACCGCGGGCTCTCCTTCCGCCGGCTGAGGGTGCTCGACCGTCGGGACTATGGCTGGATGGAGTACGCCGAGCCCAAGGGGTGCGCCTGCGAGGAGGAGGTGGCGATCTACCACCGGCGCCTTGGCGGTCTGCTCGCCCTGCTCTACGCCCTCGAAGCCACGGATTGCCATTACGAGAACCTCATCGCGGCCGGCGGGCATCCCGTCGTGGTCGATCTCGAATCGCTGTTCCATCCCCGCTGGGAGGTCGAGGGCCCACCGATGCCGGACGAGCGGCTGGCGGGCGAGGCGCTGGCGGAGTCGGTGTTGCGGATCGGGCTGCTTCCCTTCCAGGTCGGCGAGGGGGTGGACGCGGTGGATCTGAGCGGCGTCGCGTCGGTCGCCGGCCAGCCCACGCCGCAGCCGGTGATGCAGTGGCGGGGGATCGGCACCGACGAGATGCGGGTCGTGCGCGAGCGGGTGGCGATGGAAGGGGGGAGCAACCGCCCGTCTCTCGACGGCCGGGAGATCGAGGCCGCGGAGTTCACGAACGAAATGGCGGACGGGTTCTCCCGCGTCTACCGCCTGCTGGTCCGGCATCGGGCGGAGCTGCTCGCCTTTCTGGACCGCTTCGCGGACGATCCCGTGCGGGCGGTGCTGCGGCCGACCCGGGTCTATGGCCTGCTGCTCTCCGAGAGCTTCCATCCCGACGTGCTGCGGGACGCTCTCGACCGCGATCTCCTCTTCGACCGTCTCTGGGTGGGGATCGACGAGCAGCCGGTGCTGGCGCGGGCGATCCCCGCCGAGCATCGCGACCTGCGCGCCGGGGACATCCCGGCCTTCCAGGCCCGCCCCTCCTCCGTCGACGCCTGGACGAGCCGGGGAGAGCGCCTGCCCGGGTTCTTCCTGGAGCCCGCGATCGTCACCGCACGCCGGCGCATCGAGCGTATGGGCGAGGACGATCTGCGGCGGCAGCTCGCGCTGCTCCGCCTCTCCCTCGGCACCCAGCTCCTCAACCGCGACGACGTGGGCTGGACCGGCTACGCCGAGACCGACCCGGGCCTGCCGCTCGGGCCGGACGGGCGGCGCGAGCGCATGATCGAGGCCGCTCGGAAGGTGGGGGAGTGGTTCGAATCCATGGCGCTGCGCGACGGCCGGTACGCCACCTGGATCGGCCTCGACTACCGCAACCAGTACTGGTCGCTGGTGCCGATGCCGGAGGATCTCTACGCCGGTCTCCCGGGGGTGGCCCTCTTCCTGGGCTATCTCGGTGCGATGACCGGTCGAAAACCCCATAGAAAGCCTGGTGATGACGGTGGGAAGCGCTTCACGGCTCTCGCCCGGGCGGCGCTGGAGAGCCTGCTCGCCCGCCATCCTACCGTTCCGGATGGAAAAAATGGGAAGGATGGCGGCGACGACTCCCGCCTCTCCATCGGCGCCTTCACCGGCTGGGGCGGCCTCCTCTACACCGTGGCCCATCTCGGATCGCTCTGGCGGGACCCGGCGCTCTTCGCGGCGGGGGAGCGGATGGCCGAGCGCATCCTTCCCCGGATCGACGGCGATGAGGAGATCGACGTGGTCGGCGGCTCGGCGGGAGCCATCTTCGGCCTGCTCGCCCTGCACCGCGCGTCCGGCTCGCGCCGGGCGCTGGAGGTGGCGGTCCGCTGTGGCGAGCATCTGCTGGCTCGCTCGCACGCCGCGGGCGCCGGGCTGGCATGGCTGACCCATCTCGCGTCCGAGCGGCCGCAGATCGGCTTCTCCCACGGCAACGCCGGCATCGGCGCGGCCCTGGCGGCGCTGGGCGCGGCGTCGGGAGAGGCCCGTTTCCTGGCGGCGGGCCTCGCGGCCTTCGACTGGGAGCGGGAGGCGTTCTGGCCCACGGTGCGCGGCTGGCTGGCCGGCGAGGGGGGGCAGCCGCCGCCCGAGAGCGCGGTGGCGATCGCCTGGTGCTACGGCGCTCCGGGCGTCGCCATGGCCCGGATGATCGCCCTTCCCCACGTCCGCGACCGGGAGGTGCGGCAGGCCCTGACGGAGGAGGTGAGGGAGGCGATCTCGATGACGTACGCCCGCGGCTTCGGCGAGAACCACTGCCTCTGTCACGGCGATCTCGGGAACTTCGACTTCCTGCTCCAGGCGCGGTTGGAGCTGAAGAATCCGAACCTGGACGTCCTTTCCGCCTGGCACATCCAGAAGACCCTCGCCAGCATCGAGCGGGACGGCTGGCTCTGCGGCACGCGGGGAGGCGTCGAGTCGCCGGCGCTGATGAACGGCTTCGCGGGCATCGGCTACGGGTTGCTACGCCTCGCCGAGCGCCGGCGGGTGCCCTCCGTGCTCGCCCTCCAGCCCCCGGTCAGACGCCGATCCTTCTGACAGCCCCGGATCCGGCGGTATACTCCCCCGCGTCTGATTTCATCCTACGGAGACCCTTCATGAACAAGCCGGCAGCTCTCATCAGTCTCGTCGCGGGCCTCGCGCTCGCTCCCTCCCTCCCCGCGCACGGCGCGGCAACCGCCAAGGCCACGGCCCCGGCGAAAGGCGGCGGCTACCACGTCGCCAAGGAGATCGCGATCGGTGGCGAGGGAGGATGGGACTACCTGGCCGCGGACTCCGCGACGCGGCGGCTCTACGTCTCGCACTCGAACAAGGTGGAGGTGGTCGACCTCGACAGCGGCAAGAAGGTGGGGGAGATCCTGAACCTTTCGGGGGTCCACGGCATCGCCGTGGCGAGCGACCTCAACCGCGGCTTCATCAGCAACGGCAAGAGCTCGACGGTGACCATTTTCGATCTCAAGACGCTCGGCACCGTGGGCGAGGTCAAGTCCACGGGCGAGAACCCGGACGCCATCCTCTACGATCCCTACTCCCACCAGGTCTTCGCCTTCAACGGCCGGTCGGGTGACGCGACGGTGATCGACGGCAAGACGGGCAAGGTCGCGGGCACGATCAAGCTCGGCGGCAAGCCGGAGTTCGCCACCACCGACCTCGCCGGCAAGGTCTTCGTCAACATCGAGGACAAGAGCGAGGTCGTGGAGCTCGGCGCCAAGGACCTGGCGGTCAAGGCGCGCTGGCCGCTGGCGCCCTGCGAATCGCCGTCCGGCATGGCGATCGACCGTAAGCATCACCGGCTGCTGATCGGCTGCGAGAACAAGATGGCGGCCGTGATGAGCACCGACAACGGCAAGGTGGTCACCACCGTCCCGATCGGCCAGGGGGTGGACGCCAACGGCTTCGATCCCGGCACGGGTCTCGGCTTCAGCTCGAACGGCGAGGGCACGCTGACCGTCATCCGCGAGGAGACGCCCGACCGCTTCACGGTGGTCGAGAACGCCCCCACGCGCAAGGGCGCGCGCACCATGGCGCTCGACGAGAAGACGCACAGCGTCTATCTCTCCAGCGCCCAGTACGGCCCGGCGCCCGCTCCCACCAAGGAGCAGCCGCGCCCGCGGCCGACCGTGCTGCCGAACACCTTCACGATCCTCGTCGTCAGCCAGTAGGGGAACCGGGGGCGCCCTTTGGGGGCGCCTCTATCCCTGCGGTCCCCGGATCAGCTTCCCGTACTTGAGCGGCTGGCCGGTCTCCCAGGGGCGGTACTGGTTGCAGAAGTCGATGCGCTCGCCGAGCGGCGGGTGATCGGAGCGCCAGAGCTTGTAGAGCAGGCCGGGCCGGGGCACGCTCAGGTTCTCCTGCTGGAGCTTGGCGAAGGCCGTACCGCAGTCGTGGTTGTCCCGCGTGATCTCCAGGCCGAAGCGGTCCGCCTCGTGCTCGACGTGGCGGCCGACCGCCAGGATCACCGGCGACAGCGCCAGCGAGACCATGGCGAACAGCAGCATCACGAGCGGCACCGAGGCCACGTCCGACAGCTCGTGGAAGCCGAACCGGTCGCCGAAGCGCTCGATCAGCCCGCCCGCCGTCAGTTGGATCACCCACAGCCCGAAGAGGATGAGGGCGGAGCCCAGGGCGACGAGCTGGTAGGTGTGGCCGAGCACATAGTGCCCCATTTCGTGGCCCATCACGAAGAGCACCTCCGGCTCGTCGAGCTTGGCCAGGATGGTGTCCCAGAGCACGATCCGCTTGGTGCCCCCGAGGCCCGTGACGTAGGCGTTGACCGTCTTGGTATCGACGCTCTTGTTGACCTCGTAGACGCGGCTCCCCTCGATGCCCGCGCGGTCGGCGAGAGCGAGGATCCGCGTCTCCAGCGTCTTGTTCTTCATCGGCCCGAAATCGTTGAACAGCGGCTCCACCCAGATCGGCGTGACGAAGAGGATGAACACCAGCAGGGGGATCGAGGCGAGCCCCGTATAGAGCCACCAGCGCCGGGGGCTCTTGTGCAGCAGCAGGTAGGGGAACCAGAGCGTGAGCGCGAGGAAGACGCAGGCGATCAGCAGCCCCTTGATCTCGTCGCCCCACCACTTGGCCGCCGTCTGGCTCGACAGGCCGTAGGCGTGCTGGCGCACGAACCCCGCGTACCAGCCGAGCGGCAGGTCGAGGACGAAGGTGACCGCGGCAAAGAAGACGGCGTAGACGGCGACCGTCCCCAGCCAGTTGCGGCCGATCCGGCGGGCCGCGTCGCGCAGGCGGGCCGAGAGCCCCGTGAACAGCAGGAGGGCCGGCACCAGCAGGCCCCAGAGCGTGTCGATCCCCCACAGCACGTTGCCGGAGCGGTAGTAGCGCAGCGCCTTCTCGCTCGGCGCCGCCACCGCGACCGGCGCGCCCGAGGGGGCCGCCGGAGCGGAGGCGGCCGGTGCCGCAGCAGGGGCCGCCGGAGCGGATTGCGCCGAGGCGAAAGGAGCGAGGCCGCAGGCCAGCGCGAGGGTCAGAACGGCGGGAACGGCGATGCGCATCAGGTCTCTCCCTGTCAGGTCGATAGGGAGAGTACGTCGGGAAGGGGGTGAAGTTGCCGGCGAGGACCGTCAGGTCGCGTAGACGAAGACGGTCCCCTTCGACCGCGCCTTGCGCCGCAGCAGCGCGTCGAGATGGATCGTCGTCTCCTCGATCAGCACGGCCTGCCCGCACTCCGGGCAGACCTCCGCCGGCACGTCATGGACGACGATCGTCCGCTCGCGGTAGATGACCGAATGGCTGATCGCCCGCGGCTCGTGCTCTCCGGTGCAGTCTGGGGTCTGGCATTTCATGGCAAGTCCTCCTCTGGTTCCGTCTTCAGAGAACCCGCGCTCGGGGCGCGCTCATTCCCAGTCTCTCAAGTCCCTGTTGCTGCCGCCCTTTCCAAAATCACCCCGAAGTCCGTGCCCGCGGGCAGCGTTCCGAAGGCCCGGCCGCCGTCTCCGGCCAGGCGGCTGGCGCAGAAGGCGTCGGCGACGTCCGCGGGGGCGTGGCGCACGAGCAGCGAGGCCTGGAGGGCCAGGGCCAGCCGCTCCACCAGGCGGCGGGCCCGCGCCTCCAGGTCCTCGGGCCTTTCGAGATGGGACTGGAGCTCGTTGACGTAGATGTCCAGCCGGTGGTCGGACCCTTGAGCCTCGCGGATCTCGGCGAGCAGCGCCCGCAGCGACTCGGGGGTCTTCTGGATCGCCCGCAGCACGTCGAGGCACTGGACGTTCCCCGATCCTTCCCAGATCGAGTTGAGCGGCGCCTCGCGGTACAGCCGCGCCAGGCCCCACTCCTCCACGTAGCCATTGCCTCCCAGGCACTCCAGCGCCTCGGCGGCGTGGACCGGCGCGCGCTTGCAGGTCCAGTATTTGAGGACGGCCGTCGCCAGCCGCCGGAACGGGGTCTCCTCAGCATCATAGGCACGGGCGAGCCGCATCATGGCCGTCGTGGCGGCCTCGGATTCCAGGGCGAGATCGGCGAGCACGTTGCGCATCAGCGGCTGGTCGAGCAGGCGCTTGCCGAACGTCCGGCGGTGCGTGGCGTGGTGGATCGCCCGCGCTGTTCCCCAGCGCATGCCGGCGGCGGCGCCGATCACGCAGTCGAGCCGCGTGTGGTTCACCATCTCCAGGATGGTCTGCACGCCCCGCCCCTCCTCTCCCACCAGGCGCGCCCAGGCGGCGCGGAATTCCACCTCGCTGGAGGCGTTCGAGCGGTTGCCGAGCTTGTCCTTGAGCCGCTGGAGGTGGAAGCGGTTGCGCTCGCCGTCCGGCGTGAAGCGGGGGAGAAGGAAGCAGGAGAGTCCCCCCGCAGCCTGGGCCAGCACGAGAAAGGCGTCGCACATCGGCGCCGAGCAGAACCACTTGTGGCCGGTGATCTCGTACCCGGCGCCCGGCCCTCCGGCGCCAACCGGCCACGCCGCCGTGGTGTTGGCCCGCACGTCCGAGCCCCCCTGCTTCTCGGTCATCGCCATGCCGCAGAGGGCGCCCGCCTTTTCGGTGGCCGGCACGAGCCGCGGATCGTAGACCGTGGAGGTGACGCGCGGCTCCCATTCCGCCGCGATCTCCGGCTGGAGGCGCAGGGCGGGCACCACCGAATAGGTCATCGAGAGCGGGCATCCCACGCCGGCCTCCACCTGGGCGAGCGCCATGAACTGCGCCGCCCGCGCCACGTGGAGTCCATTGCGGGGGTCCCGCGGCTCGCGCCAGGGCAGGGCGTGGAGCCCGTGCTCCACCCCGAGCGCCATCAGCGCGTGCCACGCGGGGTGGAACTCCACCTCGTCGATCCGGTTGCCGTTGCGGTCGTGGGTGTGCAGCACAGGCGGATGCTCGTTCGCCTGAGCTCCCCAGAGAATCGTCTCCCGCCGCCCCGCGATCTCCCCGAAATCCCTTGCCCGCTCCTCGGCCCACCCCGCGCCCTCGCGCCGCAGCGCCTCGGTCAGCACCCGGTCGGAGGTGAAGAGGTTCACGTCCTCGAACGGCGGCGGCTGGTTGAAGACGGTGTGGGTGGCGCGATTTCCGGGCAGGGTGGTCGGCTCAGGCATGATGGATAAGGATACGCCGTTGGGATGAGGCCGCAGGTCACGGACGCTTCGACCAGCGATAGGATCAACCCCGGCTTACAGGAGATCCTCGATGGCGATTCGGGAAGGCGCTTGGGACTGCCCGGTCTGCGGGCGCGAACGAAACCGCGGACCCGAGAAGTTCTGCGGCGGCTGCGGCTCGCCCCGCGGTCCCGAGGTCGAGTTCTACCTGCCGGAGGACGCTCCCGAGGTCACCGACGCCGAGGCCGTGAAGCGGGCGGGCGCAGGGCCGGACTGGATCTGCCCCTACTGCCAGGCGGACAACGCGGACGCCAACGCTTTCTGCTCCGGTTGCGGCGCTCCCCGCGACGGCGCGAAGACGCGCCAGGTCACCGAGCAGAGATTCGACGCCGCCCCGCAGCCGGTAGCCGCTCCGCAGCCGCTGAAAGACGGCGGCTCGCGCCTCCAGGAGGGGCTCGGCCTCGGCTGCCTCGGCCTGATCGCCCTGGTGGCCCTCGTCGCGTTCCTCGGCCGCGCCAAGCCCACGACGCTCACGGTCACCGGCTTTCACTGGATGCGGACGATCGCGGTGGAGCAACTCCGTCCGGTCGAGGAGCAGGCCTGGGAGGGCGAGGTCCCGAGCGGAGCCCGCGTTCTCGGGAGCAGCCGGGAGGTCCATCACGTCGATCACATCCAGATCGGCAGCGAGACGCGGACCCGCGACATCACCGAGCGGGTGCAGACCGGCTCGCAACGGGTCAAGGTCGGCACCCGCAACCGCGGCAACGGCTATTTCGAGGACATCTACGAGGACCGGCCCACTTACGAGAACCGTACGCGCCAGGAGACCTATCAGCAGCCGGTCTACCGCGATCAGCCCGTCTACCGGCAGCGCATCCGCTACGAGATCGAGAAGTGGATGCCCGACCGGGTGGCCCAGGCCGAAGGGAGGGCCCATGCGGCCGCCTGGCCCGATCCCCAACTCGGGTCCCAGGAGCGGGGCGGCAAGCGCACCGAAGCCTACGAGATCCTCTTCCGGACCGCCGAGGGAAGGCCCATCACCTACAAGGTGCTGAACGAACAGGTCTGGAGCAGCTTCGAATTGGGACGGAGCTACAAGGGAAAGGTCTACGACAGTGGGGAGGTGGCGGAGGTGGCGAAGGGCGGCAGCTAGATCGCGAGGACCGCGATGTCGCGCCCGGGCCTACGCCGCCGCCTCCTCCTCGATCTCCCGCCCCCGTTTCGGGAACATCTTCCGCACCAGCCCGCCCATCTTCTCCTTGCCCCGCAGGTCGTCGAAGAGCGAGTAGAAGACCGGCGTCGCCAGCAGGGTCAGCAGCAGTGAGAGGCTCTGGCCGCCGATGACCACCACGGCGATCGCCCGCCGCTCCTCGGCTCCCGGGCCGGTGCCGACGGCCAGCGGGAGCATGCCGGCGACCAGCGCCAGCGTCGTCATCAGGATCGGCCGCAGCCGGTCGCGGTTGCCCTGGAGGATGGCCGCCAGGCGGTCCATCCCCTGCGCCCGCAGATTGTTCATGTGATCGATCTGCAGGATGGCATTCTTCTTCACCACGCCGAACAGCACCAGGATGCCCAGTGCTGAGTAGAGGTTGAGCGTGTTCCCCGTGGCCCACAGCGACAGCAGGGCGAACGGCACCGCCAGCGGCAGCGACAGCAGGATGGTCAGCGGATGGACCACGCTCTCGAACTGCGAGGCGAGGATCATGTACATGAAGATGATCGACAGCATCAGCGCCCAGACGAACTCGCGGTAGGTGCGCGCCAGCTCCTTGCCGCGCCCGCTGACGGCGGTCGAGTAGGTGGGCGGCAGGTTCATCTCCCTGACCGCCTGCTGCAACGCCTCCAGCCGGTCCGCCAGCGCGTAGCCGGGAGCCACGCCGGCGCGCAGGCTCACCTGCCGCTGGCGGTCCAGGCGGTCGACGCGCGAGGCCGTGGTCTCCTCCCTGACGCTGACGAAGTTGCCGAGCTGGTAGAGCTTGCCTCCCCGGCCCGGCACGTAGAGGCCGAGGATCGAGCCGCGGTCGTTGCGCGTCCCCTCGGTCAGCCGGAGCTGCACGTCGTAGTCGTCGTTGATCTGCGGGTCGTGGAAGCGGGAGACTTGGCTGTCCCCGCCCACCATCAGGTTCAGCGCGTCGGCCACGTTGGACATGTCGACGCCGAGGGCGGCGGCGCGGTCGCGGTCCACCTGGATGCGCAGCTCCGGACGGTCGAGCTTGAGCGTGGTGTCGGCGTCGATGATGCCGCCCAGCTCCTTGGACTTCAGGCGCAGTTGCTCGGCGTAGGTGGCGAGCGCCTGGAGGTCCGGGCCGCGCAGGGCGAAGTCGATGTCCCAGTTGCCGCCGCCGATGTTGAAGGAGGGGAGGTTGTGGACGCCGCAGCGCAGGTCCCGGTACTTGGCGAGCCGCGCGCGGACCTGCGTCATCACCTCTTCCTGGCTGTAGTTGTCGCGGAAGGCCGCACCGGGATCGAGGCGGATCAGGCCGCCGAGGAAGCGGCCGACCGAGAACTTGCGTTCCGCGCTCGGCACCATGCGCACGAACACGTAGCCCTGGTTGACGCCGCCCAGGAAGCCGCCGCCGGCCGTCGCCAGCACGCTGCGGATGCCGTGGACCTGGTGCAGCTCGGCCTCGATGGCGCGCATCGCCTCGTCGATGCCGGCGAGGCTCATCCCCTCGGGGCCCTTGACGTTGATCTCGAACTCCGACTCGTCGACGTTGCTCGGGATGTATTCCACCTTCACCAGCTTGAACAGCGGCAGCGAGGCGAGCATGACGCCGAGACAGATCAGCGCCGCCACGCGCCGGTGGGCCAGGGTGAGCCGCAGCAGCCGCTCGTAGCCATGATCGAGCCGGGCGTAGAAGCCTTGCCGCGAGCGGGCCGTTCCATCAGCCTCCCCGCCGTGGCCGGACGAGGCGTCCTCGGCGCGCAGCATGCGGGCGCTCATCATCGGCGTCAGCGTGAAGGAAACCAGCAGGGAGACCAGCACCGCCGCCGCCGCCGTCAGGCCGAACTGGTAGAGGAAGCGGCCGGAGATGCTCGACATGAAGGAGACGGGCACGAAGATGACCACCAGCGACAGCGTGGTGGCGAGCACCGCGAGGCCGATCTCGCGGGTGGCCTCCTTCGCCGCCTGGAACGAGCTCATCTTCTTCTCCTCGATGAAGCGGAAGATGTTCTCGAGCACCACGATGGCGTCGTCAATCACCACGCCCACCATCAGCACCAGCGCCAGCATGGTGACGCTGGTGAGGGTGAAATTGAGCGCCTTCATCATGCCGAAGGTGGCGATCACCGAGGTGGGGATCGCCACCGCCGCGATCACCGTCGAGCGCCAGCTTCGCATGAAGGCGAACACCACCAGCGAGGCGAAGATGCTGCCCAGGATCAGGTGCAGGTTGATCTCGTGCAGCGCGGCGTAGATGTAGGTCGACTGGTCGCGGATCACCCGCAGCTTCAAGTCCGGCGGGAGCTGGGCCTGGAGGCGGGCGAGCGCCTCCTTGGCGCCGTTGATCACCTCGACGGTGTTGGCGCCCGACTGCCGCAGCACGTCCAGGCTGACGGTCGGCACGCCGTCCAGCCGGGCGATCGAGCGCTGCTCCTTGGTGCCGTCCTCGGACGATCCCAGGTCGCGCACGCGCACCGGCTGGCCGTTGATCGTGGCCACCACCAGATCGTTGAACTCCTCCGAATTCTGGAACCGGCCCATGGTGCGCAGCGTCTGCTCGCGCGCGCCGGAGGTGACGTTGCCGCCCGGCGCCTCGGCGTTCTGCCGCACCAGCGCCTCGCGCACCGCCGTGATCGGGATGCCGTAGGCGGTCAGCCGGCCGGGATCGATCCAGACGTTGATCGCCCGCTGGAGGCCCCCCACGAGCTGCACGTCGCCGACTCCGGCGGAGCGCTCGAGCTGGATCTTGACCACCTTGTCGGCGTACTCGGTCAGCTCGCGCAACGAGCGGTTGCCCGACAGCGCGATCGACATCACCGGCTCGCTGTCGTTGTTGAACTTGGAGACCACCGGCGGCAGCACGTCGAGCGGCAGGTTGCGGGTGACCCCGGCGATGCGGTCGCGGATGTCCTGCGCGGCGGCCTCGATGTCGCGGTTGAGATTGAAGGTGGCGATGACGAAGGAGGTGTTGCCCGAGGAGATCGAGCGCAGCTCCTCGATGCCGTCCACGGTGTTGACCGCCTCCTCGATCTTCTGCGAGATCTCGGCCTCGGTCTCCTCGGTGGAGGAGCCCGGCAGCGTCGTGCGCACGGAGACGGTGGGGAGATCGACGGAGGGGAAGCGGTCCACCCCCAGCCGGCCGTAGCTGGCGGCGCCCACCACCACCAGGGCGAGCACGATCATGGCCGCGAACACCGGCCGGCGGATGCAGATGTCGGCGAGCTTCTGCATGCGATTCCTGATCCTTACAGCGGCGGTCCCTTACAAGGCCACCCGGACGGGCTCGCCGGTGACGAGGTTGCCGGGCTGGACCACCACGGATTCGCCGGCCTTGACGCCGTCCACGATCTCCACCCGGTCGCCCGCGTGGCGGCCGGTCCGCACCTTCCTCTCGACCGCCTTGCCGTCCCGGACGCCGATCACCTTCTCGATGCCGGCGAAGGTGACGATCGACGAGGCGGGCACCAGCACGGCCGCGTCGCCGGCCTGGACCACGATCGCGGCGCGCGCGAAGGCGCCCGGCCGCAGGCCGCCGTCGGCGTTCGGGACCTCGGCCTCCACCATCAGCGTGCGGTTGTCCTCGCTGATCGAGGGGCTGATGCGGGCGACGCGCCCGGCGTGCTTCCCGGGCTCTCCCTCGACGGTGAGGTCGACCGGCTGGCCGATGCGGATGCCGGCCGCCTCGCGTTCCGGCACGGCGAGCCGCAGCCGCAGCGGCCGCACCCGCACCAGGAACGCCACCGGCGCGCCGGCCGCCACGTAGTCGCCGGCGTTCACCAGCCGCTCGCGGACGGCGCCGTCGAACGGGGCGGTGAGCACGGAGTCGGCGAGCTGCTGCTGGGCGATGGCGAGCTCGCTGCGGCGCTGCGACAACAGGGCCTGGCGGGTGCGGGCCGTCTCGATCGCCTCCTGATACCGCCCCTCCGCCACGCCGAGATTGGCGTCGGCGGTGTCGAGGTCCGACTTGGGGATGAGCTGCTCCTGGAACAGCCGGGCCATGCGCTCGCGGGTGAGCTGGGTCTGCTTCAGGGTCGCGGCGGCCTGCTTGACCACGGCGGTCTGCTCGGGATTCACGGCGTCGTCCGTCCCGGTGGGAGAGAGGCCGAGCTGGGTCCGTGCCTGTTGCAGGGCGGTCTCGGCCTGGCGGACCTTCAGCTCGAAGTCGATGGCGACGAGCCGCGCGATCACCTGGCCGCTGCGCACGGGCGAGCCGATGTCGACCAGCAGCCGCTCCAGCCGGCCGGCGGCCTTGAAGCCGAGCTGGGTCTGCTGATCGGCGGCGAGCGTTCCCGAGACCTCGACGGTGCGCGCCAGCCGGCCCTCCTCGGCTTTGGCGAGGCGCACCTCGCGGGCGGGTCCGGCGGCCTTGCCGGCCTTGTCCGCGCCCTTGGCTCCGGCTGAAGCGGGATCCCCTCCGCATCCCGCGAGCAGAGCCGACAGGGCAAGGGTCGGCACCATATAATTCAAGAACTTCATCAACATGGGATCTCCCCGGGAGTCCTCTGCGAGAGCAGAGAGACGAAATACGTGCTCCCACCACAAAAGTTGCGGCTCGCCCCGGGTATTCCCAAGGGCGGCCGCCAGGCGGGAAGATGAGCTGCCTGATCTCAGTGTTAGACGCAGTGATACCAGCAGGTGCAACCATCGTTGGTGGCGACGCAGGCAATGATGTGGCATCGACCCTGCGTCGCCGAGCCGGGGCGCTGCTTGACGAGCCGTTGCAGATCCTTCTGCTCCGCCGGGGAGAGGATCTCTTCAGGAGAAGGCATGTGCATGATTCGCCTGAACTCTTCATCGTTCAGGATCGTGATGCGTCTCTTGCTCTTTTCCTCTCCGGCCCCGGCGGCCGGTTTCGCAGAGTCTTCGCTCACGGCCGGCCGGGCGTCAGAGATCGCCGGCCAGCCCGGAACGGGCAGCGCGAACGACGAGAGGACGAAGAGAGCGCTGACGAAGGTGGTCCTGCGGAGAACGGTGCTCCAGCCCTGATTCCAGTTTTCGAACATGACTTCTCCTTTTCTCTGCGGGTGGTAGATCGTTTCGAGCGCCGCGCAGAATCGCGCGGCTTCGTGATCTGGACAGGCTCTCTTAGAGCAGGCTGGATGCCAGCCCGGCCGGATCCCGAGGATCGACGGTCAACTGCAAGCAAGAGAATGGTTTAGGACGAAATGCCGGAACACCGTGGAAGGCCGGGACTGTCCGATCGGACAAGAACCTATATCCGATCGGATAGCCTCAACCCTTCAGCTCGAAATTTCGGATCAACCGGTGCAGGTAGGTGGAGTTGAGATCGAGGAGCTCCGCCGCCCGGGTGACGTTGCCGCCGGCCTGATCGATCGCGTCGAGGATCAGCCGCTGTTTGAAGGCATTCACCGTAGCGTGATACTTGCCGACCGGACCGCCTCCCGACTCGGTGGGGGCAGACGTTTCGAGCACGGTCTCCGGCAGGTCCTCGGGGCGGATCAGCTCCCCCTCGCCGAGCACGACCGCCCTTTCGATCGCGTTGGCGAGCTCGCGGACGTTGCCCGGCCAGCCGTAGCGGAGGAGGCAGGCGCGTGCCTGGGGGGTGAAGCCCGCGACGCGGCGGCCGAGCTTGCGGCTGAACAGGGCCGCGAAGTGGCCGGCGAGGAGAGGGACGTCCTCCCGGCGCTCGCGCAGGGAGGGCAGCGTCACCGCGATGACGTTCAGGCGATAATAGAGATCTTCCCGGAACGTCCCTTCGCGGATTCCTTTTTCCAGATCTCGGTTGGTGGCGGCGATCAGCCGCACGTCCGCCTTGATCGGCCGCGTGGCGCCGACCCGCTCGAACTCGCGCTCCTGGAGGACGCGCAGCAGCCGGGCCTGGAGGGCCGGCGGAATCTCTCCCACCTCGTCGAGAAACAGCGTGCCCCCCTGGGCCGCCTCGATCCTGCCGATCTTTCGTTCGACCGCTCCCGTGAATGCCCCTCGCTCGTGGCCGAAGAGCTCGCTCTGCAGCAGCGTCTCGGAGAGCGTGGCGCAGTTGACCGCCACGAACGGCTTGCCGGCGCGGGGGCTGCCGCGATGGAGCGCGCGCGCCGCCACCTCCTTGCCGGTGCCGCTCTCGCCGCGCAGCAGGACGGTCGAGTCGGTGGCGGCGACGCGGGAGAGGAGGCGCTGGACCTCCCGCATCCGCTGGCTCTCGCCCACCATGCCGGCGTCCAGGGCGCCCTCGATCCGCTGGCTCTCCTCTTCCAGCGCCTCCAGGTGGCGGACGCCGGCGAGCGCCGCCGCGGCGATGCCGGCCGCGGCCGTGATCAGCTCCAGGTGCCGCTCGTCGAAGCGGGTTCCCGTGTCGCGGGTATCCAGGTAGAGGACGCCGAGCGTTCCCTCGCGGCCGGTCAGCGGCGCGGCGAGGAGCGACTGGAGACGGGCCGCCTGCACGCTCTCGACGCCCTCCCAACCGCCGCTCTGCAGCACGTCGTTCGCGAGCACGGCGGAGCGCTCGGCCACCACGCGCTCGATCAGGGTGCGGGAAATGGGGAAAGGCTCGGTCTTGCCCTGGCGGTCCAGCGCGGAGACGGAGACGAACGCGCCCGTCGGATCGAGCAGGAGCAGGGCGGCCCGCTCTGCGGGAACGGTCTCCAGCGCCAGCTCGAGCAGGCGGCGGGCGAGCGGCGCGGTGGCGCGGAGCTCGTGGAGAGCGCTGGCGATCCGCAGCAGCGCCTGGAGATCCCGGGCGACCCGCGCGTCCGGCGGCAGGGCCGCGAAAGCGGCTTCAGGATGGAGCGCCTCTACCGTGAGGTGGACCGTGCTCTCCGCGACCCACCTCCGATCGCCGAGCAGAACCGATTCCGGCTCGGGCTCCGGCTCTTCGGCGCGGCTCTGAAACAGGAACAGCGAGCCGCCGATGGTGACCAGGTCGCCATGCTCCAGGGCTCTCTCGACGATCGGCACGCCGTTGACGAACGTGCCGTGCCGGCTCTCCAGGTCCCGCAACAGGAACCGTCCATCCCTCGCTTCGAGCGTGCAGTGGTGGCGGGAGACCCCGAGGTCGCGCAGGTGGACGGCGTTGCCATGGTCGCGGCCGACGGAGAGTGTCTCCGCGGTCAGCGGCAGAGTCTGGCCCGCCAGGAGGCCGGAGATGGCGATCAGGGCTGGAGTCATGAGATTCTCTACGTGTCTGGATACAAGTCTATCGGATCGGATAGCCCTCCGCGGCAGGGCTGCGGTCGTGATTCGGAAAGAACCCCTTTGTAATCAACGGAATCCGCCGGGGGTCGGTCCGTCTCCACGGTTGGCACCCGATGTGATACTCCCCGGGGACATCGGATCGAATGGAAAGGAGACCGCAATGAAAACGCACAATCTCAATGTGACGGTCGATGCAGCGAAATCCCTGGTGACGGTGTCGGATCCAAAGCGTCACATCGACAGCGGAGACCAGGTGATCTGGAAGATCTCCGAGACTCCCTCGCTCTCCGGGGGAACGCTGGATCTGAATCTGTGCGGGACCGTGACCTCTACGACGCTGAGCGGAGCTCCCACGCTCACGCGTACCATCTCCCGGCCAGGTAGCAAAAAAGGCGATGTACTGCCCTACAGCTTCGTTCTCACGGAAGGTGGGGTCACGAAAAACCTCACCCTTGTGGCTCCGAGCCCCACGGATCCAAATCTCGTGCTCGACACCAGCGGCCCGCCCATCGGCGGCTGCCCGCGTGAGCCTAAAGATCCTTCCGGACGAGGCGTCGAAACTCGGGATTGTCCTTGAGAGCGGCAAAACCGGGGAGACTGAACCAGCGCGGTTGCAGGCCTTTTTCGCGAGCTTTCCGGACGTTGGCCAGGGCGGAAGCCTGGTTCCCGACGAGGGCATATACCAAGGCCGCGGACTGCAGGAGATAGGGGTTGTCCGGGCCTTGGCGGAGCGCCTCTCGCATGATCTCGACAGCCTCCCGGTTTTGCCCCAGGTGAGCCAGGCACTGTGCCTGGCTCATGCTGTCGTCGGGGCTCAGGCCGCCCGGAGGACGGTTTCTCTCCAGTTGTTTCAGCGCCTTGCGGTAATGCGCCTCGGCCTCTACCCCGCGGCCAAGGGCGAGCTCGGCGTCTGCCATATTCAGGGTGGCGCTCACGTGATCGGGATCGAAGGACAGGGCTTGGCGGAATGCGGCGATCGCGTCCTCATATTGCTCCAGGAAGATCCGGATCGCGCCCAGGTTGGTGAAGTAGACGCGTTGCGGCGCGCGGGCGATGAGGTCCAGAAAGATCTGTTCGGCCCGTTTCAGGTCGCCGAAGAGCAGCTCGATCCTGGCGAGCTGCTCGAGAGCCCAGATGTTGCCCGGGGAGCTCGCCAGGACCGTCTCCAGATGATGGCGGGCCTCTTCGGTGTGCCCGTTGCGGGCTTCGAGGTCGGCGAGTTGGGCCAAGTAAAGCCAGGAAGGGACCTGGCCGGTCAGCGATCTCATGTCGGCGATGGCCTCTTCGCTCCGGCCCTCATGATCCGCGAGGCTGGCCCGCAGGGCGAGGAGCTGCGGATCGCCGGGTAGTAGGTTTTCGAGCTGGGCCAGGGTGGCGGCCGCCACTCTCCCCTCGCCGCCGGCCAGCTCGATCCTGAACTGGCTCATCAGCGGGCGAGGATCTTCGGGAGCGAGCTTCCGGGATTCACGGACGAGGGTCAGGGCCCGGTTGCGGTAAGAGATCTCTTTTTTGGAATAGAAGAGATTCAAGGCGACGTCGGCGGCGAGGAGGCGGGCCTGCAGGAAGTGGGGAGAGCGCCCGACAATCGTTTCCAGCCGCTCCAACTCGGGCTGAGGCGGCGTCTGTCCCGAATCGATGCGCTGCTTGATCTCCAGGAAGTCGGCGAAATCCTCGTTGCGGACGTCGAGCGCGAGCGTGCCCGGCCGTGGCCGGAAGGCGGAGAAGCCCCGGCGTAGGTGGATGCCTACCGCGTCCGCGAGGAGATAGAGATCCTGCGCCGCGAGCGGCGCGTCGAACGTGTCGCTCCACAGGACCTGGCCGTCGGCCCCGTGAATGCGGCGCAGCGTGATCCTTCCCAGGTTGCCCGCGGTCTCCAGGGTCGCGATGAGCACCTCGTCCGCCGCCGCGACCCGCGCCATCTCCATCGCTGATCTGGGTGATCCGAGGAGTTGCGAAGGATCGACCGGCACTATGCCCTGGAGCGAGCCCAGGGCGCTCAGGCTCGCGGTCAGGACTCCCGAGGCCGCGAGCCGGAGCTTTTCGTCGCCGCCGCTCACCTCGGGCCGTGGCACGACCACGCGCAGGGGTGCCATGGCGGCGGCCGCCGCGGGACGCTGGCCAGCCTGGAAGGGCCGGCCGATCAGGACGCCGAGGGTGGCCAGGATCGCCACCGCCAGGACGGCGAGGGCCGCCGTCCTCATCCCGCGCCGGCGGAGGACCGACATTCCCATCGTCGACTCGGGCGTTCCGGCCGCTCGCGGCAGGGCTTGGGTCGGGGCCTGCGCGGTGGCGAGGAAGCCCGTCGGGAGATCGCTGACGGTCTCTTCCGAGGACGGGTCGGGAGCCCGGCCCGCGATGACGTCGAGCTCCCGCACGACCTCGGCCGCGCTCTGCGGCCGGTCGCCGGGAGCCTTGGCGAGCAGCCGCTCGACCAGGTCGCCGAGCCGCGGGGGGACGTCCGGCCGCAGCGCGTCGGGGCGCGGCGGATGCTCGGAGGTCACCCGCTTCAGGATTTCCAGGGGATGGCCTCCCCGGAACGGGGATCGCCCGGTCAGCATCTCGTAGAGCAGGATTCCCAGCGAGAAGAGGTCCGATCGCTCGTCCGTCTCGCCGCCGTTCGCCTGCTCGGGAGACATCATGTGGAAGGTGCCGAGCAGCACGCCGTGCTGGGTGAGGAGGATGTCGTCGGTCGCGCGGGTCCGCATCTGGGCGAGACCGAAGTCGAGGATCTTGGCGTGCCCGGAGGGGGTGACGATGACGTTCTCGGCCTTGAGGTCGCGGTGGACGATCCCGGCGGCGTGAGCGGCGGCGAGCCCGTCCGCGATTTCGCGGGCCAGGCGGATGGCCAGAGGCGGGTCCAGGGGGCCGCCCGCCAGGCTCGCGGTCAGCGTGCGGCCCTGGACGTACTCCAGGACGATGCAGTCTCCGGCGGCATCCTCGATCAGGTCGTAGATCTGCACGATGGCGGGATGGCTGAGGCCGGCGACCGCCCGGGCCTCGCGCAGCAACCGCTGGCGCAGAGAGGAATCGAGCCCGTGATCGCGCCGGATCCGCTTGATCGCCACCTGCCGCTTCAGCCGGTCGTCCTGCGCCAGGAAGACCTCGCCCATGCCGCCGCGGCCGAGGATCTTCACGAGCCGGTAAGGGCCGATGCGCTCGTCTTTGAGGGGTTCTTCGGAACCTGCCAAGGAACCATCTCCCAGGAATCAACTCCACCAGAATCGGCGCCACTGGAAAAGGAAGCTTTCAATATTGTACCTAATATTGTACCTGAAGAAGGGGGAAGCCGTCCGCCCCGGCCGGGCGGCACGGAAGGGCTGCCACTCTTGAGGCTTACGGCTTGATCGAGTAGGGCTGCAGGGCCGCCGCCGCCGCCCGGATGCCGTTCTCGAAGTCGGCGAGGTGGTAGATGGCCTCGGCGTTCTGGGCGGTCGAGCAGGACTGGGCGCAGTCGCGGAGGGAGCTGTAGGCCTTCTTCAGGGCGCCGGCCGCCGCGGGGTCCGGCGAGGCGAGGGCGGTGCGATCGGCGAGCAGGGCCGAGGTGGCGTTCAGCAACTCCTGGCAGGCCGGCTGGATCTCCTCGTTCGTCCCCCCCTTGCGCACGCTCAGGTAGCCGGCGAGGGCGGTCCGCACCGGCGCGATCCGGGCCGTGTAGGTGGCGTACCAGGTCTGCATCGTCTGCTGCATGCGCTCCGGCGACAGGCTGGACCGCGGATCGCCGTTGAACGAGGAGGCCAGCTTCTGCCGCGCCATGGCTTTCTCCCCCTCCTCGCGCTCCCGGTAGCGGTTGACGGCGGCCTCGTGCTCGGCCTGCTGCCGCGCCTGGAAATCCTGGGTGGCCTGCCACTCCTGGCGCTCGCGGGCGTACTGCTCGGGCGACATCTTGGCGATGGCGCCGCTCGCGTCGCTCGCGTGGCTCGGCGCGTTGGCGCGGGCCGCCGCCAGCAGGGGATCGTACTTGCGGCGGGCGAACTGGATCTCGGTGTCCTGGGGCGTGTAGAGCGCCGCCAGCTTGGCCTTGGCGTCCTCGTAATTGCGGACGTTGTACTGAACGCCGTCGTCGAAATTCGAGACCGAGTACTGCGTGGTGCGGATCCGCTGGCAGACCTGGTCCTGGGAGCGGACCAGCGCCTGGAACGCCTGGGCGACTTCCTGCGAGTTTTCCTCCTGCACCTTGGGCATCAGGCCGCGGATCAGCTCGCTGGCCCGGTCCACCGCCGCCAGATCCGCCGCCGCGGTCTCGTCGATGTACCGCTGGAGCACGGCGTGAGGATCGGCCTCCGGGACCGCCGGCGGCCGCTCCGAGGGGTACTTGTACCGCGCCTCGTACGCCGCGTCCCGCGCGCGTTTCTGCTCCTGCTCGGCGCTCTTGAGCTGCGCGCCAGCCGCTTTGGCGATGCGGGCGCAGAGCGCCTCGTTGTCCTGGATCAGCGTAAAGACCTCCGGCGTTTCCGTGCCGGCGGGGGCCGAAGCCTGCCGCCCGCAGCCGAGAGCGGCTCCGAGGACGGCTGTGGTTCCGAGCAGGGTCAAGGCGCAGCGGCTCAGCTTCATCGTTCAACCTCCTGGTAGAGCGGGGGCTCGCCGGTCCCCCCAGGGATCGTTTCCTGCCATCTGAAATGGACTTGGTCTTACAACCATATAATGATGTCCGTTCCCTGAGAAGCATTTCGGCCGTGACCTGGAGGCGGGCCGGCCCGTGGAGATCCTGCGCCCATGAATCGATCCGCCCTCCGTCCAACGATCTTCGCCGCCATCCTTCTCTTCGCCGCGCTGGCCGTGCCGGCGCCCGCTCCCGCCGCTCCCGCCGCTCCAAAAGGGCCGCAGCGGCTGAGCGACGCCGAGCGCCAGGCCGTCGCGTTCGCCGCCGAATACCTGGACAAGGGGCCCGCCGCCTGGTGGGACCACCTGTCGAGCGGCTCTCCCCTGCGGCGGCTCGGGCGGGAGGCCGCCCTGGCCGAGATCGAGGTGCGGGCCGGCTCGCCGGCCGGAGCGGAGTGGGAGCTGGAGGCCGCGCCGGAGGAGATCTCCCGCCAGGGCGCCGTCTTCACGGTCGGCTTCCCCTCGGGCATCGACGACACCCTGGTGCTCGGCCTGGTGCAGGAGGGGGGAGCCTGGAAGATCGACTCCCTGCGGGTCTCCGCCGAGCCCGTGGCGGCGAAGGCCGCCGGGGAGGAGACCGCGTCCTCCGCCCCCACTGAATCCGCTCCGGTGGCGCCGTCCAGGCTGGCCGCGATCCTCGCGACCGTCCCCGTCTGGCTGCTCGCCGTGGTGGGAGTGGCCGGCGTCCTGCTCCTCATCGCCGCGTGGTCCGAGCGGAGCCGGCTGGCGCCGGCGATCATCCTCGGGCTTGCCGGCAGCGTCATCGCGGCGAGCGCGCTGGCCGCCGCCATCCTCCCCCGCGTGCTCGCGACGGGAGGGGGAGCCAGCGCCGTGGCCGCCAGTGGAGCGATGGCGGAGCTGCGCCCGCTGCTGGCGCTCCGCCGGGCCCTCACCCAGCCGGACGGCAGCGTGCCGGCCGCGGCGCCGCCGGAGACGCGGCAGGCCGGCGTCCCCGGCCAGGTCGCCCAGCTCTGGTGGGCTCAGAACCGCCTCGGTCTGATGGATTTTCAGGGCGTCGACGCGACGCTGAAGGGCTTCCCCTCGCCGGGCCGGTTCCCGCTCGCCGAGCTGCTGCGGGCCCGCGCCGCCTTCCTCCGCCTGGAGGAGGTGCCCACGGCGCTCGCCTACCAGCGGTCGGCCGCCGTCGGCGTGGCCCACGAGGGACTGCTGGCGGAGTCCGCCCAGGCCTTTCTCCTGCTGGGTTTCGAGAACCACGCCAAGGAGTACCTGAGCCAGCTCGAGCAGCTCGGGGCGCGCCAGGCCGCGGCCTGGTACACCATGGCGCAGGTGCGCATCTCCGACGACAAGCTCCTCGACGCGGTCGAGCTCTTCCGCGTCGGCTGGCGCCTGCAGCCGGTCCCGCGCTCCGAGATCTTCGAGCAGCCGCTGCTCGCCGCCCTGCTCGAGGACCTCCAGATCCGCAAGCTCGTCCGCCTCGGCGTCACGGAAGAGCCGGAGGCCCCCTGCTTGGGAGTCTCCCGGCGGGCCCTGCCGCTGCCCGCCGGCTTCGAGGCGCGCGTGCTCGGCGAGACGCTGCGGCTCTCCCGCGGCGAGGCGGAGCTGCGGGTACCCGGCGGCTGCGACCTCGCGCCGGCGGGCACGGCGAGCGACCGCGCCGGCGCCTGGAGCGACGAGCGGGCGGCGAAGCTGCTGGCGCGCCTGCCCACCCTGCTCAAGGCGGCGCGCACGCCGGGCTCCCTCGCCCAGCCCTCGCTGCGCAAGCGGACCGAGGACACCGCCGAGGCCCTGGCGGAGAACCGCCGCTGGGCGGACCTGGTGACCCTCACCGAGAGCCTCGCCGGCGATCCCTCCAGCCTGCCGCCCGAGCTGGTGCGGCTGCGCGCCGAGGCGCTGCGCCGCGGCGGCCGCGAGGGCGAGGCGCGCGACCTGCTGATCCGGCTGGCGATGGGGAACACGGCCCAGCGGCGGAGCGATCCTGGAACCCTCTACCAGCTCTCCAACCTGCTCGCGCGGCAGGGGAGCTTCGACGCCGCCATCAAGCTCGTCGCCAAGGCCGACTCGCAGCTCCCGTACCAGAGCGGCGGCGACCGCCTGCGCCAGCTCCAGATGGAGAAGCGCCTGGCGGCCTCCTCCAGCAGCTTCCGCAGCCCGCACTTCGACATCCGCTATCCCCCGGCGCGGGGGGAGAAGTTCGCCGAGGAGGCGGCCCGCATCCTGGAGGCCGAGCGCGTGCGCCTCCAGGCCTGGATCCCCGTCGCCTCGTCGCGCGTCGTCGAGGTCCACCTGCTCCCCTTCGAGGACTTCCGGATGGGCTACTCCCCCGGCATGGACGTGCTCGGGCTCTACGACGGCAAGGTCAGCGTGCCGCTCGGCGACGTCCGCAGGTTCAATCCCTTCGTGGTCTCCATCCTGACCCACGAGCTCGCCCACGCGCTGATCACCGAGAAGACGGGCGACCAGGCGCCGCGCTGGTTCCAGGAAGGGCTGGCGCAGCACGTCGAGATGGTGGACGACGGCGTCAATCCCATCGGCGGCTATCGCGACAAGGACAACCTCCTGGCCCTCCCGCTCGTCGAGCGCGCCATCAGCAGCTTCTCGCCGGCCCTGGTCGCCATCGGCTACGACGAGTCCTGCTGGACCCTCCATTACGTCGAGCGCCGCTACGGCCGCGCCGGCATCCACCGCATGCTCGAGGCCTACCGCGACGGCAAGACCACGGACCAGGCGATCGCGTCCCTCGGCGTCAGCCCCGCCCAGTTCGACCAGGACGTCTGGAAATGGGCCATGAACGAGGCCGGGAACCTGTGGGCGGTGGACGTGGTGCGCTACGACGACAAGAAGATCACCTCGATCACCACGGACTGACCTGGCGATCGAAATGACCGGCCTCCGTAGGGTGCGCTGCGCGCACCAGGAGCGGCGGTGATGGTGCGCGCAGCGCACCCTACGGAGTTGACAGACCCCTACGGCTTGAGCGCGTAGGGTTGCAGCGTCATCGAGGCGTTCTGGATCGCCCGCTCGAAGCTGCCGAGGCGGAAGTTGGACTCGGCGGTGAGGCCGGCCGAGCAGGCCCTGGCGAGCTCCTGGAGCTCGCCGTAGGCCGCCTTCAGGGCCCGCTCCGCCGCCTCGTCCGGAGCGTCGAGAGCGGTGGGATCGTCCAGCAGGGCCGTGGTGGCGCTCAGCAGCTCGCGGCAGACCGGCTGGGTCTCCTGCATCGGATCGTTCCGGGCGCTCAGGTACCTGGAGAGCGCCTGCCGCACGGCAGCGGCCTTGCCCGCATAGACGGCGTGCCAGGCCCGCATCTTCGGTTGCAGCGCCTCCGGCGTCGACTTCTCCTTGGAGGGCGCGACGCTCAGCCGCGGCAGCGGCGCCGCGCCGTCCGCGCCGCGCGCCCGCCAGCGGCTGACGGCGTTCTCGTGCTGCGCCTGCTCGCTCGCCTGGTTCTCCTGGACGGCGTTCCATTCCCGCCGCTGCTGCGCGTACTCCTCGGGGGACATCGCGGCGATGCGGTTGACCGGCGTGCCCTGCGCGGCGGCGCGGGCCTCGGAGAGGAACGGCTCGTACTTGTGGCGGGCGAACTGGGCGTCGACGGCGGAGAGGGTGAAGACGGCGGCGAGCCCGGTCTGGGCGCTCTCGTAGCCCTTCAACGCGGAGTCGACCTTCTGCCGGAGCTCCGTCGCCGACTCGGTGGCCGTCCGGGAGCTGCGGCAGACCTCCTGCTGGGCCAGGAGGAGGTCCCGCACCGCCTTGGCCGTCGCCGGCGGCGCCTCCTCGTCGACCTTCGGCGCCAGCGCGGCGAGCAGCTCGCCGGCCCGGTCCACCACGGCGAGCTCCGCCGCCTGTCCCTGCAGATAGTCCTCGAGCTTCTTGCGGGCCGGCGGCGGCTCGGGCGCGGGCGTGGGGCTCTCCGCGGTATCCGAGGACAGCGGCGGCTCCGTGTGGGCCATCACGCGGGCCAGCCGCAACCGTTCCGCCGCGGCGGCCGCGGCGGCCGCCGCCTCGCGCGCCCGCTTCTCCTCGGCCTCGGCGCCGCGGAACGTCTCGGTCCCCGCCTTCGCGATCTTCGCGCAGCGCTCCTCGTTCTCCTGGATCAACGTGACGGCCTCCGGCGTGACCGTCAGTCCCACCGCCTTCTGCTGTCTATGGCCGCAGGCCGTCAGGACAAGTCCGAGCGCGAGCAGGCTCCAATGCCTCTTCATCCGTTCCTCCCGATCCTGGACGCGATGCGTTAACCATACAGGATTGGCGGATTCTTCTGAAGTATTTCAAGTCGCGAGCCCGGTCGATCAGAAATCCTGAACCTTAAACTGAAAGAGATGCTGGTTCACACGCCCTCGAAACGGGATATAGATAAGAGTGGACTTACAGGAGGTGACGCGATGCGGATCGGAATCATCGGAGCGGGGAGTGTGGGGGGGACGCTGGGGCGGGGCTGGGCGCGGGCGGGGCACGCGGTGACGTTCGGGGTCCGGGATACGGGGGACCCGAAGGCGGTGAAGCTGGGCGAGGAGACGGGCGCCAGGATCGCCTCCGTGGCCGACGCGGCCTCCGGCGCCGAGGTGGTGGTGTTCGCGACCCCGTGGGAGGCCACGCAGGACGCCGTGCGGAACGCCGGCGACCTGGCGGGCAAGATCGTCTTCGACTGCACGAACCCGCTCGCGCCGCAGCTCTCCGGGCTGACCCACGGCTTCGAGACCTCGGGCGGCGAGCAGGTCGCCTCCTGGGCGCCGGGGGCCCGCGTGGTCAAGATCTTCAACACGATCGGCGCCAACAACATGGCCGATCCGGACTTCCACGGCGTCGCGGCGAGCATGTTCTACTGTGGCGACGACGCGGACGCCAAAGCCGCCGGCGCCCGGCTCGCGGCGGACCTCGGCTTCGATCCGGTGGACGCCGGCGCCCTCGATCAGGCCCGCCTGCTCGAGCCGCTGGCTCTGCTGTGGATCCGTCTGGCCTACGTGCAGAAGATGGGGCGCGACATCGGATTCAAGCTGATGAAGCGGTGATCCCCGGCGGGCTCCGTCGAGCCGGTATAATCCCGGGGACCCAAGGGAGGCCCGCCATGAACGTCCAGGAGACGCTCGACACGCTGAAATCGCTCGGCACGGAGCAGAACCGCAAGATCTACCGCCGGCATGGCGCGGGCGAGGACGTCTACGGCGTCAGCTTCGCCCATCTGAAGGATCTGAAGAAGAAGATCAAGACCGACCACGAGCTGGCCGTGGCGCTGTGGGCTTCGGGCAACCACGACGCCCGCATGCTGGCGGCGATGATCGCGGACCCGAAGCGCCTCGACGCGAAGACGCTCGACGCCTGGGCGGAGGGGCTGCGGAACTACGTGGAGACCGACGCCCTCGGCGACATCGCGTCGCGGACGCCGCACGCCCGCGAGACCATGGCCCGCTGGATCGCCGCCGACGGCGAGTGGACCGGCGCCGCCGGCTGGCGCATCCTGGCGAGCGTCGCGATGCACGGAGAAGATCTGCCGGACGAGTACTTCGAAAGGTTTCTCGCGACGATCGAGAGCGACCTCCACGGCAGCCCGAACCGCATCCGCCACGGGATGAACAACGCGCTGATCGCGATCGGCATCCGCAACCCCGCGCTGGAGCGGAAGGCCCTCGCCGCCGCCGCCCGCATCGGCAAGGTCAACGTCGACCACGGCGAGACCGGCTGCAAGACGCCGGACGCGGCGGGGTACATCCGGAAGACGCTGGAAAGGAAGAAGAAGGGCTAAGAGAAGATCTCGTCGATCGCCGGCTCGAAGCCGGGCAGGACCTCGGAGCGGGCGCGCTCGCCGGGTCCGAATTTCCCCAGGAGCTCATAGGCGCCGTTCCGCAGAACGAAGACCTCGATCGTGCGCGCCTTGGGATCGGCGACCCAGTATTCACGGACCCCGGCCTCCGCGTAGAGCTGGAACTTTTCACGGCGGTCGGTGAGCCAGTTGGAAGGGGAGAGGACCTCGAGGACCAGGTCCGGTGCTCCCTCCACGAAGCTCTCGCGAATGATCGCGGTCTTCTCCCGTGAAATGAAGACCACGTCCGGCTGCACCGGGCTCGCCAGGTCGCCGGGGAGAAGGACGTCCAGAGGGGCCAGTCCGACCACGCCGAGCTTATGCTCTTGCAGGTAGAGCTTGAGGAGAAACCCGAAGTTCAGAACAGCCTGCTGATGCCCCCAGTTGGGCGCCGGCGTCATATGGAGCACCCCTCTCATCACCTCATAACGCCAGCCGTCATCCGGAAGGCGGCTGTAGTCTTCAAAGGTCCACTCGCCCTGGGCCGGGAGGGGCTCGAAGGCGGAGACTTTGGCAAGGGCCCTGGAAGCCATGACGTGGACCATCGTAGGGTGGTGGGGGAGGGGTGTCAATTCCCGCTCAATTGCCATCCGGCAGCGCTGTCAGGCCCGAAGCGCCTCGGGGAGGACGAACCCCCTAACCTGGCTTGAGAAAAGGAATTGGCGAATTCCGTCCTTACCTGTACAATCTACAACGTTGTCGCTGTTTAAGCTGTTGCATTAGGAAGTTACCGAGGGGAGGGCCTCTCTCAATCAGCCCTTCTCCTCCCCGGCCGAGCTGGAGAGGTTCTCTCCTCATTGATTTGAGGAGGGAATCGGGCTTGCCGTCGGGGCCCCGGCCCGTTGTCGTATGAAAGAACGCGTTGTAATCGTCGACGACGAGCCCGCCATCCGGGCTCTCCTGACGTCCTACCTCTCCGGTCTCCCTCTGGATTGCCGGTCCGCGAGGGATGCCGCCGAGGCGCTGGCGCTCGCCGCGGAGGAGCCCCGGCCGTCGCTGGTGCTGTCGGACATCGAGATGCCCGGCGTTTCCGGCGTCGAGCTGCTCGAGAGGCTCAAGGAGCTCGACGAGACCATCCAGGTGGTGATGGTCACCGGCGTCCAGCAGATGGCGACCGTCCGCCAGTGCGTGCGCGCCGGGGCCTACGACTACATCACCAAGCCCTTCGAGGCCGACGACCTGCTGGCCACCGTCGAGCGGGCGGTCGAGCGGGCGCGACTCATCCGCGAGAACGACGACTACCGCCGGAACCTGGAGCGGATGGTCAAGGAGCAGACGCTCGAGATCCGCCAGACCCGCGACATCGCCCTGCTGACTCTCGCCCGCCTCGCCGAATCGCGCGACCACGAGACCGGCCGGCACCTGGAGCGGATGGCCGAGTACAGCCGTCTCCTCGCCCAGGCGGCGAGCCGCGAGCCCTCGGCGGAGCTGGCGAAGATCACCAGCGAGTTCGTGGAGCACCTCTACAAGTCGAGCCCCCTGCACGACATCGGCAAGGTGGGCATCCCGGACGCCATCCTGCGCAAGCCCGGACCGCTGGCGCCCGAGGAGATGTCGGTGATGCGCCGCCACCCCGAGATCGGCGGCGACACGCTACGCAACGTCATCGAGCGCTATGACGGCCACCGCTTCCTGCGCATGGGTATGGAAATTGCTTACTGCCATCACGAACATTGGGACGGCTCAGGATACCCGCGCGGGCTTGCAGGACCCCACATCCCGCTCGCCGCTCGCATCGTGGCTCTCGCGGACGCCTACGACACGATCACCAGCAGCCGTCCCTACAAGTCTGCTTTCGACCATGAAGAGGCGGTCCGCAGGATCGCCAGGGACCGCGGAACGCATTTCGATCCGGTGCTGGTGGACGTCTTTCTCCGCTGCCACCGGGAGTTCGCCGAGATTCACGGACGGCTTGCCGACCAGGCGCATGGGAATCCGGGCGATGTCTGACGCCGACGGAGAAGGGGACAGGGGATGATCGCAGAGGATCCGATCCGGGAGCCGCGGCTTCTGGAGAAACCCGTTTCGTGGCAGGCCGGCCGATCGAACGAGGAGCGCCGGTCTCCCCGGCGCCGCACGCTGGCCACCGTCCGCATCCTGGAGGGGCCGGAGCTCGGCCATGGGCTGGTCGCGACCGATCTGTCGGCCGACGGCGCCTTCCTCCGCTCGCCGGCCGCCCTGGCGCCGGACGTCCGTCTCCGTCTCGCGCTCGAGATCCCCACCGATCCCAAGCCCATCGTGGTGACCGCCCGCGCCGTGCGCTCCTCGCCCGCGGGGGTCGGCCTGCGTTTCGAGGAGGTCTCGGCGCGCGACCGTGCCCGGCTGCGCGCCCACGCCGGCTTCTACGAGATGGACGAGGCGATCGTCCGCGTCCAGCGGGCGCTGGGCGACCTCGTCCCGGGCAACCTGCTGCCGCTCGGCGAGCCGTCCGAGATCCGGACGGTCCTCGAGAGCCTGGTGGCGCGGGCGCTGCCGGTGACCGCCATCCGGCCCGGCCGCGGCTTCGAGCCGGTGGCCTGCCGCGCGGCGGCCTACGAGCCCGACGGCCCGCACGGCGCCTCGCTGCGGCTCGATCTGCCGTCGTCTTCCCGCACTTCCGCGCGTTCCCGCGTCGTCTATCTGGCCTTCTCCGATCCGCCGCTCCTCTATGCCCTGGAGGGGATCGTGATCGCGGACGAGCGGGCCGGCACCAGGGCCGGTACCAGGGTCATGGTCCCCGAGCGCATCTACCTGACCGAGCGGCGGAGCGAGCGGCGGGCGAGCCTGCGGGCGGCCTTCTGCGAGCTCGCCGCGCCCCACCTTCCGGCAGGCCGTCTGCGGCTGCCGGTGATGGATCTCGGGGAGGGCGGCGCCTCGGTCCGCCTCGAGGCCGCCGCCGCGCTGGTGCCGGGCGCGCGCCTGCCGGCCTTCACGCTGGAGGCGGAGGGGGCCCGGCGGGAGATCGCCGGCGCCACGGTGCGCTATCTGTCGGCGCTCGACGACGGCGGCGTGCGCGCCGGCCTCCGCTTCGACGAGGGGGACGCCGAGCGCGACAGCTTCCGCGAGCTCAAGCACCACGCCGTGAGCGGCGGCTTCGCGGCGCGGCTCTCGCGCACCGTCTCGCTGCTCGGCGGCAAGGTGGCGGCGTTCGTGCGCCGGCCCCGCCGCACCGAGGACGGGGGCGTCGAGGTGGTGCGCTACAAGAACCGCCGCGGCGATACCGTGGCGGCGATCGTGGACGCCAACTTCGACACCTCGGACCCCGCCGTGCGGCCCGACGTGGCGGTGGTGATCGCGCCGGCGATCCTCAAGCGCAAGGAGGTCTTCAGCCTCCTCGCCCGCACCATCCTGGACGACCTCGACCGCGACGGCCGCAAGGCCGTGGTGCTGCGCTTCGACGCCACCCACATCGCGGGGGAGAGCGCCATGGACGCGCGGCTGGTGGCCGAGGGCCGCCCCTATTACAACTGGACCTTCGGCCACCTGGGGGACGACGCCACGGCGTCGCTGCGCTATCTCCAGCGCCGGTTCCGCCCCGTCAAGCGGACGCTGGTGAGCGTGTCGCTCTCGGCCATCCCGGCCCGCAAGACGATCCTCGAGTGCGCGGCGGAAGCGCCGGTCGACCTCTGGATCGCCCCCTTCGGCTGCCCGGACGCCCAGGACGTGCTGCGCAACTATCTGGCCGGGCTGGACCTGTTCGACGTCTACCGTCGGGGGGAGGGGCCGGAGACGATCCTGATCCACGGCCGGCCGATCCGCGGCAGCTCGCTCTACGGCCACGCCATGGAAGCGGGTCTCGCCTTCCTGGAGGACGCCCGGAAGGACCTCGCGCGCATCGCCGCGCCGGTCGTCTGGATCCTCGGCACCTACGACTGCTGGGTGACCCGCTCGCGGGTGCGGGCGATGCTCGACGCGCCGGGCGGCGGCGTGCGCGAGGTCTTCGAGTGCGCCACCGGTCACGTGCTGAAGAGCGGCGGCGAGGCGATCGAGCTGTTCAAACTGGTCTCCGAGTCGATCTCCAAGCACCTGTTCGGCGCCGACCGGCCGGCGCGCGAGCCCAACCTGGCGCGCTTCGCCCGCCAGAGCGAGGCCGAATGGGGCCGCGTGCGGCGCCAGGAGCTGGAGGACGCCGAGGGGTTCTGGAAGGAGCACCTGTTCGGCGCGCCGGGCGACGACGTCGGCTACGACGTCTTCCTGGAGCACCCCGAGTATCCCCGGTTCCTCGCCCGCCAGGTGGAGCTGCTCGATCCGCGGCCGGGCGAGCATCTCGCCGACTTCGGCTGCGGCACCGGCAACCTCCTGCTCGCCATGCTCGATGCCTACGGCGGCGACGGCGAGCGCGGCGCTCCGGCCTCGCTCACCTTCCTGGACCTGGTGCCGGAAGGGGTCGAGCGGACGCGGGAGAAGGTCCTCGCCGCCTGCGCCGGGCGCGGCCTGCCGGCGCCCGAGCTGCGCGGTGTCGTGGCCGACCTCGAGGTGTCGCGCTTCGCGGCGATCGCCGACTTCCTGGAGGGGCGGCTGTGGGGCGTTGAGGGCCTGGTCCACCGGGTCGAGGGGCTGCCTTTCGCCACCGCCCACAAGCTCGCCGCCGCCTACGGCCGGGAGCTGCACGCCATCCTGCGGGGAGAGCCGGCGGAGCCCGGACGGGTGCGCGAGCTCTGCCCGGCGCTCGACGACCGCGAGGTGGAGATCGCGCTGGAGATCGGCCGCGCCGCCCGCTTCCTGCTCGGCCGCACGCTGCCGGACGACCTGCGGCCCGGGGTCTCAGCGCCCGCCGACGCCGGCGCCCGCACGGCCCGTCACCTGCGCCTGCGCCACCTCCACTTCGGCGACTCGACGCCGCGGTTGCAGCTCGACCTGCCGGACGGCTGCTTCGACCGCATCGGCTCGTCGCTGGTGCTGCCCTATCTCTACGATCCGCTGGCCAGCCTGCGCGAGATGCGCCGCCTGCTGCGGCCCGGCGGCACGCTGGTGATCTCCTCGATCCGCCCGAACTTCGACCCCTCGAAGCTCTACACCGAGGGGGCCGACATCCTCGCCCGCCAGGCCGAGGCGGGGGACACGGGGGCGGCCCGCAAGCTGGAGGCGCTGCGCCACTTCGCCAATTCGATCAGCCGGCTGATCGAGCTGGAGGAGGACGGCCGCTTCCGCTTCCTCGACGCCGCGGCCCTCGAGGCCCTCCTCGGCGAGGCGGGGTTCTCGCGCGTCCATTGCTTCCAGGCGCTGGGATCGCCACCCACGGCGGTCGTGGCGCGGGCGGAACGCTAACGTGTCGAGCTCGCCCCGGCTCCCCGGTTTCGAGGAGGCGTTCCGCGCCGAGAACCGGCGGCTGTTCGTGGAGCGGGCCCGCTTCCTGCTCTGGGCGGCGCTGGTGCTGTTCCCCACCTTCTGGCTGCTCGACCTCGCGGTGGCGCCCGCGCGGGCGATGGTTTTCCTCGGCATCCGCGCCGCCGTCGCCGCCGTCTACCTCGCCGCGCTCGCCGCCGTCTACTCCCGTTTCGCCGAGCGGCTGGCGCAGCCGTTCGTCATGGTCGGGACCCTCGCCTCCGCGGCCGGCATCGCCGTGATGTCGTCCCTGCTCGGCGGCTTCACCAGCAACTACTTCGCCGGCAACATCATCGTCATCTTCGCCATCGGCGTCTTCCTGCCCTGGCGGCCGCTGGCGGCGGCGGTCCTGTGCGCGCTGATCGTGGCCACGGACCTCGGCGTCAACCTGGCGGCCCACGGCCCGTCGCGGGCGATGATCGGGCCGCTCTTCTTCCTCGCCGGCTCCAGCGTCTTCACCTGCCTCGCCACCGTGTCGAGCCGGCGGACGCAGCGGCGGGACCTCTCGCTGCGGCTGCGCCTGGAGAAGGCCAACGAGGACCTCAAGGAGCTCGACGAGACCAAGACCCGCTTCTTCGCCAACGTCAGCCACGAGCTGCGCACCCCGCTGACGCTCCTGCTGGGACCGCTCGAGACCCTGCTCGGCGAAGAGGAGGATGGGGAGCGCCGGGTGCTGCTGGAATCGATGGAGACCAACGCCCGGCGCCTGCTGCGGCAGGTCAACGCCCTGCTCGACGGCGCCAAGCTCGAGTCCGGCCGGCTGCGCCTGGAGCCCGAGCCGGGGAATGTGGGCGCGTTCCTCGCCGAGCTGGTGGAGGCGGCGCGGCCGCTCGCCGAGCGGCGGGGGCTGCGCCTGGAGACCGAGCGGCTGGAGGAGGTCCCCGACTCGGTCTTCGATCCGCACAAGGTGGAGATCATCGCCGCCAACCTGCTCTCCAACGCCCTCAAGTTCACCCCGCGGGGCGGCCGGGTGATCGTGCGCGCGGGCGGTGGCTCCGGCCCTCAGACGGACGAGGTGTCCTTCGAGGTCGAGGACGACGGTCCGGGGGTCCCCGCGGACGAGCTCGAGCGGATCTTCGACCGCTTCCACCAGGTGGACGGCTCGTCGTCGCGCGAGCACGGCGGCACCGGCCTCGGGCTCGCGCTGGCCCGCGAGCTGGCGCGTCTCCACGGCGGCAACGTCCTGGTGCGCAGCCGGCTGGAGGCGGGGTCCACCTTCCGCGTCGAGCTGCCGCGCGATCCCGGCGTGGCGGTGGTCGATCGCCGCCGCCGGCCGCGCCGCCGCGAGGACCAGCTCGTGCAGGTCCGCGCCGACGCCCAGGCCGCCCGCGAGTACGCCCTGCGCTCGATGCGCGAGACCCTCCTCGCCGACGTCGATCTGCCGCGCCTGGGGAGCGAGACGCCGCGGCCGCAGCCGCCCGACGAAGCTCCCCGCCTGCTGCTGGTCGAGGACAACGCCGACCTGCGGAGCTTCCTCGCCGCCCGCCTCGCCCGCCGCTACCGGGTGGAGACCGCCGCGGACGGCGCCGCCGGCTTCGAGGCGGCGCAGCGCTACCGGCCCGACCTGGTGGTCACCGACGTGATGATGGCCGGCGTCGACGGCCTGGAGCTCTGCCGGCGGCTGAAGGCCGATCCCGCCTTCGTGGCCACGCCGGTGATCCTGCTGACCGCCCGCGCGGGCACCGACGCGGTGGCCGAGGGGCTCGACGCCGGGGCCGACGACTACGTGGTCAAACCCTTCGCTCTGCGCGAGCTGGAGGCCCGCATCGCCGCCCATCTGCGGGCGCGCGAGATCGAGCGCCAGCTCCACGAGCGGGAGAGCCGCCTGGCGGCCATCGGCCAGATGACCAGCGCCGTGGTCCACGACCTGCGCAACCCGCTGACCCTGGTCAAGGGATATGCCGACCTCGCCCATGCCCTGGCCGTGCGCGGCGGCGATGCCGCCACCATCGCCCGCGAGCTGGAGACCGTGCGCAGCGAGTCCGACCGGCTGCGGAGGATGATCGAGGAGATCCTCGACTTCGCCCGCGGCGGCTCGCCCCGGCTGGCCCTCGAGACGGTGCCCGCCCGCGGCTTCCTCGACGAGGTGCTGCAGCCCCTCGCCGCCGACCTCCGCGAGCGGGACTTCGAGGTGTGGATCGATCTGCGGCTGGACGCCGCCCTCCAGATCTCCCTCGACCGCGACCGCATCCAGCGCGTCCTCGAGAACCTGCTCTCCAACGCCCGCGAGGCGCTCGCCACCTGGACGGTGGCGAAGCGGGTCTGGGTCCGCGCCCGGGTGGAGGAGGGGAGGCTCGCCGTGCGCGTGGCCGACTCCGGCCCGGGCATCCCGGAAGATGCCGTGGAACACCTCTTCGAGCCCTTCGCCACCACCGGCAAGAAACAGGGCACGGGCCTCGGCTTGGTGACCGTGCGCAACCTCGTCAAGACCCACGGCGGCGAGGTGCGCGTCGAGACCAAGGCGCCGGAAGGAGGCGCCGCCTTCACGGTCCTCCTCCCTCTCCTCCCCGCGTCCGCCCTCCCCGTCCCGGTGCGGACGGGGAGAGTGGCGTAGGGTCGTGGCGGCTAAGGTGGGCGGTGCTCGAGGCCGTGCGGCGCGGGGACGAACTCGGTTCTGTGGGCGTCACGCCAGAGAGAGCGCCAGGTCTTTCCGCTCACCCAGATCGCTGCATAGCTCAACAGCGCCACCACCGCAGCGGCGACCAGCCAGCGCGAGCGCTTCCGGCCCGTTGCCTGATGTCTCTGAACAGGGTGCTTCCAATGATGGCTCTTCGGCACGCCAACATTTTACTCCTGAAGATCATCCCAGGGCTCAAGCTCCTCCTGCTCCCTCTCGTCCAAGCGCCCGCCTCCCCGTCCCGGTGCGGACGGGGAGGGCGGCATAGACCTACCTCAGCTTCCCCAGTGCAGGGTGACGCCGGGCTGCACGGGTCCCGGCTCCCAAGCGATCAGCGGATGGAAGATCTTGGCGCCGCTGTCCGGACCCGGGATATCCGAGATCAGGACGAGAGCGCTGCTGCCCGGCCTGCCGTTCGCGACCAGAGTGATCGTATTCGGTCCGGGCTTCATCGAGGAACCGACGTCGATCGTGCGGACGTTTTTGTCGCGCAGCCAGCGGGTGGCAGCCGGCTTATCGTTGACGAGGACCTGGACCTTGCGGAGCCCGGGTGTTCCGTTCTGGAGAGTGATGAAGTGCTCGCCAGCGGGAATCTCGGAGAAAGAATCCTCAGCACGATTGCCGCTCTTTGAGACCTGTAGCTCGGTGAGCACCGGATCGGCTACGATGCAGCCGAATGCACAGGCCTGCAATACCACGCGGCCCGGCGCGTTCGGGTCGATCCTTGTTGCCGTGACGGTCGCGAAAGTTGTCCCTGGAGCGAGCACCGGGATGTCCACGGCAGCATTTACGGCGAGAACGACACTGATACTCGACAAACCTCGGCCGCTCAGATCCGTCACGGCGATCTCGATCTGTGCGGGTGGCCCCGGTAGGAATTTATCGAGCTCCACCCGGGGTTTGGGGACGCACGTCGCAGTGCCCTTGTCGCAGTCCTCACGCTCTTTTATACAGCAACAGGTGGCCGCTGCGTCAGGGCCGGGACAGCATTCCATCTTGGTGGGGCAGCATTTCGTTACGCCGAGACCTCCCGTACCGCAGCAGGGGCTCGTAATCGGGCACCAGCATCCCTCGGAGCACATTACGCCAGGGCCGCTCTGAACGCACTTGCCGGTCTTGTCCATCCCACAACCCTTCACCTGGGCATGGAGCTTCGGCAGGAACCGGTTCACTACGGCCGTCGCCAGCAGGGCGCCGAAAATCCTGAAGACCTGTCTCCGTGGTATCTTGGCGCCTATCGTTCTCGTCAAGTCGTCAAGAAGCTCGCTCATCGCGTACTCCTTTCCAGAAGTCCGACTTCCTGGCTACCAGCGCGAGGATTTCTTCAATGCCTCTTGCGACGCCGTCTGTAATCATGCCGTTCTCATCGATCAGGAATCCCGCCGGAGTTGCAAAGATCCCGTACTGGCGCGATATCTCCCATTTCCTCTGCACGGCAACCGGGAATTCCAGCCGGTGCTCCTCCGCCTTGCGGCGATTCTCCGCCGGATCGCCGCGACCGATCACGACCACCGCCAAGCCATTGTCGCGGTGCTTTTCGTGCAGTTGAATCAGGCTGGGCGTCAACTGCTCGCACGGGCCGCAGTGAGGATCGCTGAAGACGAGGAGCACCTTGCGGCCCCGATACTGATCCAGCGATATCATGCCGCCATCAAGGCTCGGCAAGGTGAAGACTGGCGCGGGGGTCCCCGGCTTGAGGCCGTTGCGCTCGATCCTGCTCTCGCTGAGTGGAAGCCTCTTCAGAGCGGCCTTCGGCGCGGCCTCCCGGGCGAGATCCAGGACCTGATCGGAGCCGATCGCCAAGCGATGGGCGATCCTGCCGTCCTCGTCGATCAGGTAGGCCACGGGAGTGCCGCGATCGTGGAAAGCCTCGATTGACGTACCGGACTTCTGCAAGAGAATCGGCGATTTCAGCCCGTGCTCCTCTGCGGCTGCCCTCTCCGCCTCGGCCGTCCCTGCGCTGAGGAGCAGCAGGCTTACGCCCGCCCTGGCGAGGCCGGGCTCGAGTGATATGAGGTCGGGTGCGATGCGATCGCAATATCCGCACCGCGCGCTCCAGCTCACCAGCAGCACCTTGCGCCCGCGAAAGTCTTTCCAGGAGACCGGCCTGCCGTCGAGGTCGGGAAGCTCGAAATCCGGCAGGAGGGTCCCCACCGGCAGCCCGGAGGAGGTGCGGGCCTGCAATCTGATCGATTCGCGATCGATCGACTGGAACGGATCGATCCCGAGCTGACGTTCCACCTGATCGAGGCGCAGGAGCAAGCGCCCCTGCTGCTTGACGAGTTGATAGAGCACCGCGGTCAGGCCGATCGAAAAGATTCCGAGGAAGGCCATGGCCGTCACGAGCACTGTCGCCTTTTCCATGCTGTCTCCTTTCCGAAGTTGTACCCGTTGAAGAACCCATGCAGGCTCGTTGGACGCAACTCGGACGGGAGGGCCGGCGGCGGACCGCGCGCCCCGGACGGGAGGAGGACCATGCGTCACCTCGGAGAGGCTTTCGGCAGCCGGGCTGTCTCGCGGCAGGGGAGATCCGGGGCTTTGCGTCGCCACCTCGCGGTGGCTTTACCGTTTCGAACGCCAGCCCTCATGCTCGGAGGACGTCGATCCGATGTCAAGCTTATCCTCTGCTGCGCATAGTGACAGATGGGCGCATGGGGAAGTCACGTTCCCCGGAGCGCGCGGGTGCCGTGACCAACCGCCTCCTTCGCAGGATCAGACGCCTGGTTTCCGGGAAGAGGTCCGAGTGTGTCTAAGCTGGCAGGAGCACTTACGGGAGGATCGCGATGAGACGGATCTGGACAAGGATTTCGATCGGCGTGGGGTTGGCGCTGCTGGCTTTCGCGGCCGGGGCGCAGCAGGTCACGCTGCCGCTCGACAAGTTCGAGGAGCTGCGGGCGCGGGCCAATCCGGCGGCGGGCACGCCGGACGCGCCGCCGGCGCCGTACGCGCTGGAGCTCGCCGAGTACGCGGTGAAGGTGGGGCCGGAGAGCGCCCGCGTGGTCCAGACGCTCCGTCTGACCCTCTACGACGACCGGTGGCAGACCGTGCCGCTGGGCGAGGCGGGCTCGTTCATCGGCGCCGACTTCAAGGGCTCGGAAGGGCGGGTGGAGGTCTCCGGCGAGCCCGGCAAGGGGCTGGAGCTGCACGTGCGGGGCCGCGGCCGGCGCGAGGTGAGCCTCGAATCCGCCGTGCCGGTGAGCCAGGACGAGAAGGCCACCCGGCCGACCTGGCGCTTCGGCCTGCGCTTCCCGGCGGCGGCCGTGGTGCGCGGCCGCATCGAGGCGGCGGCCGCCGTGGAGGAGCTCGATCCCGAGGGCTCCGGGCTGGTCCGTCCCATCGCGGGCGGCGGCTGGACGTTCGTGGCCCTGCCCGGCACCGAGGTCCGCTGGACGCTCTCCGGCAAGGCGGTCGTGCCCCGGCGGGCCCAGCTCCCGCTCCGCTTCGAGGCGACCTCGGCCACGGCTTCCACCCTGTCGCGCACCCGTCTTCAGGTGCTCGGCTGGATCGAGGTCCGGGTGGCCCAGGGCCGCCTCGAGACGCTGCGGGTGCCGGTCCCGGCCGGCCTGGAGGTGGCCGACGTCCACGGCCCCGTGGCGGGCTGGAAGGTCGACAAGGGGACGCTCGTCGTCACCCCCCTCGCCGCGGTGGAGGACACGCTGGCGGTCGAGGTCGTGCTGACCGGCGACCCGAAAGACCGCTTCACGACGCCGCTGCTGATCCCCGAGGGGAGCGCCCGCACGGTCCTGCTGGCCAAGGCGGCGCTCAAGGGGGATGGGATCCTGTCGCTGACCGACGCCGGCGCGGCGCGGCCGCCCGAGGAGCGCGAGGCGGCGCGCCTGCCCGACTCCCTGAAGGCGATCGACGGCCGCCTTTTCGCCGTGTCGGACCCGGCCCGGGCGCCGCGCTGGGAGGCTTCCTGGGCGGAGCGGACCGAGGTGCTGGCCGCCCAGGTGGACCGCCTGCTGGTGGACGTCGCGATGGGGGAGGCGGGGAAGGCCTCCTACCAGCTCTGGGCCGAGGTGCGGAACCGCGGCGCGCAGCAGCTCACGCTCACCCTGCCGGCCGGCTTCGAGCTGGCCGTGGGGCATCGCGACGGCGTCGCCGTGGTTCCCGGCGTCACCGGCGGCTCGCTCTCCATCCCGCTGCTGACTCAGGAAGCCGCGCAGGTGGTCCACCTGGAGGGAGTCGTGCCGCTGCCGCTGCCGAAGGGGGACGGTCATTTCGCCGTTCCCCTGCCGGCCCTGTCGGCGCCCGTGGCAAGGGTGGAGGTGCGGCTGGTCGTGCCGGGCGGCCGCTCCTACGAGCTGGCGGAGAAAGCGCGGGCCGGACTGGTCTCTCCTCCGCCCGGAACGGTGGCGCGTCGGGCCGTCTCCGGGCTCGGTGTCCAGGCCAACATCCAGATCAACGCCGGCCAGGCGTTCACTTTGGAGGCGAACGCTCCGGCCCTCTACCACCTCCCGCCCGGCTTCGAGTGCGTCCAGGCTGCCTGGAGCGCCCTCTCGGCCACCCCGCCACCGCTCGGCGTCCGCGTCGACAAGGAAAAGGAGAAGCGCGAATGGTTCTGAAAGCCGGAAGCCTGCTCGCGACGGCCCTCCTGCTGGCGCTGGTCTTTCCCCGGAGCGGGTCCGCGGAGGCGCCGCGCTCGGAGATCACCCTCCCTCTCAAGGATTATCTCGGCCTGGTCGAGAAGGGGGAGGCGGCGGAGAAGGAACGGCTGCGCCGGGAAGCCTCCCGCGAGGCGCCGGTGGCCGAGGTCACGTCCCAGCGCGTGCGGGTCTCGCTGGGCGAGGCGGACGTGGCCGAGGTCACGGCCGACTACGAGGTGCTCGTCCAGGGCCAGCCCAAGGGGCCGGTGGTCCTGCCGGTGACCGGAGTGCCGCGGAAGGCGGAGGTGCGGACGCCCGGATGTCCCGACGCCGCCCTGAGCGCCGGCGCGAAGGCCGGGGAGTGGCTGCTGGTCGCTCCCACCCCGGGCCGCTACGCCGTCGAGATCTCGGGGCCGCTGCCGCTGTCCGGCGGGGGGTTGAGCCGCATCGCCCTGGCGCCGGCCGCGGCGCCGGTCTCGCTGACCGAGGTCGAATTGCCGGCCGATCTCTCCTGGAGCGCTCCGGGAACGGTGGTAGTCGAGGACCGCGTCGAGGGAGCGCGGCGCACGGTGCGGCTGACCTCCCGGCGCGGGCAGGCGCAGATCGTGGAGGTGCGGTGCAAGGTGAATGACGGCGACGCCGAGAAGCTGCTGGCCCAGAGCCTGGTGCTGACCCTGGTGCAGCTCCGGCCGGACGGCCCGCGGCGGCACGACGTGGTGATCTACGAGGTCTCCCGCGGCGGCCTGGGCAGCTTCACGGTCGACCTGCCGCCCGGCCTCGCCGTCGAGACCGTGGGCACCGACGAAGGGGAGGTGGCGCCGGCGATCGAGTCCCGGCGGCTGACCGTGCAGCGCCGCCAGCAGCTCCGCGGCGTCGGCTACCTGGTGCTCACCTCGACGCCCGCTCCCGGCACCGAGCTGGCCCTGGATCCCGTGGTGCCCGAAGGGCTTCCGAGCGCACCCCAGGCCCGCTACGTGGCCCTCGCCTCGTCCATCTCGGCGGACGCGCGGCCGCTGCCCGAGAAGGCCTGGACGCGGATCGATCTCGATGACCTGCCGCCGACCCTCCGCGAGGCGCTCGGCGGCGTGGATCTCGCGGCGGCCTGGCGGCTGGCCGGAGCGGCCACGGGCCTGCGGATGGCGGTCTCGCCGCTGCCCGCGGCGCCGAGCCTGCCGGTGGTGGCGAGCCTGCGGCAGACCACGACGCTGATCACCCTCGACGGCACGCTGCTGCACCGCGACCGCATCACCCTGCGGCCGGGAGCGATCGGTGCCGCGCTCGACCTGACGCTGCCCGCCGGGGCCACCCTCTGGTCGGCCAAGGTGGACGACGTGCCGGTGCGGCCGCTGGAGCGGGGGGGCGGCAAGATCTCGGTGCCGCTCGGCTTCGACACCGGCAGGGACGCGGTGGTGGAGATCATCTCCGTGCAGGAGAAGGCCATCCCTACCGGCCGCTCCGAGCTGGCGCTCGACGTGCCCCGCGTCGCCGTGCCCGTGCAGGAGCACCGCTGGCGCCTGCTGCTGCCGGACGGCGCCCAGTACCGGTTCCGCGCCGGCGACCTGCGGCCCGCGGTTTCGAGGCCCCAGGGCTGGCGAGGCTCCGGCAGGATCGTGGAGGTGGAGCGGCGGATCTCCACCGGCGCCACCGTGAGCCAGACCGAGCTGGAGAAGGTCCCGACGGCCCGAGATCCCTGGGCCGTCCTCCAGAGCACGCCCGGCGTTCTCACCGACCGGATCAACGTCGGCGGCAACGAGTCGGGCCAGCAGTCGCAGTACGTCAACACGCGGGGGATCGTGCGCGGCCGGGCCGCCGACGACCAGGGGAACCCGCTGCCCGGGGTGACCGTCACCCTGCAGGCCGGGAGCCTGCCGCCAATGGTCCAGGTGACCAACGCCCAGGGGCTGTTCCTCTTTTCCGCCCTGGTGCCGGGGGAGTACCGGATCCGGGCGGAGCTCGAGGGGTTCTCCACGGCGGAGCTCACGATCAGCGACCTGCGGGAACGCCAGACCCGCACCCTCGACGTCCGGCTGTCCGCGGCCGTCGAGGACGTCATCACGGTGACGGCCGAGGCCCCGATGCTCGACGAGCGCAGCCTCAGCCGCACCCAGAGCTTCAAATCCGAAGACGATGCCGGGAAGAGGGGCGGTGGCCGGCGGCCGGCGGCGGCGCCCGCCGCCAAGGCGCCAGCCTATTACGATTTCGACGCCTTCGAGGAGGAGGCGGTGGATCTCAAGAAGGGCCTGGTCGGAGGGATCAAGCCGCTGCCGATCGCCATCCCCGAGACCGGCAAGGTGCTGCTGCTGTCGGGGGTCCTCCCCCCGGAGAAGATCGGCGTCGAGCTGGAAGTGAAGGGCGGCAAGGAGAAGAGAGGATGGTTCCGATGAGCCCGAGAACCCAAATCCGGTCGGCGATCCTTCTGCTGGTCCTCGCGGCGGCGCCGGCGGCTTCCTTCGGAGAGGCCGCGGAGGCGCCGCGTCCCGGGGAGGTCTCCCTTCCCGTCAAGGAGTACCTCAACCTCGTCGAGCAGGGGGAGGCCGCGGAGAAGGAGCGGCTGCGGCGGGAATCCTCCCGCGAGGCGCCGGTCGCCGAGGTCACCTCCCAGCGCGTGCGGGTCTCGCTGGGCGACGGGGACGTGGCCGAGGTCACGGCCGACTACGAGGTCCTGGTGCAAGGGCATCCCAAGGGACCGGTGGTCCTGCCGGTGACCGGCGTCCCCCGCAAGGCCGACATCCGGACGCCGGGATGCCCCGACGCCGCCCTGAGCGACGGCGCCAAGCCGGGGGAGTGGCTGCTGGTCGCTCCCACGCCGGGCCGGTACGCCGTCGAGATCTCGGGACCGGTATCGATGCCTGGCGGAGGGTTGAGCCGCCTCGCCCTGGCTCCGGCGGCGGCCCCGGTCTCGCTGACCGAGGTCGAATTGCCGGCCGATCTCTCCTGGAGCGCTCCGGGCACCGTGGTGGTCGAGGACCGCGTCGAGGGGAAGCGGCGCACCGTGCGGCTGACCTCCCGGCGGGGCGAGGCGCAGACGATCGAGGTGCGGCGCAGGGTGGACGGCGGCGACGCCGAGAAGCTGCTGGCCCAGAGCCTGGTGCTGACCCTGGTGCAGCTCCGGCCGGACGGCCCGCGGCGGCACGACGTGGTGATCTACGAGGTCTCCCGCGGCGGTCTCGGCAGCTTCACGGTCGACCTGCCGCCCGGCCTCGCCGTCGAGACCGTGGGGACCGACGAAGGGGAGGTCGTGCCGGTGATCGAGTCCCGGCGGCTGACCGTGCAGCGCCGCCAGCAGCTCCGCGGCGTCGGCTACCTGGTGCTCAGCTCGACGCCCGCTCCCGGCGCCGAGCTGGCCCTTGATCCCGTGGTGCCCGAGGGGCTTCCGGGCACGCCCCAGGCGCGCTACGTGGCCCTCGCCTCATCCATCTCGGCGGCCGCGCGGCCGCTGCCGGAGAAGGCTTGGTCGCGGATCGATCTCGACGACCTGCCGCCGAGCCTTCACGAGGCCCTCGGCGGCGTGGACCTCGCGGCGGCCTGGCGGCTGGCCGGAGCGGCCACAGTGGCCACGGGATTGCGGATGGCGGTCTCGCCGCTGCCCGCGGCGCCGAGCCTGCCGGTGGTGGCGAGCCTGCGGCACACCACGACGCTGATCACCCTCGACGGCACGCTGCTGCACCGCGACCGCATCACCCTGCGGCCGGGAGCGATCGGCGCCGCCCTCGACGTGACGCTCGCCCCCTCGGCCACCCTCTGGTCGGCCAAGGTGGACGGCGTGCCGGTGCGGCCGCTGGAGCGGGGGGGAGGCAAGATCTCCGTGCCGCTCGGCTTCGACGCCGGCAAGGACGCGGTGGTGGAGATCATCTCCGTACAGGAGAAGGCCATCCCCGCCGGCCGCTCCGAGCTGGCGCTCGACGTCCCGCGTATCGCCGTGCCCGTGCAGGAGCACCGCTGGCGCCTGCTGCTGCCGGACAACGCCAGCTACCGCTTCCGCGCCGGCGATCTGCGGCCGGCGGTGGAGAGACCGGTGGAGAGACCCGCCTACGTGGCGCCCGTCGCGGCAGGCGCCCAGGCGGTCTGGTCCATCGACGGGGTGGTCATCACGGACGAGGCGCCAGTCCACGACGAGAGCGCCGCGAGAAACGCGCCGGCGCCCAAGCCCGTGGCGCAGGATTTCGACGCCTTCAAGGACGAGGCGAAAAGCCTCCGGCAGGGCCTGGTCGGCGGCATCAAGCCGCTGCCGATCGCCATCCCCGAGACCGGCAAGCTCCTGCTCCTGGCGGGCGTGCTGCCGCCCGAGACGATCGGCGTCGAGCTGGAGGTGAAGGGGAAGAAGTAGAACGGCTTCATCCCCAACTCCTCCGGCTCCTCACTGATTTCTCTGGATGCCCGGCGGGACGTACGTGTTGCTCGCGACGCTCCCCTCCGGGCCGTAGACACGGAGCATCACGTTGAACCGCCCGTCCGCGACCGGAAGCCAGTTCGCCATGGGGACTCCCGAAGGGAGCTCCGTGGCGATGTAGATCGAGATCGAGCCGTCGGGCTGGGTCTGCAGCCCCGGCTCGTAGCTGGCCACCTCGTACTTGTTCGCGGAGTTTTCAATCAGCTCGATCGAATCGGGAGTGTACGCCGTCACGGACCAGAAGCGCTGCGCCTGCGGGATCTGCCCGGCGGAAAACGTGAGGACGTAGCCCTGCTGGTTGTCGCCGTCGAGCGCGACGCCCGTCGCATCCTTGAAGGCATGGTAGTACGCCGCCGTGCTGTGCCCGTTGCCGTATTGGATGAACTCCGTGATCGACGCCCGTTCGACGACGTGGTGACCCCATGCGCCGATATTGGTGAACGTGATCCAGTTCGTCGGACCCGTATGCGTGAGATACCGGTCCAGGATCGACTCATGGGCCGCCCGAGCGCCGGCGCTGAGCTCGGACGGGTTCGCGCCGCCGTCGCCAAAGAGGCCGTTGAAATGGTCCGACAGCGCCTTTACGGCCGGCGGCATCGCCGGCGTGTTGGACGACGCGACCGCCGTCTGGAGCCCCTTCAAAAACGTGATCGGGGCTTTCGTGATCAAGGTGTCGGCAATCGTCTTGTAGGGTATGGCGAAAGCGACTTCCGGAAGGATCATCGCCGCGCCTCCGGAGGGATCGCCGACATAGCCGCTGAGCGCTTGCAGCTTCAGCGACGCCCGGAACTGTCCGGCTTCCGACGTCTGGTCCTGGCCGCCCGAAGAGAACTTGTCGGCCCGGAAGATCAACACGGAGACGTTGAGCGGCATCGCGACCGCGGTCATCCCGGCGGGGAGCGTTCCCGTGAACCCGGGCCCGGTGAAGGCATAGGTTCCCGGCGTCGCCTTCGGGATATTCGACTGGATAATGACTCCATAGGGGTCCAGCGTGAGGATCGAGTATGTGACGGTCGTCGCAGGGATCGTCAGGACCACCGGCTCGGCCGCCAGGTTGAGGAAAGTGCTCGCGTACAGCGTGTCGACGTTGATCGCCACCACGATCTGGTACAGGGGCGTAACCTGGTCAGGCCCGACGAGCCGGTTGTGGGTGGCGAACCGCGACTGATTGTACGTGAACCATAGCGGGTAGAATTGAGCGACGTACGCCACCGTCGTCGAGAAGGCTCCCATCCGCGAGACATTCTCCGCGGTGAGCTGTTGCTCTGGAACGTCCTGTTTTTCATTCATTGGGAGGTCCTTTCATCCGTTCTTCGACGGGAGGGTTAGGCCGCTGTTTCACCGAGCAGGCCTTCGTAAACGAGCAGGTCGCTCTGCGAGAAGCAGCAGAAGATGACCTCTTGGATCGCCGCGAATTCCAGCGTCGCCGCGCGTAGCGTGGTGATGTCGCCCCGCAGGGCTCGAAGTATGGCTGGCATGGCGTGAGCGGCCTACGTTCCTCGCCGGGTCGCGCCGTTGGCGCTTCGTGGATTCCCGTCCGGCCCCCGCGAGGGCCGGCGTGCCCCTCGCGAATTTTCTTCGCGCCCCCGCTTGGGGCGGTCCGGCCCTCGCTTGGGGCAGCCGGACCCCCGCTTTGGGCTTACGAGAATTCGCGAGGGGCGGTCGCGCCCTCGCTTAGGGCAGTCCGGCCCCCGCTTGGGGCTTACGAGAATTCGTAAGGGGCAGTCCGGCCCCCGCTTGGGGCGGTTGCGCCCTCGCGGGGGGCCGACCGCCCCAAGCGGGGGCCCGGCCAGAATTCGCGAGGGCAGCGCGGGACGTTTCGAGCCCTGAGCCGATCGACGAGAACCGCTTCCCCGGGGATCAGCTCCCCTTGTAGAGCCCCGGACGCACGATCTCCATGTGGCGCCCCGGGTTCTGGATCTCCTTGAAACCAAAGGGGCGGTAGAGCTCGTGGGCGTCGCGGGTGACCAGCGACAGACGCCGCAGCCCCTGCAACTCCGGATGGGCCGTCACGCATTCTATCAGCCACGTCCCCAACCGCCGCCCGCGCCATTCTGGCAGCACGTAGACGTCACAGAGGTAGGCGTACGTGGCGGCGTCGGTGATCACCCGCGCCAGGCCGATCTGGCGCGGCCCCTCGTAGAGCCCGAAACAGAGCGAATTTCGCAGCGCCCGATCGAGCGTCTCGCGCGGGATCCCCTCGGCCCAGTAGGAGGTGGAGAGGAAGGAGTGGATCGCCCCGAAATCCAGGCGGTCTGGGTCGGTGGAGACGGTGAAGACGTCCCGGTGGCGCTCGAAGCTCATGGTCTGGAGAGGATCGACCCCCATTGGATTTCAACGCCGGGTTTGTGCCCTGAGTGGCACCATATGTGCTTTTAGCTAAGAGTACTGCCCTTCCAACGATGGAGGGTTTGAACCATAAGGAGGTACCAAACCATGCTCAAGACCACAGCTCGTATCCTGGGATTTCTCCTGACCGTGGCCGCTCTCTCGACTTCGGCTCCGCGGGCCGAGGCGCAACAGAGAGCCTGCACCCTGTTCTGTATCCAGGGATATCACTGCTGCGTCGACGGTAACAGCCAGAGCTGCGTGCCCCTGTCACAACCCTGCAAGTGACCCGGGCTTGACCCTCGGGGCGGGGCCTCGGCTCCGCCCCTTTCCCAGTCTCTCCCTCAACTCTTCCCGAAATCAGCCGGCCGTGCGCCCCATCCGCCGGGCGATCAGCAACGCCATCTCGAGCGCCTGCTCGTAATTCAGGCGCGGGTCCACCTGCGTGCGGTAGGCGCGCTGGAGGTCCTCCTCGGTGAGGCCGCGGGCGCCGCCCATGCACTCGGTGACGTCCTCGCCGGTGAGCTCGAAATGGACGCCGCCGAGGTACGACCCCATCTCCTCGTGCAGATCGAAAGCCTGCTGGAGCTCCGAGAGAATGTGATCGAAGCGCCGGGTCTTGAAACCGTTGGCCACCGCCTCGGTGTTGCCGTGCATGGGATCGCAGACCCAGAGGACCGTGCGGCCGGCGGCGCGGACGGCCTCGACGAGCGGCGGCAGCCCGCGCCCGATCTTCTGGTGGCCGAAGCGGTGGATGAACGTCAGGCGCCCCGGCTCGCGGTGCGGATCGAGCGCGTCCGCCAGCTCGACGAGGCCCTCCGGCGTCGAGCCCGAGCCCACCTTGACGGCGATCGGGTTGGCGATGCCCCGGAAGTACTCGACGTGGGCGCCGCCGAGCTGCGCCGTGCGCATGCCGATCCACGGGAAGTGGGTGGAGAGGTTGTACCACCCCTGGCGGCGCGGCGGCCGGCGGGTCTGGGCCTGCTCGTAGGTGAGGTGCAGCCCCTCGTGGCTGGTGTAGTAGTCGACGCGGCTCATCTCTCCGGACTGCTGGCCGGTGAGCGATTCCAGGAAGTGCAGCGAGTCGCGGATCTCCGCCACCCGCCGCCGGTACTCCTCGGCGTGGGGGGAGTGCTTGGTCCAGGAGAGGTCCCAGTACTCGGGGTGATGGAGGTCGGCGAAGCCGCCCTCGATCAGGGCGCGGATGAAGTTGATCGTCAGCGCCGCCCGCTCGTAGCCGCGCAGCAGCAGCTCCGGGTCGGGCGTGCGGTGGGCGAGCGTGAACGGCGCGCGGTTGATCAGGTCTCCCCGGTAGGAGGGGAGAACGACGCCGTCCCGGCTCTCCATGTTGTCGCTGCGCGGCTTGGCGTACTGCCCGGCGAAGCGGCCGACGCGGATCACCCGGCGCCGGGCGCCGTGGACCAGCACCAGGCTCATCTGGAGCAGGATCTTGAGCTTGTTGGTGATCGACTCCGAGGTGCAGTCGTCGAAGCTCTCGGCGCAGTCCCCGCCCTGGAGCAGGAAGCGCTCGCCGCGCGCCGCCTCGGCGAGCTGCGACTTCAGCCGCTCGATCTCCCAGGAGGTGACCAGCGGCGGCAGGCGCGAGAGCTCGTCCAGCACCTCCTCGACCCGCGTGGCGTCCGGATACGTCGGCTGTTGCAGCGCGGGCTTGTCCTGCCAGGACGTGGGGGACCAGTCGGCGGCCATGGTGAAGGGGAACTCTACATCATCCCCGCGGGCGCGAAGTTGGAATTCCATTGCCTGGGAGGTGCGCCGGGAGAGGGAATCCGGGACGGGCGGGGGGAGGACGGCTCCGGCGCGCGAAAACTTCGGGATGCGGTACGGCGTAGAATGTCCGCGGAGGTTTTCGATATGCCCTATCCCCAAGAGTTCTGGGTCATCATACCGGTCGTCGCGATCCTGGCGGGAGTTTTCAAAAACTGGATGCGGATCAAGGTCCAGCAGCGGGCCCTGGGCGCCTCGAACCGCGAGCTGGAGAACGACGTCGCCGCCCTGCGCCAGGAACGGGGAGCGATCCTCCAGCGGCTCGAGAACCTCGAGGCCATCGTGGTCAGCCAGACCTGGAACGTGCTGCACGACCCGTCCCTCCCGCCGCCGGAGAAGGAGCGCAAGCTCGCCTCGACGATCCACCGCGAGCTCGCCCCCTCGCCCGCCGGACCCGTCAACCAGCAGCGGGCCGAGCAGCTCGCCCGCCGCATCCAGGGCTGACGGTCTCTCGCTGTCTCCGGGATCGTTGCTCGCGGGCGCTCAGGCGCGGCCACCCGGCAGCCGGGCGAGCGCCCAGCCCATCTGCCGGCGCCGGCGCTCCCGCCGCGCGAAGTAGGGGGGCAGCGCGAACAGCGCGCCCAGGAGCCCTCCCGCCACCACGCCCCCGCAGAGGAGAGCCGGAACGGGGATCCCGCCGCCGCCGTTGCGCGGCCAGGTCACCAGCAGCCCCAGGATCGCCAGCAGGACGGCGATCAGCGCCGCCGCTCCCCACCGCTCGGCCGAGACCCTCAGCAGCGGCTGGAAATCGTCCTGGGTGAGCTCCGGCTCCATCTCCCGGAGCAGGTGGGGGAGCGCCTCGGCCGAGACCTTGCCGGCGCTCCACAAGCGGCTCAGCGCGTCGGGCAGGAAGCGCTCGCCGCCGCCGGGGGTGCCGTCCTCGGACCGCAGGGCATACAGCGGCGTGTTGCACCACCGCCAGGGACACGAGACCTCCTGGACGTGCTGGGGCACGTAGTAATAGGCCTCGATCGAGAACTCGGCCGGAACGTCGCCGTTCCAGGGGTCCGCCGCCCGGAACCGCGCCTCCGTCCGGACCCGCCGCGGGACCAGCCTGGCACGCACGAACATCACGGAATCCCTCCCGTTGTCGAGACCCGGAGCGGGCCTCGCCTGCGTCGAGATGCTGTGTCGATGTCGGCGGGTATTATGCCCTATGTCCGAAGACCAGGGCCGGACGGGTCGCCCGGAGGGATGGGGAGGGTCAGGAGGGCGGCCGCGGCCGCCCTCGCGAAGCCGCTACTTCTTGACCTCGAAGTCCTTGGTGCCGGCCGAGCTGCCGTCGGTGAAGATCTCCACCTTGTAGTTGCCCGCGGGCAGGCCCTTGTCCTGGGAGATGTGGAACTCCGTGTAGGTGGGGCCGGTGGGATTGATCGTCACCTCGTTCTCGTTGACGAGCTTGTTGTTGCTCCCGTAGGTCCACCGGGCCTTGACCTTCGCGGCCGGCGCGCTGCCGTCCGTGGCCACGGAGACGTAGATGGTGTCCTTGGGACCGAAGGTCGTCGTGGCGCCGGTGATCTTCTTGTCCGAGCCGACGCCCGTGCCGAGGTCGATGCCGGTGACCTTGAAGGGAACGTTGGCGGGGGTGGTCTCGACCGTCGTCTGGGTCGTCTGGGTGACCGGGGCCTCCGTCGACATGGCGCCGCTGGTGTCGGTGGCGCCCGTGTCCTTCTTCTTGCAGCCGACGAGCGCGAGACCGCCGATCAGGATCAGAGCCGTGGTGCGATGAAAGCGCATGGTGTCTCTCCTCTCTCTTCTCTCAAGCGGATGGGATTTTCAGGGTCTGTCCGGGGAAGATCTCGTCCGGGTCCTCGATGAGGTCGCGGTTGGCCTCGTAGATGCGCCGCCACTCGTTGGCGTCGCCGTAGTGCCTCTTCGCGATCTTCGAGAGGCTGTCTCCGGCCTCGACCGTATAGGTCTGCACGGCCGGCTGCGAGATGGGCGCGGTGGAGGACGCGCCGCTCTTCACGCCGGAGAAATCGGGATCCTCTTCATTGTTCGCCATGGAATCCTCCTTCTGAATCTGATGAGGGGAAAAAAACGTCGCGAGGGACTCGGCCCAGGGTAGAAACCCTGAGCCCGGACCCAGCATACATCAAACCTATACAAATTCCGGGCCAAGGAAGCGCGGAGATCCCCGCCCGGGGCGCGGAGCCTGAAGCCCACCCCGCCGCTTTGCGGGACGGCGGGGCCGGCGATACTCTTTCCCCTGCGGTCCGACCGCCTCGGAGACCCAAAGGAGACTTAGCCATGAAACGCCGTCTCGCCGTTCTGCCGATCCTCGCCCTCGGGCTCGCCGTCCAGCCGGTCCGTGCCGCGGAGCCGCCCGCGGCCCCTCCCACCGTGGCCGAGCGTCCCCTCGCGGCCCTGCCCTACACGCCGAGCCTTGATCCGACGGTGATGGACCGCGCGGTCAATCCGTGCGACGACCTCTACCGCTTCTCCTGCGGCAAGTGGCTGGCGAAGAACCCGATCCCCGCCGACCAGCCGCGGTGGAGCGTCTACCAGAAGACGGAGGAGGACAACCTGCGCTTCCTCTGGGGGATGCTCGAGGAGGCCGCCCGTCCCGCGCCGGGGCGCGACGCCAACACCCAGAAGATTGGCGACTACTTCGCCGCCTGCATGGACGAGCCCGCCGTCGAGAAGGCGGGCTTCGGCCCCCTGAAGCCCGATCTGGCGGCCCTCGACGGCCTGCGCTCCAAGGACGGGCTGGCGCCTCTCCTCGCCCGCCTGCACGCGGAGGGCCACACCGGCTCGATGCTCTTCGGCTTCGGCTCCGGCCAGGACCCCCGGAACACCTCCCGGGTCATCGGCTTCGCCGCGGCCGGCGGCCTGGGTCTCCCCGATCCCGAGGACTACCTCAAGGACGACGCCAAGTCCAAGGAGGCCCGCGAGCACTACCAGGCCTACATCCGGAAGCTGTTCGAGCTGCTGGGCGATCCGCAGCCGGCGCGTGGCGCCGAGACCGTGCTGCGCGTCGAGACCGCCCTCGCCAGGAATTCCCTGACGCCGGTCCAGCTCCGCGATCCCCACAGCATCGACCATCCCATGAAGCGCAAGGATCTCCAGGCGCTCACTCCCGCCTTCCGCTGGGACGCCTACCTGAGCGCCCTCGGCCAGCCGGGGCTCGACGACTTCAACGTCACCGAGCCCAGGTTCTACCAGGAGGTGGAGCGGCAGCTCTCCACCCTCAGCCTCGCCGACCTCCGGACCTACCTCCGGTTTCACCTGGCGAGCGATGCCGCGCCGTTCCTCTCCACTCCCTTCCAGCGGGCCGCCTTCGACTTCTACGGCGCCTACCTGAACGGGGCCCAGCGGATGGCGCCGCGCTGGAAGCGGTGCGTGCGGTTCGTCGACCGCGATCTGGGGGAGGCGCTGGGGGAGGTCTTCGTGCGCAAGGTTTTCCCGCCGCCGGTCAAGGCCGACACAGTGCGGATGGTGCGGCAGATCCACGAGGCGATGGAGAAGCGGCTCCAGGAGTCCCCCTGGATGACCCCGGAGACCAAGAAGCAGGCGATCGTCAAGCTGCACGCCATCGCCGACAAGATCGGCTATCCGGACCGCTGGCGCGACTACTCGGGGCTCGAGGTGCGGCGCGGTGACTTCACGGGGAACGTGGAGCGGGCGGCCATTTTTGAGACCCGGCGGCAGCTCGCCAAGATCGGCAAGCCGGTCGACCGCGGGGAGTGGGGGATGACGCCGTCCACGGTCAACGCCTACTACAACCCGTTGATGAACGAGATCAACTTCCCGGCCGGCGTGCTGCTGCCGCCGCTCTACGATCCCAAGCTCGACGCCGCCCCCAACTACGGCAACACCGGCGGCACCATCGGCCACGAGCTGACCCACGGCTTCGACGACGAGGGGCGGCAGTTCGACGCGCAGGGAAACCTGCGCAACTGGTGGACGCCCGCGGACGACAAGGAATTCCGCCAGCGCGTCGCCTGCGTGGCCGACCAGTACGCCCAGTACACGGTGGTGGACGACATCAAGATCAACAGCCAGCTCACCCTGGGGGAGGACGTGGCGGACCTCGGCGGGCTGATCCTGGCCTACATCGCCTGGCAGGAGGAGACGCGCGGCCAGACGCTCGAGCCGCGGGACGGCCTGACGCCCGAGCAGCGCTTCTTCGTCGGCTTCGCCCAGTGGGACTGCGGCGGCGACCGTCCCGAGGCCCTGCGCCTGAACGCCCGCATCAATCCCCACTCGCCGCACCAGTACCGCATCAACGGCGTGGTGGTGAACATGCCCGAGTTCGCCAAGGCCTTCGCCTGCAAGCCCGGCCAGGCGATGTACAAGGAGCCGGAGAAGGTGTGCCGGGTGTGGTAGGGGCGGACGCCTGAGATCTGATGCTCGTGCGGCGGACGGTCAGGAGCCGGACATCCAGTCCTCAGGAGAGACCTGGAAGGGATTGACGACCCGCAGACCGTCGAGATCCTGATCGTGCTGGAGGTCCTCGGTCAGCAGATACGAGCAATCGGCTGACCGAGCCGCCGCCACGATCAGCGCATCCCACCAGGAAAGCTGAAAGCGGTCCTGGATGCCCCAGGCCGCCATGAAGCTTCGCTCGTCGATGGCGACGGGCTGCCATGCCCAGAGAGCGCGGACGATCTTCCTGGCCGCTTCGGCCTCCAGCCCGGGATCCAGTTTCCGCGTGACGGTGACGTAGAACTCCTGGAGAACCTGGAAGCTGATCCTCCCCGCGCGAGACGCCCAGAGATGGTCCAGCCAGCCCCTGGCCCGGACCTGCTTGTCGGCCTCCCGCGGGTCGAGTTGATAAACCAGGACGTTAGTGTCGACGAAGACCCGCGCGATCATGGATCTCCTCGCGAGAGGGAAGAGGAGCGTCACCGGACTGGAGAGGACGAGGCTCGACGGAGAAGAACTGCCGCCGCGCCTCCTCATAGGCGTTCAAAGACCGCATACGGTCCCGGAGCATCTCGCCCACCAAGCGGGAGACGCTCGTTTCCCGCTTGGCGGCTTCCACCCGCGCCCAGTGCGCTACGTCCTCTTCCAGGGTGATCGTCACGTTCTTCATGACGCAAGGTTAGTGAGGCACGAAGTTCGTGTCAACAAGGGCACCCGGCCTGCGAAACCGGCATTGGCCAGGCGATGTACAAGAGCCGGAGAAGGTGTGCCGGGTCTGGTAGGGGCGGACGGTCGCCTGAGCAGGGCGGCTCCGAGCTGCCGCTTCTCTTGATACCCTGACGAGGTGCCTGCTCCCGCTCCTCCATCCACCGGCCGCGACTACTCGCAGCTCCTCGGCGCGATGAGCGAGCTGCTGGCCGTGCTGGCGGACGACGGCGGCGAGGAGGCGGCGCTGCGCGCCTCCTTCGAAGCCGCCGCGCGGGGGTTCGGCGCCCAGAAGGCCCTGCTGTTGACGGTCGAGCAGGCGGAGCCGCTTCGCCTGCGGGCCCTCCACGTCCTGGGCCAGCTCAGCAAGGAGCAGATCGCCGCCTGCGAGCGGGGGGAGTCGGTGCTGGGAGTGAGCCCGTCGCTGATCCAGCGGGTCGTGGCGAGCGGCCGGCCCGAGCTGATCGAGGATCCGCGGCTGCAAGCGGACGCCTCGCACACCCCGTCGCTCCAGGGGGGAGGCTACAGCGTCCTCTGCGCGCCGATCCGCGATCCGCTCCGCGACGCCGTGCTCGCCGTGATCTACCTCCAGAACAGCGGTCTGCTGGAAGCCTACGGCGAAGCCGACCGCGCCTGGCTCGAAGGCTACGCCACGGCGGTGGGGAGGCTGTTCGGCCTCTCCTTCCGCCACGCCGCCCGGGAGCGGGAGCTGAAGGAGCTGCGCGGGGCGGCGGACAACGGTCCGGAGATCCTCGGCGACTCCTCGCACACGGCCGCCCTGCGGCGGGTCCTGCACGAGACCTTCATTCCCGCCATGGAAGTGGAGAACCCGGAGCCAATCCTGGTGCTCGGCGAGCGCGGCACGGGCAAGGACCTGATCGCCCGCTATCTCCACGCCTACAGCTCGCGCCACAAGCGGCCGCTGGTGGTGGTCAACTGCGCCGAGATCACCGACGAGCTGGCCGCTTCCCGCTTCTTCGGCCACAAGCGGGGCTCCTTCACCGGCGCCCTCACCGATGAGCCCGGCTTTTTCCGCGCCGCCGACGGCGGCGTCCTGTTCCTCGACGAGGTGGCCGAGCTCACCCCGCGGGCGCAGGCCCACCTGCTGCGGGTGCTCGAAAACCACACGGTGACGCCGGTGGGGCAGACCCGCGAGCACAAGGTGGACGTGGCGGTCGTGCTGGCCACCAACCGCGATCTGGACCAGGCGGTGCGCGACGGGGCCGTGCGGGCGGACTTCTATGATCGTTTCCGGACGTTGGCCGTCCGCCTGCTCCCCCTGCGCGAGCGTCCATGGGACATTCCGCCGCTGCTCGAGCACTTCCGCCGCCACCACGAGCGCAAGCACCGCAAGCGCACGATGGGCTTCACCCGGGAGGCGTTCCGGGCCCTGGTCTCCCACGAATGGCCGGGCAACGTGCGGGACCTGGCGCGCGCCTGCTCCCTCTTCGTGATCCATGCCCAGGCCGGCGCCTGGCTCGACCGCGCCCTGATCGAGCGCTGCCTCCCCGAGATCCTGAGCGGCGCCCCCAATCCCAAGGCGGGACCGCTGCTCGCGGATGGTGTTTCTCTCGGCGAGGCGCTGGAAGCCTTCGAGCGCGAGCTGATCCTCTCGCGTCTGGAGCAGCACGGCGGCAACGTGAAGGCCGCCCGGGAGAGCCTGGGGCTCACCAAGACGACCTTTCACCGCACGATGAAGCGGTTGGGGATTACGGGTGGGGGCGGGGCGGAGGTTTCACTGGAAGCAGAAACCTCCTCCTGAAATCACGTTCGCCACCGAAATGAGCGCTGGCCTCAGGGCCGTGCCCCCGCAATGATTCAGTTCCCAGTCGATGATGCGCTGTGCACCGTAGATATTTGGATTCGAATACCGGGGTGCGCCCCACAAGAACGTGACGAGACCCACCGATCGATCCCAGTGCCGAAGAAGCTGGCGCCGAATGTCGGAGTGGTGCTCAGTAATAGGGCGAGGAGAAGGGTGGATTTTCGATTCATGTTTAACTCCTTTCTGTCTTGACCAGATGAACACTCCCAGAGTGGTTGTCGTTCTCGCCAGCTAATTCGGCCCATAAATATCGCCGATCAGCTTGGCGTGCCGGCGAGAGACGGTGAAGGCGGATTGACCTCTATAGCCTGGTGGGTTGTTGGGATCGCAGTTGGGGATCCCCTCACAGACCGCGCTTTCGCTGAACCAGATCTCGACGTCGTTGTCGAAGAGCCGCGGTGTGCCCGGAGTGTTGTCCGGATAATGGACGAAGCCCATCTCGAAGCCGTAACCGCCGAAGGGAGCGGTGAACTTGTCCCCCACCGTGCTCTGGTAGACGAACGGCTTGTTGAGGTCGTCCGTCGCCCACAGCTCCAGGAGATCAGGTCCCGTGCCGTTCTTGTCGACGGTCAGCGCCAGGTATTTCGACGGGCTGTTGGGTTGATACGAGGAGAAGACCCGTCCGATCACGGTCTGCTTGACCAGTCCTCCGTAGGAGCCAGGGAAGTGTGAGGGCACGATGGATTTGGCCCCGAGCGCGTAGAAATCGATCTCCGTTCCCAACATCGAGGGAGGGATACGGATCCAGCGATTGTTCCCTGTTACGGGGTCGACGTCTCCCCGCACCTCCCATCCCAGCGAGGTGTCATAGCCCGGAACCGAGGACTGGACAACAGGACTCCGCAAGAGCCACACGTGCTCGGTGAGGACGATCGTGGCGGCCATGTAGAAGTAGGGCTGGGGATGGAGAGGGTCCGTCGCGTCGGTGTCGACGAACATGTCCGTCAGCAGAATGCCTTGCCAACAGTTCCGCGAGCTCTCGCTGGTGTCCCTGATGAGGGGCCGGTTCTCCGGCGTCCAGGTCTTCCCGTCGTTGGAATAGGCCCATTGAATGCGCCAGAGATCCGCGCCATTGAACCCGTTGTTCTCGAGCTCATAATGGATCTGGTTGTTGTAGGCCATGAACCAGCGGGTCGTGCCGTCCGCGAATTTCACCTGCGTCACTTCCGAGTTCGCCGCGCCGGTCGCGAAGTCCCCCGGGTTGCTCGGATGGCAGTAGTTTGCCACGCCCGTGAGAGGAGGCGAGGGTTGCAGGCTGTTGACGATGTCCTTGGTGACGATCGGCGTGAAGCCTTTGACGCCCCAGCTGTTATTGCTCGGCCAGCCGAAGCCGTTGTCGCCGGTGGGAGGCCGAACGGGGAACGTGCTCATGTTGAAACGCCCAGGATAGCCGTTCCAGAGATCGTTGCTCTGGCAGGCGTAGGTGGGGTTGGCCGAGCCGCAACTGACGTTCTTCGTCAAGAGGACGATGTTGTCGATGCAGCGCGGATTCCACGTTCTTGGATCATGCTGGACCGAGCAGTTGTCGAGGTCCGTGCTGGGATCGGTCCCGGCGTACTGCGACTCCAGAAAATAATCTCTCGTATTCAGGTCGTCGCTCCATCGCCCTCGTGGCAGGGAGGTCGTCGCGTAGACCCGGTACTCGTCCGAGGGATAGACAGAAGACTTTCCGGCATGGTCCCAGGTCGCTCGTCCGCCGTAGAGCGCGAACGCCATGCCGTTGATCGTCCGGCCCTCGAGCCCGACGGCGCTGGCCGGCACTTCCAGCCGCGCCCACTGCCCGGCAGGCGGCAGCGGCCCCATGTAATAGCGACTGTTCGTTCCCTCGGTGCCCCATGGAAAGGCGCTGGACCCCGGACTGGCGGCCCAGTAGGCCCTGTGCTCCCAACTTCCATCATTCCACTGGAGCATGAGCTGGCTGGGTTTGCTGGCGGGGTCGAGATAGGCGTAGGCCACCAGGGTATCCCCCGCATCGACGGTCAGCGTGGTCGTCGCTCCCGAGAAGAAGTGCTGATGCAGCCCGGCAAGATTGCTCGACTGGTGGGCCGAGCCGCCGGAGAAGGGAGAAGGATTGGAGCCGACCCAGGTCCAGCCTTCGGCAAGTCCGGAAGTCGTGGCGCCCGCGGGTACGCCGTCCTCGGACCACGCCACGTCCCCGGGCGGTGGCGTGGTCCATGACTTCCCCGCGTGATCCCAGAACGCCTGTCCTCCATAGAGCGCAAATGCCATTCCGTTCAGCGTCCGGCCTGCCAGTCCCACCCGATTGACGGGCACTTCCAGCCGTATCCACTGCCCGGCCGGGGGGAGCGCTCCCATGTAGCGCCTGCTGTCGGTTCCATCGGTCCCCCAGCCGATCTGGTTCGCTCCCCAATAGGCCCGGTGCTCCCAGGTGCCGTCGTTCCACTGCAGCATCACCTCGGTGGGCGGAGACGAAGGGTCCAGATAGATGTAGGCGAACAGGGAATCGCCGGCATTGACGGTCAAGCTGTTGGTCGCCCAGTAGAAATAATGCTGGTGCAGGCCCGCGACGCGGTCCGACGCGTGGGCATAGGAGCCGGAGTAGGGAGCCGGGCCGGGTTCGACCTTCGGGTTATAGGACTTCCAGTTCCAAGCCTCATTGCTGCCCTCCTGTACAGCGCCCGCGGGTAGGCTGTCTTCCACCCACGTGACATCGGTAGGCGTTGACGGTCTGGAAAACGTCCCGGCATGGTCCCAGGTTGCGCGTCCGCCATAGAGCGTGAAAGCAATGCCGTTGATCGCACGGCCCTCGAGCCCGACGGCGCTGGCCGGTACCTCCAGCCGGACCCACTGCCCCGCGGGTGGCAGGGTTCCCATGTAATAGCGATTGCTCGTCCGATCCGTTCCCCAGAGGAGTTGGTTGGCTCCCCAGTAGGCCCGATGCTCCCAGGTGCCGTCGTTCCATTGCAGCATGACCTCGGTGGGCGTGCTGGTCGGATCGAGATAGACATAGGCCACCAGCATGTCGCCCGTGTTGACGGTCAGCAGGTTGGTCGCCCCGGCGAAGTAATGTTGGTGGAAGCCGGCGAGGGCTGCCGATTGATGGGCCGAGCCGCCGGAGAAGGCCGACGGGTTTGAGCCGACCCAACTCCAACCCTCGTAATCGCCACCCGTAGCGGCGCCTGCCGGCAGGCCATCCTCCGACCACACCGTGTCGCCCGGCGGCAAGGTGATCGAGAAGCCCGCCATGCCTCCGACTCTGAAATTCTTGTCAGCCTGTGATCGTGGCAGGATCTGCAGAGAGATCTGGCCGTGTATGCATTGCGCGATGAAGAGCAGGATTGCCAGCGTGCTCAAACTTCTCTTAGTCATGTCCTCAGCCTTTCGGTTGCCATGAATCTGGGGGTAAAAACCTATGCTGGCATTGAGACATCGCAATTTCAGAGCCGGGTCGGGCAGAGACTATAAATCATTGATAATCAGGGATGTTTCAATCGCCATGGAGCGACGTGTTCCGTTTCTGGATCGGTTGGCAGCCTGGGTCGTTCCGGTAGTGGAACGGAGCGGACGTCGGCCAGTCTCGCGAATTGATCCTCTCCCGCTTGGAGCAGAGCAGCAGAAACGTGAAGGCGGCCCGGGGGAGCCTGGGGCTCACCAGGACCACCAGGGATTACCGCCGGGGTAGGTAGGAGGGAGCGGCTCCGGTCCGGCTGGAATGATGAGGCCGGACCGGAGCCCTCCGGCTAGCAGGAAGTGCAGTTGGTTATGCAAGCAGAGACGAGGGATCCACCATGGCAGGCGGCCAACGAATTGAACTCGCTGCAGGAGTTGTAGTTGCTCCCGATGGTCGCTCCTCCAAGAGCATGAGCGAAGGAGCCATCCTCCAGGGAACGGACCGTCTCGCGCTTGAGGGAGAGCTTTCTGGAAGGCGTCTTCTTCATTTCGATCTCCTATCTGACGGTTTTGGGTTACCCGATCAGCTCACGCCAGTCTCGATGACCTGGGCCCGCGCGTCGGGGTTCTGATCGGTTGGGGGAGGCGTGCTGTTCGTCCCGCCCTGGACTGCCTTGAGGTCAAGGTCGGTGAGGGTACGTCCCTTCTGCTCTTTTTGGCTCTTCATGTTCTGATCTCCTTTGGCTGCGGCCGCTATGGCCTGCACGCAGAGGAGCAACTCTGCCGCCATGCCTTCTAGAATTCCTAACCTGTTGGGCTGATTCAGGGTTTGGACGGCGATCCACGTCCCAGGTCCCATTTCTGGAACCGTGGCGCCGGGAGCCGGTCCCGGATCTGGAACGGCTCCTATCGCCAGTCGCCGGTGAGCCCCCGCCTGCTCCCTCTTCGTGATCCACGCCTCAGGCCGGCGACTGGCCCGACCGCGCCCTGATCTAGCGCTGCCTTCCCGAGATCCTGAGCGGCGCCCCCAATCCCAAGGCCGGGCCGCTCCTCGGGGATGACGCTACGTTGAGCGACGCGCTGGAAGCCTTCGAGCGCGAGCTGATCCTCTCGCGCCTGGAGCAGCACGGCGGCAACGTGAAGGCGGCCCGGGAGAGCCTGGGGCTCACCAAGACCACCTTCCATCGCACGATGAAGCGGCTGGGCATTACGGGCGGGGGCGGGGCGGCGGCTTCACTGGAAGCAGAAACCTCCTCCTGAAACTACGTTCGCCACCGAAACGAGCGCCGGTCTCAGGGCCGTGCCCCCGCAATTGTTGAGCTCCCAATTGATGATGCGCTGTGCGCCATAAGCGTTGGGATCCCAGCTCTGAGGCGCGCCCCAAAGGAACGTGACGAGACCCACCGATCGGTCCCCGTGAATTTGGAATGACCATGCGCACCAGTTGCGCACCAGAAGGTCGAACCTCTCGCCGTTGATCGGGGATCGGGCCGGGCAGGTGGTCGGGGGGCCAGCAAAGCTGAAAGCCCCTACGTTGTAGAGTAGTTTTTGAGTAGGACTAAGCCGGGCGAGCAGGAGGCTGTACGCGCCCGGATCCGTGGCATCGCCAGCATAGCGACGGTCGGCCGGGGAGGTCACGGTGTAATCCCAGGTCGCTATGTAGTCCAACTGGTAGGGGAAGCTGTTGGGTGTGTACTGCATGCCGTAACCTGCGTGGTTGGCGGCTGTTGGGTAGCCTGCCATAACGGGAATCCCGGGCCAGAGCTGTTTGACGTAGGCGGCAATCTGGTTAATGACGGAGTTCGACACCACGAAGCCGTTTTCGTTGGCAACCTCCGTGAAGAGGACGATCGCACCAACGGTCGAGGTGTTGAAGTTGCTCCCGGATACCGATTTGAAACGGTCCAGGCGGGACTGCCAATCGGTTAGAAGATGCCACTGATTTGAGGGATTGGTGTCGCTGCACTGTCGAGGCGGATTGGTGCCGAAAATGACTGACGACAAGTCCAGGATGAACGGACGTGGGACATTCCCGGAGGTGGCAAGAGTGCCGGAAATGCGCGCCAGAGCCAGGTAATCTGTGTCCCGGCAGGTGCCATCCGTGATTTTGGTATCCCGATCTGTGTCGGGGGCCGAGTAAATTGCCGTGTTCGGCCAGATTCCCTGCTGGCGCATTTCTACTACCGATCCCGTGAAGACGGGTGTGTTGCATCCATAGCAGCTGTATCCGAGATCGCGTAATCCGTCCGTAGGACCGAAGAAACTGGCCCCGAAAGCTGGAAGCGCGATCAGTGATAGGAGGAGCAGGAGGGTAGATTTGCTGTTCATGTTCATCCTTTCTTGAGCAGACAAGAATTCTTATGGTGAATATCGTTCCAGCCGGCTAATTCGATCCATAATGTCGCCGATCAGCTTGGCGTGCCGGCGGGGAGACGGTGCAGGCGGACTGCCGAGACTTCAAGGAGTGACCGACACGGCAAACCACTCCCACGGCCCTGCCGTTGTCCGGTTGGCGATCAGCTTGGGAGGATTGGCCAGGTTCAGATCCGCGGAGACGAACTTGTTGTTGATCACCGCCTTCAGGGCCACGGTCCCATCGGGTCGATTCATCCATTCGAACTTCTTCGGGTTGGCGAAATTGGCGATGAGGTAGTAGCTGTTGAAGGAGTCGGCGTCTACGAAGTAGTTGTTGACCTTTGCCTGGAGACCGACGTAATAGCCGCCCACCATGCTGACCACGAGATACTTCTCTGAAGTCCCGATCGTGTCCTTGTTGGCGATCAACGGACCTGAGCCGGCGGTGACCCACTTGCCGTTCACGGTTGCCTTGATGGCGACGGTCTGATTGAGCGGAGGAGTCGAGGTCGCCGGCCAGGTGCCGTAATCCGCGACCCAGACGATCCAGCCCTGATCCAAGGGATTTTTGAACCGGGTGTCGTCAAGGGTTGCGTCGAGTAGAAGGAAGGTCATCCAGGACGTTCTGCTGTCCTCATAGTACTCGGTTTGAGGCACGTCCTGTGCATTGTTCGAGGTGTTGAAGAACTCGGTTTGAATGCACGGATATCCGGCGTTCTTGACATAGGCGAGGGTATTCTTGATATCCGTGAGAGAAGAGTAGCCGTGGAACGCGATCGCGGCGTTGCTCCAGTTGACCGTCGACCCCAGTGCTTGAACGTCCTGCAGGACCGCCGGGCCGTTGCTGAAGAGGCCGTAGCTGAAGAGGAGTACCGGGGTGCTCGGCGCATAGGTCCGGATCAGCGTGTACATGTCACGCTCGAGCTGCAAGGTAGCCGACGAAGATGGCTGCGACGTCCAGGTGCTCACGTCGACTTGAGGTTCGTTGTAGATCTCGTAGATTACATGCGTGCGGTTCTTGTAGCGTGGCGCATAGAAATTCCAGAAGCCGCGTGCGAAGTTGTAGTCGTAGCCTCCTTGGTTCGCGACGTTACCGATTGTAATGATCAGATATAGTCCATCCTGGGCTGTCCAGTCCACGAGGGTGTCGATCTGAGTTGCCAGACTTCCGGGGGCATATCCATAGCCTGGGGCTTCGGCATAAAGGTGAAGTGAGTTGAGTCCCTTGTTCCGGATTCCGGTCACCCAGGTCCGGTCTGGCAGGCTGCCACCGTTGAAATCCGTGGACCAGCGGGAGCCGCGTAGGAGCCTGCCGGCGTCTGTGACCAAAGTCTTGTAGAGCAGTCCGGGCCGCCCGCGATCGGCGGAGACTTGTGTGGATGAGAGCAGGCAGCACACTGCCGCAATGACAAAGGACCTGATGAGTAGAGTCTTGCAGGTGGCCATGGGGTACTCCTTTCAGACGTAGGTACTTCCCGGCTTGCCGCGGAGCCAATGGCAGGGTCGTCGAGCCTTCCGATTGCCATGAACCTCGGGTCAAGCCGTAGGCTGCTCTTGAGCATGGCAATCACTGGGCCAGATTGTATCGGGGTCTAAACCCCTTTATAATCAGAGGTGTTTCAACTTCGACGGAGCGCCGTGTCCCATTTCTGGACCCGTGAAACCCCGGCCAAATTTCAGAAATGGAACAGAGATGTTGGCGGAAACGTGAAGGTGGCCCGGGAGAGCCAGACGCCCCGGGGCTTGAGTTAAGGCCCGGGGCGGCCGTGGGTTCGGCGAAGCTGAATCAACCCCAGAAATCTAGCCGGTCTCGATGATCACGGCCCGAGCGTCGGTCTGCTGGCTGTTTCCGCTATCGCTGGAAGTCGGCGGGAGGCTGTCCGTCCCGCCCAAGGCACCCTTGAGCTCCTGGCTAGTGAGAATTCTTCCCTTTCGTCCGTTCTCGCGTTTCATGTGCGCTCCTTTCCCAAATTCTATGCGCTACCAGTATCGATGACCTCGGCTCGAGCGTCGGTCTGCTGGCTGCTTCCGCTATCGCTGGAAGTTGGGAGGCTGTCCGTCCCGCCCAAGGCGCCCTTGAGCTCCTGACTAGTGAGAATTCTTCCCTTTCGTCCGTTCTCGCGTTTCATGTGCGCTCCTTTCTTGTCAGGTTCGCCACCGCAAGCCGCGGTATGGACATCTCGTTTCGCCTTTGCGGCCGAGATGGGTCGGCGAAAGTATCTATGGAGAAAGGGAGAGCAATTTCACGGCCTGGCTTAGAAACCTTCACAACTGTTTGAAAAATCGCGATGTACCCGAAGGAGCACCACGTTGAGGTTCCACTTCTGGAATGGCGGAGAATGAGGCTCGTTCCAGATCTGGAACGGCCTTACTGCCAGGCGCCGGTGAGCTCGAAGCCCGCCCAGAAGAAGGGGTGCGAGGCCCCGGACTTCTTCCGGATCTGTTCGATCTGCGCGGCCCGCAGCGCCTCGTCCTTGGTCTTACCGCCGCGGAGATAGCCGTAGAAACTCTTCATGAAGGTGGCGGTGGAGTCGTCGGCGACCCCCCAGAGCGAGGCGAGGACCGAGCGGGCTCCCGCGTACTGGAACGCGCGGGTGAGGCCGACGAGGCCCTCGCCGCCCATCTCCTTTCCCAAGGCCGTATCGCACGCGGAAAGAGTGACCAGATCGGCATCGAGGCGCACGCTCTCGAAGATCTCCCAGGCTTGGAGCAGACCGTTGTCCTGTCCTTTCACCGGAGGGTCCGGCAGGGTCAGGGCGAGGGCGGAGTTGAGCGGGAAGCGTTCGTCGAGCAACCCGTGGCAGGCGAAGTGGACGAGGCGCGTCTCCGGTCCGAGGGCCTTGGCTTTCTCCTCGGTGGCCTCCCGCCCGAGGTACTCGTGGCCCCGCGGGAACAGCGCGGCGATGGCCTCCACTTCCTTACGGGTGAAGGGGAGGGGAGTGAGGGTCAGCCCGCGCCGGAGGGCCTCGCGAACCTCGGGATCGGCGGGGACGGCGCCCGCGATCGGCGGATAGACGGGATCGCCGAAGGAGACGAGAGGCTCCTCTCCCGGATTCCGCCGGTTGGGGCGTGACCGCGTCAGCTCCGCGTAGACGGTGGCGGAGAGCCCGGAGTGGATCGGCTTCCACTCGACGAGATAGCGGTTGCCGCGCATCAGCGCGGCGAAAGGAAGGGTGTGCAGCGGCCCGTCGGGAGACACGAGGAGCCGCCGCGCCCCGCGGATCTCTCCCTCGGCGGGGCGGACCAGCAGAGCGTAGAGGCGGCGTGCCCGGGCCTGGAGCGCCGAGCGGTCGGAGCCCGGGCGCTCCAGAAGGCGCCGGAAGCCTTCCACCTCCTCGCGCAGGGCCTGCTTGCCGGCGGCGATGGGGAAGACCGACAGGCCAGGGCCGGCCAAGCTCGCGGATTGAACCACGAAGAGCCAGGTCCTCTCCGGTCCCACCGCATACTCGAGCAGGACGGTTCCCGGATCGAGAGCGGCGCGAACCGCCGCGAGGTCGAGCGTGCGGGGGCTGGTGAGAGACGCGAGGCGCGGCGAGGATCGCAGAATCCGTTCCTGGACCGCGGTCTGCTCCAGCCGCAGGTCCCGCAGGCGGCCCTGGAGCGCCTCGAGCTTGTCCGGGTCCTGTTCAGGGGCCCACTTGGTAAGGTCTGCCTGGGCCTGGTCGTACTCGGCATCCAGCCGGTGGCGCTCGGCGTAGAGCTCCGCGGGCACCTCCCTGGCGAAGCGCAGGTCCCGCTGGGCCAGCATCTCCCGGAAACCCCGGGCGCGCCCTCTCTCGAGGAGTTTCCAGGCTTCCCGCGGTTGCCCGAGCACGATCTGATGCTCCGTGGCTTCGAAGTAGAGATCCCCAAGGGACGAGCCGTAGAGCCATCGCGACTCCCGGGCGCCTCCGAGGCGCGTCTCCTGGTTTTCCAGGGCCTCGACCGCCGCCAGGTAGCTCGCCGCGGCCTCCTGACGCCGGCCCCTTCGCGCCTGCAACCGGGCCAGGGCCTGGTAGCCCTCGGGCAGCACCGCGCGATTCTTCTCCTGGATCCGGATCGCTGTGCGAATCTGTATTTCGGCAGCGTCGGCTTGACCCTGATCGAACAGGAGAAGGCCGAGCTTCAGATGGATGGAGCCCGCGTCGACGGCCTCGGGGTTGATCGGTTGCCAGATCGCCAGGGCTCGCTCCAGAAGTTTTTCGGCTTCCGCGCCCCGCCCTTGGAGCTTCGCCGTCTCCGCCAGGCCGCCCAGGCACCAGGCCGTGTCGGGCCCCTTCGGGTTGAGCTTCTCGCTGATCGCGAGGGCGCGCCGCCACGCCTCCTCCGCCCGCGTGCCCTGCCGGCGCTGCAGCGCCACTTCGCCGAGGCCGATCAGGGTGTCGCGCACCTGTTTGCCGCTGGGGTCGACCTTCTCGTAGAGGGCCAGCTCTCGCCGATAGAGGCTCTCGGCGGCGTCGTCATCCCCGCGATGGTGGGCGATCTCGCCAAGGTCGTGCAGCGTCTTGGCCAAGTCGAGGCTCTCGGGCTTGAGCTGTTCGAGGATCTTCTTGGCGCGGAGGAAAGTGGCCTCGGCGCCCGCGAGATCACCGCGGGCATACATCAGGTTGCCATGGGTCAGAAGGGTCGGGACGATGGCATCGCTCGCGGGCGTCAGCCGTTCCCGGATCGCCAGGGCGCGGGCCATGTACAGCTCGGCTTGCGCGAGGTCCCCTCGTCTTCCCGCGATCACCGCGAGGTTGTTCGCCACGGCCGCTTCGGCGCCACCCCCCGGAGCGGCGCGGAGAACCAGGCCGGAGGCCCGCCGGTACAGGCGGTCGGCCTCGTCCAGGTCATCCTGCCTCTCGGCCACATTGCCGAGCCGGATGAGCACCGTCGCCACGCCCAGGCTTTCGGGATGCCTTGTCTCTTCCAGCTCCAGGGCTCGTGCGAGCCGCTGCCGGGCCTGGGCGGCGTTGCCGCGCGACAGCAACGTCTCCGCCCAGCTCATCTGGAGGTGCGCTTCCACGGGGCCGGCTCCGAGCGCGCGAGCCTTGGTCAGGACGGACTGGAACCCCACATCCGCCTCGGTCCACTGCCGGGTCCTGGCACGGAGCTGAGCCGCCTGGAGCCGGAGCCAGAGCGCCGCGTCGGTACAGTGACCTCCTTCGGCCGACTCCGCGGCACGGTCGATCTCCTTCGCCGCGGAGACCGGATCGCCGGCCTGCTCGCGATCCCGGTAGGCCCGGTAGGCCTCGGCAGGCTCCCCTTGGAGGAGCGGCGCCACCGTCACGCCCTGAAAGGTCGGTAGCAGCTTCCAGTGGAGATTTGCAGCCCCGCGGGTTCCTTCGAGGACCACTCCGCCGCGCTGGACGCCCTCCATCTGGAGGTCCAGCCAGTCGAACGGCGAGCGGAGATCTCCTCGCTCGGCGCAGCCTCCGCCGTCGCCGGAGGTCCTGCACCAGGAAACCAGCCGGTCGCCGGGCGTCAAGCCGGCGAGAAAGGCCGCGGACTCCGGGCTGACCGCCTCGAGGACCACGCCCGGTGCGGAGAACGGGCAGGGCGCGTTCTCGCTGGTGTGTCGAGACTCTTCCTCCAACCCCAAGCCCCGGTCCACCGCCTCCAACAGCCTGAGGTCGTCCGCAACCCCGGCGTCTCGTACCCAGCGCTGCAACCTCTCGCGGGCTTCGGCCGTTTCCCTGGCGAGGGTGACGAAATCGGCTTCGCCCTGGATCGCCGGGCCGGGCCTGTCCAGCGCCTTGACCGTCCAGTGATAGGAGGCGCCGGGCGCGAGGAGCCCCGCGGGGACGTTCACGGCGGCCTCCGTGACGGCGCGAAAGATCATGGTCCCACCGGCGTCCTCGATCTCCACCTGACAGCGTGCGGCACCGCTGGCGGTCTGGAAGCGGAGGACGGTGGCGGAAGCGAGAGTCGTGGCCCCGTTGCGCGGAGAGAGCGCTTCGATCTCCTCACGGCGGATGCGGATGGCTCCCGCTTTGAGGCCCGGATGGTCGTCCTCCGAGATCGGGGCCAGGCGGGGGAGGGGCGGCGCCGGCGGGAGCGATCGCACGCCGCCCGAGCGGGCCGCGAGGTCTCCCTTTCCGAGCGTGGCGCCGGCCGGCCCGGAGATCTCATAGCGCTTGCCGCTGACGAACGCCAGGGCGAGACGGGAGCCGGGTTTCAGTTCCAGGATGGCTCCTGCCGGCAGGAGATCGAAGAGGCGCAAGGGCTCCGGGGAGCGGCCGGGCGCGCTCTGCAGGGTTTCCCCCGAAATTTGATAAATGATGGCCGCCGCTTCGTGGGCGCCGGCTGCGGCGATCGGGGAGGCAAGGAGGAACAGTCCGCAGGCGAGGGCTCGCATGGACATGGTCATGATTCCCGGCTCCACGGGATCGGCGGCAGCGCGCGCCGGAGAATCGTCGCCAGCGCCAGCGCCCCGAGAGCCGGCAGGAGGAGGACCGTCACCGGCAGCAGCAGGCCGGTGCTCCGGAAGATCGTGATCGATAGAGCGAAGTAGAGCATGACACCTCCGAACAGGGCGGCGAGGATGCGAACCGGCCGCCGGACGAGCAGGGTGGCCGCCGCGGCAAGGCCGCTCCACAGGGCCGCGGCGGCCAGAAAGGGAGCCTTCGGCGGCTCCCGGACCGGCATTCCGGCGAGGAGGGTGTCGACCAGCCGGGCCTGGAGCATCAGACCCGAGACGGTCGCTTTTTGAGCCCGCCGGTGGGGAACCCGGTGAACGTCGTCCCCCGCGGCCACCAGATCGCCGCCCACCAGGATGAGGCGGTCGCGGAAGGTCCAGGGCCGCGCGGCCAGCGCGGCGGGGACGTCCCGCCAGGAGATCCGGGTGAATCCCGCGGCGGCGGTCCGGTGATCGATCCAGAAAGCCTTTCTATCGGAGACCGCCGGGAGCGGGGAGAGCGTTCCCGCCGCTCGCGCCGCCCAGGAGGGCCGCTCGCCTCCCGCGCGGTCCCGAAAGCCGAGGCGACCGTGGCGGATCACGCCGTCCGGGTCCTCGTCCAGGTTGACGAATCCGAAGAGGGCGCCGGCCCGTGGGCCCAGGGCCGCCGCGGTCAGGCCGCCGACACAGCCGGCGCCGAGAACCCGGCCGTCCGGAGTGGAGAAGGCCGCGAGAGTGAGAGCGTCCGGATGGCGGAGCACGAGGCTCGAGAAGCCGGGCGACGCGCTCCAGGAGTCGGGGAGGAGGAGATCGACGGCGATGCCGCGCGCTCCCGCGGCGAAGACGCGGTCGAGCGTGCCGCCGATCTCGTCCGCCCGGTCCGCCAGCGGCACCGGACCGGCGAGGCTGGCCTCGTCGATCGTGATCAACAGGAGTCTCGGATCGGGCGCGCGTGCCGGCGCGGCGCGGATCCGGAGATCGTCGGCCCAGCGATCGGCCAGGGGCAGGCCGGGAACCAGGAGGCCGGCGGCGGGCACGGCCGCGGCGAGGAGGGCGGAGAGGAGGATCCGGCGCGGCGCCTCGGTCCGCAGCCAGCGCCGCCGCCGCTCGCGGCCGGCGGCGGCGCGGAGCCGGCGGACCAGCTCGCGGGCCGTCTCCGGGCGCAAGGCGGGATCTTTCGCCAGGGCCTCCCGCAGGGTTTTCCAGATCTCGTGGGGCAGCGCTCCCGCCGGCGGCGAAGGCTCTCTTTCGAGATGCCCGGTCAAGACCTCGGCCGTCGATCCCTGAAACGGCGGCTGGCCGACCAGCAACTCGTAGGCGATCGCGGCGAACGAGTAGATGTCCGAGGAACGATCGGCGCGGGCTCGCCGGATCAGCTCGGGCGCGACATAGAGCGGCGTGCCCAGGAGGTCGTGAGTCGCGGTCAGGCGCTCCTCGGTTTCCGCCGCGCCGCCGCCGCCCGGCGCCGCCGGCCGCCTTCCAGAGGGGGGTAGGGGAGGGAGAGGCAGGATCTCCGACAGGCCGAAGTCCAGCACCTTGACGTCCCGCTCCGTCCCGCACAGCAGGACGTTGCCGGGCTTGAGATCGCGGTGGAGGATGCCCTGGCCGTGCGCGGCGTCGACGGCGCCGGCGACCGCCTCGAGGATCGGGAGCGCCCGGTCCGCAGGCAGGGCGCCCGCCGTCCGGCAGATCTCCGAGAGCGGAATCCCGTCCAGCAGCTCCAGAACCAGGTAGGGAGCGCCCGTCCCGGGATCGACCCCGAAGTCGGTCACCGTCACGATGTGAGGATGCCGGAGACGCCCGAGAGCCTCGGCCTCCCGCTGGAAGCGGGCCACCGAGAACGGGTCGAGGTCCGCGCCCGGCCTCAGCAGCTTGAGCGCGAAAGCCTTCTTGAGCCCGAGGTGAGTGGCGCGGTAGACGACGCCGACGGCCCCCTCGCCGAGCAGGCCGTCCAGCCGGTATGTCCCGTCGAGGACGCTACCAGGCGAGAGCTTTGGGGCTGAAGATGAAGTCATTCAATCCATTCTCTCCTGTCTATGATGTCGGAGACGTTCGAAACGTTACCGCGCCCCCTGTAACCTTTCCCCCTCAACCTGCGTAGAGAGTCCGGATGGCGGTCGCCGCACCATGAATGACCTGGAGCCGAGAGCGGCGGAGCCGGATGTCTTCATCAAGAAAGAGGGATCTCATGCGCAATAAGAAATGGATCGTCGCCGGGTCCGCGGTGGTGTTGCTGACCGGGGGGCTCGTGGTGGCCCGGGCGACCACGCGCTCGAAGACCGAGGTGACGGAGTCGCCGTTCCGGCTCGGCAAGGTGCAGTCCGAGGATCTCCAGGTGAGCGTGCGCGAGGTGGGCGTCGTCGATCCCGTGATCAAGGCGAACGTCAAGTCCGCGGTGTCCGGACGGGTGCTGGGGCTGCGCGTCCGCGAGGGGGACGTGGTGAAGGCGGGGCAGGTGCTGGCCGAGGTGGAGCCGGACGTCAATCAGGCGCAGTCGCTCTCCGACGTCAAGTCCGGAGTCGCCCAGGCCGATCTCAAGCTGCGCGACGCCGAGCGCGAGCTCACCGCCCAGAAGGCGCTGTTCGACGCCGGCCTGATCGGCAGCCAGGCGTTCCGCAACTTCCAGACCACGCGCGACCTCGCCGCCGAGGCCCTGGCCAACGCCAGGTCGCGCTACCGCATCGTCGAGGACCACGGCATCCCCATCTCCGGCGCCTCGAACAGCCAGCAGGCGCGGGTCACCTCGCCGATGTCCGGAGTGGTGATCAAGAAGGGGGTCGAGCTGGGCGAGACCGTGACCTCCGGCGTCTCCTCGTTCAACGACGGCACCGTGATGTTCACCGTCGCCGATCTCAAGTCGCTGATCATCCGCGTCAACCTCAACGAGGTGGACATCGCCAAGGTGAGCAAGGGCCAGCCGGTGCGCGTCACGCTCGACGCCTATCCCCAGAAGACCTTCACCGGCAAGGTGCGCTTCGTCGCCCCCGCCGCCAAGGTGGTGGACAAGATCAAGGTGTTCGAGATCGAGGTCGCGCTCGACCATCTGGACGACGCCTTCCGCACCGGCATGAGCGCCAACGTCGAGATCCTGGGCGAGAAGCGCGCGGGCGCGCTGTCGATCCCGCTCGAGGCCCTGCAGCGGCGCGACGGCGCGACCGTGGTCTACCGCCTGAAGCCGGCGCTGCCGGCCAAGGAGATCGCCAAGGCGCGCGAGGCCCTCAACGGCCGCAGCAAGTTCGTCTGGATGTCCGAGAACTGGAAGCAGTACTTCGAGCCGGTGGCGGTCAGCGCCGGGATCGCGACCCTGGAGCGGGTCGAGATCACCTCCGGCCTGCGTCCCGGCGAGCAGGTGGCACTCGAGGACGTGACGCGCAAGAAGGTTGAGAAGGACGACGAGAACAATTAGCCGGATCGTCGGAATTGAAATCAGGGGAAGACGGACATGAAAATCATCGAAACCCGCGGTCTGGTCAAGATCTACGGCAGCAACGGCAACGCGGTCCACGCCCTGTGCGGCATCGACCTGAACGTCGAGGCGGGCGAGTTCGTTGCCCTGATCGGCCCGTCGGGCTCCGGCAAGAGCACGCTGATGTCGATCCTGGGCTGCCTCGACGTCCCCACCGGCGGCACCTACGCCCTCGACGGCCGGCAGGTCGAGAAGCTCACCGGCGCGGATCTCGCCGCGATCCGCAACGAGAAGATCGGCTTCGTCTTCCAGCAGTACAACCTGCTGCCCAAGGC
>DASWRX010000129.1:0-31458 GCA_036402955.1 Thermoanaerobaculia bacterium
TAAGCGGCCCGGCGCAGCCGTCCGAGCACGACGCCTCCCGGCGGCAGCTCCTCGACCTGCCGCGAGCCCTGCCGCCAGACCAGGGGCGGTGGATGGCCGGCGCTGGCCGCGGTGAGGCTGCCGTTTTCGAGGTCCAGGTAGACGTAGAGGGCGGTGATGAACTGGTTCTTGAGCTTGCCGTGGAAGATGGCGTTGATCTCCGAGAGCACCCTTCCCGGGCTCGCGACGTGGGCCGCCTGCGCCGCCACCGCCACCTTGAGCATCGAGGCGACGAGCGCGGCCGGCACGCCATGGCCCGAGACGTCCGCCACCAGGATCCCGAGCCGCCGCCCCTCGCCGGGCAGGAACTCGTAGAAGTCGCCCGCCACCTCGGCCGCCGGCAGATAGCGGAAGGCGACGTCGAGGCCGGGGATGCGCGGCGCCTCGCCCGGCAGGATGGACTCCTGGATCGCCCGCGCCGTCGCGAGCTCCTGCCGGATCTCCGTCAGCCGGTTCTGATCGCCGAACACGCGCCGCGCCGCCACCGTGCCCAGGCCGCAGACGAAGAGCAGGAATCCGAACTGCTCCACATGGCCCTGCCAGGGCGCCAGCCCCGTGCCGCCGAGGTTCTCGTAGGTCACGAAGGCGATGAGGACCAGGAAGCTCGCCCGCAGGAGCGGGAGGTCCGGAGTCCGCTCCCGGTCGGCCCGGAACACGCTGACCAGGACGACCGCGGCCCCGGCCAGCACCAGGACCCGGTACGGCCCGAGGAGCACCCCCGGTTTCGCAGCGGCGATCTCCAGACCGATGGCGACCACCGCCAGCGCCGCCTGGGCCTGCCACACGAGCCGGATCCACCGCCGCCGGCGAGGCGCCATCAGCCGCTCGAAGAGGAAGCCGGCGGGCACCGGCATGACGTAGTTCAGGATGGCGAGCATCTTGTCCCACGCCGGCTGGGGAGGCGCGTAGAGCTGCTTCGTCGCCTCCAGATCGCAGAGCAGCCGCACGGCGTAGAGGGTCGTGAAGACCGCGAACGCGGCGAGCGTCGAGTCTCCCGTTCGCCGCCGCGCGAACGCCACGGCCGCGGCCGCCAGCCCGATCCCCAGCAGCACGAATCCCACCCCCGCGCTGGGAACGTCGTGCCGGAGGACGAGGGACAGATCCATGGGGCCCGATCATACCTCCGCCCCTCAGGGGTTCTGTTGGTCTCCAGCTCTCTGCGGGCTGAGCCGCTGACCGATCTACAGGCGCGGCTGGCCACCCTGCTGAACGATCAGACAACTCGGATCAGGGTCGAGGTCGAGCTCAGGCACCAGGGGACGGCGCCGCTGCATCTGAACGACACCAAGAAGCGCGGGCAGGCGACCGTCGCCTACGGCCGCGATGGCGTAAAAGTGATCGATCAGCGATGCAGATCGACGGCCGCCTGCTGGTCGACGAAGCCCGGGAGACCTACTCCGGGACGGCCCTGGCGGTCCTGCACGGCGGGGATGCCAAGAAGATGAAGGTTACCGCGCTGAAGTAAGGCGAGAAGGTCATCCCCCTCGCGCGCGCTCCCCCGCACGTGGTTTGCATGAAATTCCTGCGTGACGGCGCCGCCGGCTGACGGTGGTGCCGCGGAGGCCCGAACGGGCACTCGGAAGGAGCAGCCATGAAGAGATATTTCGCACTGTTGCTGACGCTTACGGTTCTGGGAACGTTCCCTCTGGCCGCACAGCGCGGACAACAGCAGCACTCTCGGCCCCGCGCCAACCAGGGCCACCCGCCGCCGCCCCCGGCGGCGCGGAGAGGACCGGGCGGCCAGCCGGAGGCGGAGCGCTTCGATGGCGGGCGGATGAACGCCGTGCCGCACGTCAACCATGACCGCTGGTATGGCCACGACCGGCCGGACGATCCGCGCTTTCATCAGAACCGGGCGTTCGAGCACGGCCGCTTCGGCGGCGTTGGGCCGTCCTATCGGTATTCGGTCTCCCGCTTCGATCGGGTGAACCACCGTTTCTGGCTGGGCAGCTCCGCCTTCCTGGTCGCTTCCTGGGACTGGCCGCTCGCCGTGGACTGGTGCTGGGATTGCGGCGACGACTTCGCGGTCTACGACGACCCGGATCATCCCGGCTGGTATCTGCTCTACAACCTTCAGACGGGCGCATACATCCACGTCCAGTACTGGGGCTAGAGGGGAAACAGGGTCGCCGCCCCGGTGGGAAAGTGACGTGGCCCGGGCATCTTATGCACCCTCTTATGCACATCTCGGGTCGCTTGGGAGGGGAGCAGCGCCCCATAGGGGCGGAATTTGAATAGCCTGGCGTTTCAACGCCAGGTAGGCGAACCCGGAATCCTTTCAAGCCCTGAAAGGGCGGCAGGCACCCATCGGCCACCCCTCCGGGGTTGGGAATCAGTATGACCCTCTACCTGGCGCTGAAGCGCCAGGCTATTCAAATTTCGCCCTTTCAGGGCGAGACGAAGCTCAGGATGAACCGGCACCCTCACCGCTCGGGCGGCACGGTCAACTGCGTGGCGGCGCTGATCCCCTCCGCGGCCATGGCGGGCAGGATTCCCTTCTGGATGTAGATCGGCCGCACCTTGTCGCGCAGCCGGGGCAGCAGGGTGGCGAACCAGAGGGCCGCCAGGATGCACCCGATGCCGCCGAAGAGGAGGGTGCGGGGGGCGCCGATGCGGTGGGCCAGGCCGCCGGCCAGCAGGCTGCCGAAGGGGGTCACGCCCATGATGGCCATGGTGTAGAAGCTCATCACCCGGCCGCGCTTGTCGTCCTCGACCAGGGTCTGGAGGAGGGTGTTGCTCGCCGCCATCTGCACCATGAAGCCGAGGCCGGTGACCGTGAGGAGGGCCAGCGAGAGCCACAGGGAGCGCGAGAGGGAGAAGCCGATCAGGCCGGCGCCGAAGAGGCCCGACATGACGGGGACCACCCTGCCGAGGCCGAGCACCGACCGGCGGTGGGCGAGGAACAGCGCGCCGAGGAGCGCGCCGACGCCGGTCGCCGCCATCAGGAATCCCAGCGTGTGCGGGCCGCCGTGCAGGACGGTCGAGGCGAAGATCGGCATCAGCACCGTGTAGGGCATCCCCACCAGGCTCACCAGGGCGAGGAGCAGGAGGATGCTGCGGATCGGCGGCGAGCCGGCGACGTAGCGCCACCCCGCGCGGAGCTCGTGCAGCACCCTGCTCTCGCGGACTTTCCGGCGCTCCCGGCGCTGGAGACGCATCAGGAGGAGCGAGGCGATGACCGCGAGATAGCTCACGGCGTCGAAGGTGAAGCACCAGCCCTCCCCCACCGCGGCGATGATCACGCCGCCGATCGACGGTCCCAGCAGGCGGGCGGCGGTGACCATCGAGGAGTTGAGGGCGATAGCGTTCGGCAGGTCCTCCCGCCGCTCGACCATCTCCACCACGAAGGACTGGCGCGCCGGCATGTCGAAGGCGTTGATCAGCCCCTGGAAGAGGCTCAGGGCCAGGACGTGCCAGATGTTGATGACGCCGGCGAGGGTCAGCGCCGCCAGCGCCGCCGACTGGACCATGGCGAGGATCTGGGTGATGACCAGCAGCCGGTGGCGGTCCCAGCGGTCGATGAGGACGCCGGCGAACGGGGCGAGGAGGAACGAGGGGATCTGCCCCGCGAAGCCGACCAGGCCGAGCAGGAGCGCCGAGCCGGTCAGCCGGTAGACCAGCCAGCTCGTGGCGATCCGCGTCATCCAGGTCCCGACCAGCGAGACCGTCTGGCCGGAGAAGAACAGCCGGTAGTTGCGGTGGCGCAACGCGCGCACCATGAAGCCGAGACCGCCCGCCTCACTCATGGGAGACTCCCGGGCTGCAAGCGACGTGCACGGCGGCGGCTCCGCGGGCTTTACATGGAGGCATCACATCGAGGCGTCCTGGACGATCTCCCAGGAGTCGCCGTGCCGGCGCAGGACGAGGAGGGTCAGCCCCTCGGCGGTCTTCTTGTCCGGCTGATCGGGATAGGCCAGCTTCCAGCGGGCGGCGATCGAAAGGCCGTGGACGCGGCCCGGACGGGCGTCGCCCAGGGCCGTGAGCTCGACGCCCTGGACGGGGCGCGCCTCGACCACCTCCAGGCTCAGCGTGCCCATGGCCTTGCGGTCGGGATAGCGGCGGCGGTAGCGCTCCAGCACCTGCTGCCGGCCGTGGGTGAGGCCGGTCGGCGAGAGGAAGGAGGCGTCCTCGGCGTAGGTCGCGGCGAAGGCTTCGAGGTCGCCGCGGTTCCAGGCGTCGGCCTGGGTCTTGAGCAGCGCCTCGACGCCGGCCTGGGCGTCGCGGGCGCGCCGGACGGCGGCGATGCGGTCCCAGAGGCCGAAGCCGGACGGGCCGATGTAGCGGGGGTCCTCGGCGAAGGCGGCGTCGGCGAGCACCTCGTCGGCCGCGGCGAAGCGGTAGCCCCGCTTTTCGAGCCAGGTGAACAGGCGGTCCCACTGGGCGGCGCCGACCTCGTTGGCGTGGAGGAGGAGGATCTGCGGCGAGACCTGCGGCGGAAGGCGCCCGAGGACGCGGTCCCCCCGCTCCTCCTGGTCCCGCACCTCGACGTGGAGCGCCTCCTGGTACTCCTCCCCCACCCGCTCCAGGGCCGCGCGGTCCCCCCTCCGGCGCGCCTCGACCCAGGCCTTCTCGAACGACCAGTCCTGATCGTCGATCGTCACTGGCAGGTTCCGCTGGCCGGAGCGGGCGAGACCGGCGCGCACGGCGTCGAGCTTGGCCGCCGTGTCCCCTTCGTCGAGGAAGGGGAAGCGGAAGAAGCGGACCTTGCGGTCTGCCTCGGCTTGCAGGAAGGCGGCGAGCCCCGCCCGCCCGGCCTCGACGTCGGCGAGATAGGCATCCGCGTCGGTCTTGGTGAGGTCGAGGTGATGGGCCGAATGGTTGCCGAGCTCGTGACCGCCGACCAGCCAGCGGCGGAGGAGGTCCCGGTCGGCGCCGGTCTTGACGTTCCCCCAGATCACCAGGCCCACGGCGTGGACGTGGTGTTTCTCCAGCGCCGCGAGCAGCCCCTGGGTGATCCGCTCCCGCTCGGCGGGATCGGCGTGGAGCTCGCCGGCGGCGACCGGCAGATCGTCGACGGAGATCAGGATCGGCCGGCCGGCCGGTTCCGCGCGGAGGGAAGAGCCGGCGAGCAGGGAGAGGCCGAGGGCCGCGGCGGTGGCGAGCTTCGGGGTGGGGCTCATGGGAGAGGCATGCTACCGCAAGGCGGGCAGCAACCTCCCTTCCGCCGGAGCTGTGCTAGGATTCGGCAGCGCGAGCTTGAACAACGGAGGCGTTCCATGACAGGCGGCGACCGGTTCACGGTCATCGGTTGGGCGTCAGGGCCCTACAAGCGGCTCTTCGACGGACTTCGCAGCGACTGCGAGCGTTTCGGGTATCCGGTCCACCTCTACGAGCTGGACGAGGAGTACACCAGCCTGGTCAAGGCCTGGTGCAACCATCCCAGGATCATCCGGCGCGGCGTCGAGGACTTCGGCACCGTCCTTTTCCTGGACATCGAGTGCCGGATCGTGGCGCCCATTCCCGACCACTGGCGGGCGCCCCTGGTCTCGGTGCGCTGGCCGCCCCAGAAGTTCTGGATCCGCTACAACTCCGGCACGGTGATGGCGGACGAGAGCTGCCTGCCCTGGATCGACGCCTGGTGCCGCACGATCGAGGAGTGGGACATGGCCCACCTCGACCACGAGGACCACGTCCACTATCCCGGCGACCTCTGCGACGAGTTGGGGCTGGCGGCGGCGATCGCCGCCCTCGGCGTGCGGGTGAATACGCCGCACCTGGAGTACATCGACCGCTCCACCGACGCCGAGATCGTGCGCGGGCTGTGGCGCAACGAGCACACCGTCGTCCAGCACCCGACGATCCACCACTGGCCCAAGGAGCCCGATCCGGTCGAGTGCAAGAAGCTGTTCGTCCAGAACTTCCCCGGCGATCCGTCGGCGGCGGAGCGGCTCTTCCGGGCGCCGGCGGGGCCGGTGGAGCGCGACGGCTGGGTGTTCGAGACCGGCCGCGGCGTCTACGCGCCGGCCGAATACTGGGAGCTGGCCCCGCGGCCCTGGGTGGAAGGTCCGGTCAGCCTGACGTCGGCGCAGCGCTGAAGTCAGCTAACGCGATCGTCCGCTTCTCGCGCGCCGAGAGCGCGATGGCTTCGGCGACACGGAGATCTCCCAGGACGTCGGCGGGACGGTTGCGGCAGCGGTCCTCTCCCGCCAGGGTGTCGAGGAACGCCTCGGCCTGGAGCTCGAACGGGTCCCGCGAGGCGGCGAAATCGATCTCCCGGACCTCGCCTCCACGGACGACGCGCAGGCTGCCGGCGTCCATCTCGGTGGGCGAGAGCTCCACGGCCCCTTCCGTGCCCAGGAAGGTGACGTCCCAGTAAGCCCCCTCGCCGGGCCGCACGTAGCCGGCCGTCAGGCTCCCCAGCACCTCTCCCGCTTCTCCCCCAAACAGCAGGTTGGCGACGCAGGTCTCCTCGCGCACGTGGCCGGGGCCGGTGTGCTTCAGACGGTTGGCGAAGGCGGAGACGTGGGTGGGATCGCCGAAAATCCAGCGCAGCGGATTCACGAAGGTGTAGGTCATGTGGGTGAGCGGCATGCCGCCGCTCGCCCGCTCGTCGTAGTACCAGCTCTGCGGATCGCCGTCCCAGAGCGCCACCGAGCGCACGGCCACGGGACGGCCGATCTCGCCGCGGGCGAGCAGATCGCGCGCGGTCTCCCAGGCCGCCTTGTAGCGCGCCTCGAAACCGGCCTCGACCACCAGCCCGCGGCGGTCCGCCTCGCGCCGGACGGCCTCGCCGCCGGCCACGTCGAGCGACAGCGGCGCGCCGATCAGCACGTGCAGCCCGGCGCCGAGGGCCCAGAGGACGATCGCGTCCTGCGCCGCGTGCGGCACCTCGACCAGCAGCGCGTCCGGCCGCGTGCCGGCCAGCGCCCGAAAGTCGTCGCAGCAGGCCGCGCAGCCGAGCTCCTCCCCCAGGGCCCGGGCGCTCTCGAGGCGGCGCGAGGCGATGCCGCAGACCTCCGCGCGGCCGGTGGCGATCAGGGCGCGCGCCCGCCGCCGGGCCATGGCTCCGGCCCCGGCCACGGCGATCCTCACGCGGCCGTCTCTTTCGGGAGAGCCGGCGGCCGGAAGGTCCTCGCCAGACCGATGCCGCCCAGGAACACGACGCACAGCAGCGACAGCCAGACCAGCGCGCGGGAGGGGGTGGGGAGCTGGACCAGGATCACGGCGTTGGTCACCAGCCAGATCACGATCGCGGCCTGCATGGGGACGCGCAGCCGCACGGCGCGGGACGGATAGACGTACTTGACCGGCACGAAAAGGAGGACGCAGAAGACGATCACGATCACGAAATTTACCCACGGCGGCAGGGCGAAGAGATAGAGATAGAACACCAGCAGGTTCCACCAGCCGGGGAAGCCCTGGAAGAAGTAGTCGTCGGTCTTCACGTCGAGATTGCCGAAGTGGTAGGGCGTGAGGGCCAGCACCAGGGCGGCGGTGAGGAAGGCGACGGACGGCGGCACCAGGCCGGTGCGGTAGAGGAAGAGGGCCGGCAGGATGCAGTGGGTGAAGTAGTCGACGATCGAGTCCACCGCCAGACCGTCGAAGCGGGGGAGCACCTCGCGGACCCGGACCCAGCGGGAGTAGGTGCCGTCCAGCGTGTCGATCAGGTAGGCGACGGCCATCCAGATCAGCGCGGCCCGCCAGTTCCGCTCCTCGATGGCGAGCAGGGAGACGAAGCCGGCCACGGCGCCGCTGGCGGTGAACAGGTGGGCGCTCCAGGCCAGCGCCTGGCCGCCGCGGGAGGTCGGGTGGCTCATCATGACGATGGCGCAGCTTACACGAAAGACCGCCGGCCTGTTCTACACCGGCTCCTAGAAAGGAAGCCCGTGCGGCAGGAGGAATCTCCAGACGGCGACGGCGGCGGTGATGAACACCAGAACGCCGCAGCCGAACGGAATCCCGCAGCAGCAACCCCGGACCTGAAAAGCGTTGGACATGAGCGGCAGCCCTCCGGAAGGAAATCGCCCCGCGCGAGCGCGGCCGGAGGCGCCTGCAAGGGTCCTTCCAGGTCCATCGGGGCCTCAGGGAACGAGGGGGCGCAAGGCCCGCTTGCCGGCTCGAACCAAGGCGAATCACGCCGATGGGCATAGACCAGGAGGTTGGTATCGACCGCGATCAAGCTCCGCGCCCGGGGGGCTGGGACGAGCGGGGGAGCGGGCGGGGAGGACCTCCCCCACCCGCCAAGGGTCTCTGCTAGGCCGGGTGGCAGCCCTTCGCGCAGGCCGCGTCGGCGTAGCATTGGTTGGTGTAGGTCACGCCGTTGTTGCAGGTCACCGGAGCGTAGATCTGGTAGCAGATCGGGTTCGGGTTCGGCACGCACTGATCGGCATAGGCGGCGGCGCCCATGGCGCCGGTGAGAGCGAGTCCGAGAACGAGCTTACGAATCATGGGGTAACTCCTTTCCGGTTGGGCCCCTCGGAAGGGGCAATGCGGTCCGATCGGCCCTGGGCACGGCCCCGAGCGCCGCCGGACGTCGGCACTGTACAGGCCGATGGCCGCCAGATCAAGCCAATTACAGATATGCAGCAAAATGAATCATTGTTGGAGTCCTCGAGCCCGGCCCACGGAGCCCTCCTCACCCCGACCGCCGGCCGTACGAGGTCTCGCGGTCGAGCACTTCCAGGGTCTTGTAATAGAGCTCGTCCGCCTCCTCGCGGCTGTTGCCGATGGCGGTGAGGCCCAGCTTGCCGAACTCGGAGACGGCGCCGATCAGGTGGAAGAGGACGCCGGAATCGGTGCCGTGGCTGTAGTGGAGGTGGTTCTCGGTGAGGATGTCGATCAGGTCCTCGGGGAGCAGGCCGCGGTAGGCGTCCGAGCGCAGGTTGTCGGTCGCCCGGTAATACTTGGCGAGCCCGGTGGGGGAGAAGAAGAGACCGGTGCCGCGGTCGAGCTTGCCGCCGGTCAGGAACTGCAGGGCCAGGTAGGGGTGGGTCGTGCCGCCCATCCGCAGGTTGATCTCCAGCGCGGCCATCTCCCACGCCTGGGCCGGATCGTTGCGCCAGAGCAGGAAGTCGATGCCGAAGCGGCTGACCACGCCGTTGGCGGCGAGGACCTCGCCGATCCGCGTCGCGGCCTCCAGAATGCGCTGCCGGTAGTCCTCGCGGGCCGGGAAGCTGCAGCCGAGGAAGACCTGGTCGCTGGGGCCGCCCAGGATCTGGTCGTGGGTCGAGATCGGCAGCACCTCCCCCTGCGGGTTGATGCGGAGCTGGGCGCTCGGCGAGACCTTCTCGGCCGCCTCGATGAACTCCTCGACGATGCCGCCCATGCGGCTGAACTTCTCGCAGTAGGCGTCATAGGACTCGTCGGGCACGGGCAGCTCGATGCGGTGCAGCGCCTCGCGCACCGCGGCGCGGCTCCCCACCTCCGGATACCGGTCCGGATACCGGAAGATGGCGTTGCCCTCGCCCGAGAAACTGTCGTTCAGCTTGATGACCGCGCGCCGGATGCCCGGCCGCCGGGCCGCCAGCTCGACCAGCCCCTCCTCGATCTCCTCCTGCGACCGCAGGTCCTCGAACCCCTCCGGCAGGGGGACCCCGGCCTGGCGGAACGCCTTGCGGCTGCCCGACTTGGTGCCGAGCACGGCGAGGTCGGGATCGGCGCCGTTGAGCGGGATGCCGAGCAGCACGGCGAGCTTGCGCTCGAACGGCGTCGAGTTGAAGACCGTGAGGTAGGCGCGCGAGGGGTCCTGGATCCCCTCGCGGATGCGCTCGATCAGGCGCGGGCGCTCGAGGATCTTCTCGGTCAGCGAACGCGGCGAGGCGTCGTAGGCGCAGAGCAGCGTCAGGCGCGACCGGGCGTGGCTCGCGGGGATGCCGGCGAGGAGCTGGAAGTAATAATCCAGGATCATCGGGTGCACCGGCTGCGAGGTGACGTAGACCACCCGCGCCCGCGGATTGCGCAGCCGGATCAGCAGGAAGAGCAGCCGCTCCTCGTAGAAGCTGGCGCCGGCGAGCTTGCGCAGCTCGCTCTGGTCGAGCGTCATGGAGGGGACGACGACCGAGGTGTGGGGCTCCTCGTCGGCCATGGTGAGCGATCTCCAGACCGATTGCAGGCGGGTCTGGAGATCGTGGAACGCGGCGAGCTCGGCCTCGGGCGCGAGGTCCACGGGGAATGGCGGCTTGGGGATCACGAGGAGGACGCGCCCAGGGCGTAGAGGCGGGACTCGCCGGCCGCGACGGGCGGTCCCGCGGCGAGGCGGTCCTCATGGAGGTCGACGGCATAGCCGAGCGACTCGGCCCGCCGGCGCACCTGGCGCCAGACGTGGAACCGCAGCGGCTGGAGCAGCGTGTAGTCCGAGGTGAGCTGGAGCAGCTCCTCGGAGTCCTCGCCCGGGTAGCTGCGGGTGAGGGCCTCCCGGCGCTCCTCCACCCATTGCGCGCTGACCTCGCCGCGCTCCAGCTTCTGCTCGAAGATCACCAGTTGCCGCTCGCGGTTGACGATCTCCGGATGGTGGTTGACGCCGAACACCCGCGGCATCAGGCCGCCGGCGTCGCGCGCGAACTCGATCATGGTGATCGCGTCTCCGGGCGGACCGCCGACGCCGAGCGTCTCCCAGCCGATCGGCAGGACGCCCTCCGGGAAGGCGCCGCCGCGCGGGATCAGGTCGAACAGCCGGTTGTCGAGGATGCGCAGCCGTCCGCCCGCCCCCAGCTCCTCGCCGAAGCGGTGGAACCAGGGATGCTCCGCGGCCTCGGGCGCCAGCACGTTCTCCAGCACGCCGGTGCTCTTGCCCCCCTTCTCCGGCCCGCGCAGGACCGGCGCCGCCAGCCCCGACCAGTGGCACATCACGCCAAAGGTGTGGCAGACGGCGAGCAGCGCCGCCTCCTCGTCGACCAGGATGCGGTCGAACAACCGGAAGAGCGGCGCCTGCCAGGAGGGGTCCTCAAGGATCCCCTGGCTGGCCTCCGACACGCCGTCGTTCTCATCGGGATCGATGTGGCCCGGCCCGCCGGTGCCGACGTACACCGAGAAGCGGCCGCCGGGGGGTTCGGGGATCTGCCCCGAGCGGCGCACGTCGAAGGAGATGGCGCGCACGCGGACGCCGGTCTCCTCGGCCAGCGGCAGCAGCTCGCAGGCGTCGTCGAGCAGGGCATGGACGAGGCAGTCATGGCCGAGGTTCGGCCAGCCGTGATTCATGTCGAGCACGGCCACGTCGACCGTCCGCGGGTCCGCCGGCGGCAGATCCTCGGGGCGCTCGACGCGGACGTACTCGAAGGCGCCGCAGGGCGCGTCCGCGGGGTGGTCCGGGCCGCAGAAGCGATGACTGACGGAATGGTTACCGGAATGCATGCCAGGAAGCTTGTGTCGACAGAGAAAGGGCATCGTCACTCTCGCCGGACGCTGGTCAGGGACTCCGCGCGGGCAGGTCCGGCGTCCATGCGACCCCGCATGCAACTCCGGCGCCTACGCGGCGGAACGATCGGTCTGAAGACTTCCATGTGATGGCGGGAGCGTACCGGAATCCGGGCTCCAGGGTCCAGAGGGACCGATCGTCCGCCGCCTACTTCGACGGCTCGCGGACGAAGCTGCGCGTCACGATCGGCTGGCCGGTCGGGTAGGGATCGCCGATCACGTAGACGGCGCTGGGCTCGATGATGGTGATCAGCGAGATCTCGCTGCCGCCGTCCAGGTTCGAGCCGATGTACTCGTCGTCCTCGGTGTAGAAGCCGATCCACTGGCCGCGCTCGAAGGCCTGCATCGACCAGCTCGAGCCCGCCTCGCCGCCGGGGGACAGGGTGCGGCTCTGGACGTCGGGGGAGCCGACCGGCAGGAGGTCGACGCGGACCGGGATGTCGAGGCCGTTGGCGATCTCCAGCGGCTCGCCGATGTCCGTGCGCAGCAGGATGTCGTAGGGCTGCTCGAGGAGCAGTTGGGCGCTGGCGGTGCCGGCCGGCAGCGCGCCCTGGGCCAGCAGCTCGCCGCTCTCCAGGAGGAAGAAGGCGATCCAGACGTCCCGCTCGGGGGCCTCGACCTTCCACGTCTCGTCGAAACCGAGATTCCGGGTCTCGAGGCCCTGCCCCAGGTCGACCGCCACCGTCGTGATGAACGGTTGCGGGTTGGAAATCGTCAGATCCGCCATCGCGCCTCTCCTTTGTCAGTGTCGCCGGGCGCAGTATAGCCCGCGCGGCTCGCCAGGCCGGACTTCGGATATACTGCCACGTCAACTCGTACAGTTCTGTCTCGACAACGGTTACCGCGACCAGGGAGATCTGCGGACATGAGTGAGCATCCGATCGGAGGAGGGATGGATTCCGAGCGCCTGTCCCGGCAACAGCGGCGCGCCCGGGCCCGCGCCCGGCGCAAGGCGGCGCCGAGGGGCTCCGCGGCCGACAAGGTCCTGGCGTCGGGAGCGGCGCTGGCGCTGGGCATGCTCGGCCTCGGGGCGCCGGCCGACGCGGCCACCTTCAGCGTCACCAACCTCAACGACGCCGGCCCGGGCAGCCTGCGCCAGGCGGTCAGCGACGCCAACGGATCGGCGGGCGCCGACGTCATCACCTTCCAGGCGGGCCTGACGGGCACCATCACCCTGACCTCCGGCCAGCTCTCGGTCTACAACGCGGTGGACATCCAGGGGCCGGGAGCCGCGGCGCTCACCGTCGACGGCAACAACGCCTCGCGGGTCTTCTATCTCTACGCCGATTCGTCGGGCGTCGACGTCACCCTCTCCGGGCTGACCATCGCCCACGGCAGCGACACCAACGGCGGCGGCATCCTCGACAATGGAGAGAACCTGACGCTGGACCACGTGGTGATCCAGAACAACGCGGCGACCGGCAAGGGCGGACGGGGTGGCGGCGTCGACGTCGAAGGCTCCAGCGGCAGCCTCACCCTCCTCGACTCGACGATCTCCGGCAACACCGCGACGGGGAAGGGCGGCGGCATCTACCTCTACGAGTCGGCGAACCCTTCGGCCATCCGGCGGTCGACGATCTCGGGCAACACCGCCGGCGGCAACGGCGGCGGCGCCTACTTCTACGACCTCGGCGCGCCTCTCGTGATCGAGAACAGCACCATCTCCGGAAACCAGGCCACCGGCAACGGCGGCGGCCTCGACTTCTACTCGGCCAACGCCGGCGTCACGATCCAGAACTCCACCATCGCCGGCAACACCGCCACGTACGGCGGCGGCGTCTACCTCTACCAGAGTGCCGTGACGGTCCTGAACTCGATCATCGCCGGCAACACCGCCACAGGGGAGACCAACGCCCCCGACCTGGGCGGCGGCGGCACGTTCGATCTCTCCTATACCCTGGTGCAGACCCCCGGTAGCGCCAACATCGTCGACAACGGCGGCAACCTCTTCAACCAGGACCCGCTGCTCGGTCCGCTGGGAAACCATGGCGGCCCGACGCAGACGCGGCTCCCGGCCGGCAACAGCCCGGTGATCAATGCCGGCGACCCCGCGTTCACGCCGCCCCCGGCGACCGACCAGCGCGGCTTCCCCCGGGTGGTCAACGGCCGCCTCGACATGGGAGCGGTCGAGCTCGCGCCGGGCACCCTCCAGCTCGCGGTGAGCGCCGCCACCGTCGGCGAAGGCGCCGGGACGGTCACCATCACCGTCACCCGCACCGGCGGCGCCGACGGCGCGGTCTCGGCCACCTATGCCACGAGCGACGGCACGGCGGTGGCGCCGGGGGACTACGCCGCCGCCTCCGGCACCGTCAGCTTCGCGGACCAGGACGCCGTGGCCAAGACCTTCCAGGTGACGATCGTGGACGATAACATCCCGGAGCCCGACGAGACCTTCACCGCCAACCTCTCGGCGCCCACAGGAGGCGCCGTTCTCGGGGCCATCGTCACGGAGACGGTGACGATCCAGGACAACGACCAGCAGCTCGGACCCCCCGCCATCCCCACCCTCGGGGACGCGGGCAAGGCCCTGCTCGCCGGCCTGCTGACCGCCGGCGGCCTGCTGCTGGTGCGCCGCCGCCGCAACCTGGCGGCGCCGGTGGTGGCCCTCACCCTGACCCTGGGCGGGGTCCAGGCGGCGGACGCCAAGGTCATCAAGCCGCCCAAGGAGGTGAAGGCGGGGACGCTGTTGCAGACCCAGCTCGCGGGGGCGACCGCTACCCTCCACCTCGCCGACGGCACCGCGATGACCGTGCCCCTGGGCGCCGTTGAGATCCGGGACCACCGTCATCATCACCACGCCAGGACCGCCGCGCTCCCGGGCCTCGCCGCCCTGCCGGCGGGCCAGCCGGTGGTGATCAAGATCCGCCACGCCGCCGACGGCTCGGTCCAGCGGGTCAAGGTGCAGCTCTTCGACACGGCCCAGGCGGCGCAGTCGTCGGTGGCCGCCGGCCACTAGGCCAGCCCTCCAGACGGGGACCCCGCGAGCCGGGGTCCCCGATCGAACCTTGCGGGTATACTGCCGAAGGAAGGAGACCGGAGGTCCGCCATGGCACAGACTCGTCGGGCGCAGATCACGATCGAACCGGAGGAATACCGGCAGTTGGAGGCCCTCGCTCATCAGAAGGGCGTCCCGCTGGCCGATCTCATCGGCACGGCCGTGCGTGAACGGTACTTGACCCGCCCGGCCAGCCGGCGGGAGATCGTGCAGGAGATCTTCCGGCTCGAGATTCCTATCGAGGAAGACTGGAGCTCGATCGAAGAGGAGATTGCCCGCGCTCATGCCGACGGTCTTCCTTGACACCAACGTCTTCCTCTACGCCAGCGGCGCCCAGCACCCGCTCAAGGCGGCAAGCCAGCGAGTCCTGGAGCGCGTTGGAGACGGCGACCTGGAAGCCGTCAGCAGCACGGAGGTCGTCCAGGAAATCCTGCACGTGCTGAACCGTAGAGGTCTTCGCGAGAGCGCCCTCAAGCTGGCTCGTCATACCATCGAGCTTCTCGATCCTCTCCTGCCGGTGACCCAGGCCGATATCTCCGTCGCCTGCGATCTGATGGACCGGCACCCGCTGCTGCCGACCCGTGACGCGATCCACGCGGCCACCATGCTGAACAACGGGATCTCCGACATCATCACCGCCGACGGCCATTTTGAGGACGTCCGGGGGATTCGCCGTCTTTCCCTGGCGGAATACGGTCCCTGACTCGGGCTCCCCCCGCATTTCCCCAGCTTCCCTGACAGCAGCGCCCTTCTCGGACCGCGATGTATACTCGCCCCTCGGAGGACCCCCATGTCGAAGCGAAACATCCGGCTCACCACCCCGCTCGTCCGCGACCACGGCGCCCTGCGTCCCGCCACCTGGGACGAGGCTCTCGACCGCGCGGCGGCGGGATTCCGTTCGGCGGTGGAGACGCACGGCCCGACCACGTTCGGGATGTTCAGTTGCTCCAAGACCACCAACGAGATGAACTACCTGGCGCAGAAGTTCGCCCGCACGGTGGTGGGCAGCAACAACATCGATAGCTGCAACCGGACCTGACACGCCCCCAGCGTCGTCGGTCTGGCGACGGTCTTCGGGATGGGCGGCGGCACCACCTCCTACCGGGAGGTGGAAGAGACGGATCTCGTCATCCTGTGGGGCAGCAACGCCCGGGAGGCGCATCCGATCTTCTTCCATCACGTGCTCCAGGCGATCCACAAGGGCGCGCCGCTGTACGCCGTGGACCCGCGCCGCACCACCTCCGCCCAGTGGGCGGCGCAGCACCTGCCCCTGCACGTGGGCACGGACATCCCGCTCGCCAACGGCATGGCGCGGGAGATCCTCGCCGCGGGGCTCGAGAACCGCAGCTTCATCGATCACGCCACCAGCGGCTTCGACGACTTCCGCCGCCACGTCGAGCCCTGGACGCTCGAGCGGACCGCGGCGGTCACCGGCGTGCCGGCGGAGCAGATCCGCGAGCTCGCCCACGCCTACGCCCGCGCCGACCGCGCCGTGATCTGCTGGACGCTCGGCATCACCGAGCACCACAACGCCGTGGACAACGTGCGCGCCCTGATCAACCTCAGCCTGCTCACCGGCCACGTGGGGCGCTACGGCTCGGGCGTCAATCCCCTGCGCGGCCAGAACAACGTCCAGGGGGGCGGCGACATGGGCGCGCTGCCCGACCGCCTGCCCGGCTTCCAGCACGTGGAGAACGAGGAGCTGCGGGCGAAGTTCGAGCGCGCCTGGGGCGCGCCGGTGCCGCCCCGGAGCGGCTGGCACCTCTCGGGGATGTTCGAGGCCATGGAGCGCGGCGAGATGACGGCCCTCTACGTCATCGGCGAGAACCCCGCGAGCTCCGAGGCCGACCAGCACCGCACCGTCCGCCTGCTGGAGGGGCTGGAGACCCTCGTGGTGCAGGACATGCTCCTCACCGCCACCGCCGAGCTGGCCGACGTGGTGCTGCCGGCGGCCGCCGGCTGGTGCGAGTCCGAAGGCACGGTGACCAACAGCGAGCGGCGCGTCCAGCGGGTGCGCCGGGCCCTGCCGCCGCCGCCCGGCGTGCGCGACGACCTCGAGATTCTCTGCGAGCTCGCCCGCCGCATGGGCCGCGACCTCGGCAACCCGACCGCCGAGGAGCTGTGGGACGAGCTGCGCGGGCTCTCCCCCGTCCACGCCGGCATGTCCTACGCGCGGCTGGAGGCCGAGGACGGCCTGCAGTGGCCCTGCTACGACGAGTCCCACCCCGGCGAGCTGTACCTCCACGGGCGGCTCTGGCAGCGGCCGGTCGTGGGTCCGCTGGCGCCGTTCGCCTGCCCGGAGCACGATCCGCCGGTCGACCGGCTCAGCGAGGAGTTCCCCCTCCGCCTGACCACCGGCCGGCACCTGGACTCCTACAACACCGGCGTCCAGACGGGCCTCTATTCCTCGCCGAACCGCCGGCCCGCGGGCATCGACATCCACCCCGAAGACGGCCGGAGACTGGGGATCGCCGAGGGCGACCGCGTGCGCGTGGTCTCGCGGCGCGGCGCGGTGGTGGCGCCCGTGCGCTTCGACGACGGGCTGCGGCCGGGCCTCGTCTTCATGACCCTCCACTTCCCCGACCAGGTGGCCACCAACGAGCTGACCATCGACGCCGTGGATCCGCAGTCCGGCACCTCGGAGTTCAAGGCCACGGCGGTGCGCATCGAGCCGGCGGGCGCTCCAGCCCTGGTGACGGCGTGAGGGTGACGACGTAGCATGGACCTGCACTTCACGGCCGCCGAAGCCGACGCCGAGGAGGCGGCGGCCGTCGACGATTGCCTCGCGGCCTGCCTCTCCGGCGAGCCGGCGCACGGCGACCGCCGGCAGTACCTGCTGCCCGTGCTGCACGCGATCCAGGACCGCAAGGGCTGGGTCAGCCCGGGGGCGCTCAACCATGCCTGCCGCCGGCTGGAGGTGCCCCCCGCCGACGCGTTCGGCGTGGCCGATTTCTACGCCCTGTTCCAGACGCGGCCCCATCCGCCGGTGACCCTCCACGTCTGTGACGACATCGCCTGCCGGACCCGCGGCGCCGAGGCCCTCTGCGCCGAGGCCGAGACGATCTTCGGTCCTCAGGGCGAGAGCCGCGACGGCCGCGCCACCTGGCACCGCAGCCCCTGCCTCGGCCTCTGCGAGCGGGCGCCGGCGGCGCTCGCCGTGACCGCCGGCCAGCCGCCGCGCGGCCGCGGCCTGGCGCCGGCCACGGGCGCGGACCTGCTGGCCGCCGCCGTGGGCGTGACCGTGCCCCAGCCCGACCTCGCCGCCTCCATGCCCCAACTGGGACAGCCCGGCCTGACCCTGCTCGCCCGCGTCGGCCGCGTGGACCCCACCAGCCTCGACGACTACCGCGCCGCCGGCGGCTTCCTCGCCCTGCGCCGCGCCTTCGAGATGGGCCCCGCGGCGGTGGTGAGGGAGGTCACGGAGTCCAAGCTGGTGGGCCGCGGCGGCGCCGCCTTCCCCACCGGCATCAAGTGGCAGGGGGTGCGCTCGACGGCGCTGCCGCGCTACCTGATCTGCAACGCCGACGAGTCCGAGCCCGGCACCTTCAAGGACCGCGTGCTGATGGAGCACGATCCGTTCGCGCTGATCGAGGCGATGACGATCGCCGGCTTCGCCACCGGCTGCGAGAAAGGGTATCTCTACCTCCGCGGCGAATATCCGCTGGCCCTGGCGCGGATCGCCAGCGCCCTCGAGCGCTGCCGCGACCGCGGCTTCCTCGGCGATGACGTCCTGGGCCACGGCGTGCGCTTCGACGTCGAGTTGCGGCGCGGCGCCGGGGCCTATATCTGCGGCGAGGAGACGGCCCTGATGAGCTCGCTGGAGGGCCGCCGCGGCGAGCCGCGCAACAAGCCGCCATTCCCCACCGAGGCCGGCCTGTTCGGCAAGCCCACGGTGATCAACAACGTCGAGACCCTGGTCAACGTCCTCCCCATCGTGATCGAAGGGGGAAAGGCGTTCGCCGCCATCGGCACCGAGCGCTCGACCGGTCCCAAGCTCTTCTGCCTCTCCGGCCACGTCGAGCGCCCCGGCCTCTACGAGGCCCCTTTCGGCATCACCCTGCGGGAGCTGCTCGACCTGGCCGGCGGCATCGGCGGCACCGGGCGCCTGCAGGCCGTGCTGCTGGGCGGCGCGGCCGGCTCCTTCGTGGGCCCGGACCAGCTCGACGTCCCCCTCACCTTCGAGGGCACGCGCGCCATCGGCGCGACGCTCGGCTCGGCGGTCGTCATCCCGTTCGACGACACGGTGGATCTGCGCCAGATCCTGCGGCGCATCGCCCAGTTCTTCCGCGACGAGTCGTGCGGCCAGTGCGTCCCCTGCCGCGTCGGCACCGTGCGCCAGGAGGAGCTGCTCCACCGGCTGGCGGCCGACCGGCCGCTGGGCTCGGTGGCGGGCGAGGTGGCGCTGCTCAAGGAGCTGGGGCAGGCGATGCGCGACGCCTCCATCTGCGGCCTCGGCCAGACCGCCTCGGGCGCCATCGAATCGGCGCTCGCCCGCTTCCCCATCTTGAGAGAGACCCCGTGATGAGCATCCAGGACGCGCCCGACGCCAAGACCCCCGTCCCCCGCGGCCCGCTGCCGGTGATCCCGCCGCCGAGACCCCGCCGGATGGTGGAGATCACCATCGACGGCCGGACCATCGCCGTGGCCGAGGGGACCACCCTGATCGACGCCGCGCGCCAGATCGGGATCGAGACGCCCACTCTCTGCTACCTGGAGAACCTGACGCCGGTCAACGTCTGCCGCATCTGCGTGGTGGAGGTCGAGGGCTCGCGCGTGCTGGTGCCGGCCTGCTCGCGCCAGGCCGAGGCGGGCATGGTGATCCATACGGACTCCGAGCGCGTGCGGCTCAGCCGGCGGCTGGTGCTGGAGCTGCTGGCCTCGTCGGTGGATCTGTCGACCGCGCCGCAGATCCAAGGCTACATGGAGCGGTACGAGGCCCACCCCGAGCGCTTCGGCCCGCCGGCGCCGCCCGCCGCCGCCGGCGAGCGCGACGCCGCGCGGCCTGGACATCACCATTCTCCGCACGACGGTCGAGCCGCCACCGTGCACCAGCCGGTGAAGGTGGACAACGATCTCTACGTGCGGGATTACTCGAAGTGCATCGTCTGCTACAAGTGCGTCGAGGCCTGCGGCAAGGACGCGCAGAACACCTTCGCCATCGCCCTGGCCGGCCGCGGTTTCGAGGCCCGCATCTCGACCGAGTACGACGTGCCGCTGACCGACTCGGCCTGCGTCTACTGCGGCAACTGCATCGGCGTCTGCCCCACCGGCGCCCTGATGTTCAAGAGCGAGTTCGACATGCGCCAGGAGGGCACCTGGAACGAGCCCGCCCAGACCGCCACCGACACCATCTGCCCCTACTGCGGCGTCGGCTGCACCCTCACCGTCCACGTCCAGGACGAGAAGATCGTCAAGGTCACTTCCCCGATCGATCACGACGTCACCCGCGGGCATCTGTGCATCAAGGGGCGGTTCGGGTGGGAGTGGGTGAACTCGGGAAAGTAGCCTGTCATCGACATGCAGTACGCCGAGAACCGCCTGCGGGAACTCGCGCTCGCCTAACGGTCAATCACATCCAGGTAGAGTACAAGCGCGACGGCAAGACGATCGGCCAGGAAGAGTTCACCGATGCGGCGTGCTCGATCGAATTCATGGATACGGCCCTGCGCGACATGGATCTTCGAAAGCAGTTCGTGGATAGTACGACTGGTAATTGCTGAAGAAGGCCGTTCCGTTCTCCCGAATCGAAGGGCGGATGAAGAAAAGGGTCACCTCCCCAATCGTCTCCGAAAGGTAGGAAGGGCGCCGGATGGAGCGCGGCGCGAGGGCCGGCTCCATCCGGGCCGAGAGGCTACGTCTGGACGGGGCAGCCCTGAGTCGGGCAGCAGGCCGTCTGCTCCGAGCGGGCCACGGTGTCGAGCTCTCTCGCCACTTGGCCGCCGTGCGCTCCACCGAGCTCGTCTCCGTCCAGCAGTCTCAGGGTTTCCTTGCTGAGTCCCAACTTGTGGATCCGTACCTTGTGCATGCGACTGACCTCCTTTGCCTGGGGCCCACGATCAGGAATGGGTCCCGATCGGTTAGTCCCGGCTGGCTGGCGGACGGTTCTCGGCGCCCGCCTTGCGACCTCGGCCCTGGAGTGATAAGTTGAGTGCTCCTAACTAACATGGCCGGCATCGGGCCTCTTCGCAAGGGAGCCTATGGAGGACAGGGCACGGGAGCACCGCTACGGACCGCAACTCGTCTTTGAGGAAAATCCCTTCAAGTGTGGCTATGCGCCGCGCGCGCTGTTGGTCTCGAAGTACCATCCGAATACGGCATTCGTGGGCTGCAAGGACGGCTCGGTAACCGTATTGAGCCCCCGCAGGACGGCGGAGCCAGAGGCCAAATTCCTCGCCCTCGGCGACTTTGAGGTCCATTCTCCCGACACGCGAAATGGCGCGGGCGCCGTGCGCGCGTTCTGCGAATGGGACGACAGTCGTCTCCTCCTGGCGCGCGGCGGCGGAGGCCTGGAGATCTTGCCCTGGAGAAGAGAGGGGCAACTCGGGGAAACGTCGCAGTTCGGCGAGCTTTCAGGCTGGCCCACGGACCCGGTTCGCTACCTTATCCGCATGGATGACGAACAGATCGTCGTCGCCTATCGAACCCAGGGGTTGCACATCATCCGCCGGTCGCGAGGTGGTCCCCCGTCACTCGAGAAGGTCGGCAAAGAGGAAGAGGAGATCCGCGGCATTCGGGCCATCCTCCCTCTGCGTGGCGGGGAGGGGAGCTCCACGCTATGGATCCTGCTGACCGACCGGGGAGAGCTCTTCCGATGGAGCGGCAGTCCCGAGGATCGACCGCGACTGGCCGAGGATCTCTGGGGAATGGGGAGGCGGCCGAGCCTGATCTCGGACTCCTGCCTGCTGCGGGGCGAGACCGCGCGCAGGTTGGAACATCCGGCTGCGGAGATTCTCATCGCGACCGACCGCGGGCTCTATCTGCTGTTCTTCGAAGGCCCTGACCTGCGCCTTCGGCGGCTGGCTCTCTCGGGCTTGAGCGCCACGCCGATGGTGCTCGCCTACACCTCCTCCATGCTCGCAGGAGACACCCTGCGGGAATACCTCTGGGTCACCGATCTCCAGGGCGACAGCCATCTCTTCTGGAGCGACGGCAGCAAACCTTTCGGGGAAAGGCGCTTCTGGCGGTCGGGGGTCCACCACTCGCGCAACGAGACGCTGGCTTGCGCGCTCCTGCCAGAGGTCCGCGAGCCCTCCTCCGGGATGCAGGAGCTCCCCGAATCCGCCTTCTTCGTGGTGCAGGTCCGGCGGGACGACCAGATCGTCCTCGGGCGTTATTGGAATCCCAACCAGAAGGAGCGCTCCGACCGGGCTGGCGAGCTGCACAAGGACCTCGATCTCAGGGATCTGCTCAACTTCGGGATCTATAAGGGCGAATCGGGAGCCCAAGCGATCCGCACCTATCTGAAGGACCGCTTCACCAATGAGAGGCAAGACGAAAAGGAGGTAACGCAGGACAAAAAGAAAAAAGGATGGTGGTACCGGAACGACGCCGCGATCGTGGCCGAGCTGTTCGAATATCTGGCCGAAGACGAGGACCGGCGGCGCGTTCTCCTCGAATCCCTGCGCGCTCCCTACGCGGAGGCGGCGCAAGCCATTCTCAGCTCCGCCAAGAGTGCGAAGGACACGTCGCGGCTCTGGCGGCTGGCGCTCCTGGGGATCCTTCACCGTGCGCCGGGCGACCAGACGTCCTCGTATCTCGGCCTTCTGCGCTGGTTGCGCCATCGGCAGGTCGAGCTCCCCGAGAAGGGGTTCGAGGAGATCTCCCGCCGGTTGGACGACGATCTCCTGCTGGTGCGCAAATGGGGCCTGCGCGGAGGAGTGAATCACGACCGCGAAGACCTCGTCGGTCCCCAACTCATTTTGCAGGCCCAGGAAGACGCCGCTGCCGGCCATTCCGGCGACCAGCAGGAGCTGGAGCGGCTCCGGTGGGAGCGGCTCACCTATCGAGCGGAGCTCTTCGGGCGCAATGTCAACCTGATCCACGAGAACAAGGATGGGAGGTTGCGCGGGCGCACCGCCTGGGCGACCGCCGTCTTCCCCTACCCTGGCGGTACTCTGGTCGCGGTCTCCTGGATCTGGGGAGGCGTCGAGCTCTTCGATCTGGAGGCTGCTGGCGCTCAGGGTCCGGAGCTGAAGTTTCTGAGGGGCGACTACGGCGTGGATGCCACGGGCGCCGGTCCACATACCTTGCGGAAGGACCGCCTCGACAAGAGCGAGATCGTCCCGGCAAAATATGGCTACAGCCGTGTCGTCCACCTGGGGAAAGTCGACGATCGGACCTACCTGCTCTCGGCGCCGGCGTCGGAACGGCTGTCGGGCGGGCGTGCCGCAGCGAGTCTGTTCGTCTGGCCGTTGCCCGATGTGGCCACGATGAAGAGGGGAGAAGAGGTCAAGCCATGGGAAATTTCCCTGGAGGAGGTCGGCCCGGCATCCATTTACAGCCTGCTGGATCTGGGAGAGGGCCGGCTGGTGGCGGGGCTCCGCGGCGAAGGTCAACAGGCCTTCCTGACGCTCATCGAGATCGGGTCCCAGGAGCCCGCCCCGGGCGCCAGGGTCTCCTGGAAGATCCCCGTGTCCATCGGGCCCTCGGTCACGCCTCCCCCGGCGGACGAGGAGCCAGCCGCGAGGGAAGAGGCCAGGCCGCCCGGGCGAAACAGGATCTGGTCTCTCGCCCTGATTTCCGAGCCCTTTCCCGATCAGTTCCACATCGCGTTTGGCTGCGACTCCGGAGAGATTTACGAGGTCACGATCGATTGGAAGACGAAGAATCTGACCGAAGCCGGCCCCAACCTCGTCGGGAGAATGGGCTCTCCGGTCAAGGTGCTGGCTTGCCGCCCTCGCGAGGACGGCATCATCCGGGTGTTCGCGGGCGGCGAGGACGGGGCCATCGTGGCCTGGCAGGACATCTCTCTCGAAAGCCGTCCAGGCGAGCCCCTCAGCCCCCGTTACGGGACGCTCTGGGCGACTTCGGAACAGGGAGCGATCGCGCGGATTCACCCCCTGAAGATGGAAGGGGACTACGCGGTCCTCGCCGTGACCCGCGAGGGCCGCTACGTGGTCTTCGACGACCGGGCCAGGATCGATTCGCCGCCGAATCCAGGCCGCCCTTCGAGAATGCCCGTGCCCGGCTCGCGGCACGGCCGGCGTCCTCTCCGGTGCGCGGCCTTCGCCTCCAGCCTGATCGAGGACCCTGGAGACCTCGGATCCTATTGGGGGCAGGCCACCGAGCTCGAGGGGTTCGCCGCGCTCCTGCTCGCCACCGACGATGGCCGGCTCCGGCTCGTTTCACTCCACAGCCCCGAGGCCAGGGAAAGCCGGAAACGGGAGTACCAGAAGATCGTCGACCTGTGGCACGAAGTGCTCCAGGAGCCTCTCGACTTCCGCTTGACCGAGGCCGCTCACAAGGCCTCTCCGAACCTCTCTCTCATCGTCGTGCGCCACCTGCTGGATCATTCATTGAAGGAGACGCGCTTCTCGTCGCGCACTCCCGCCGTCACGCTCACAGTGGAGAAGGCCCTGGAGGAATCTCCGTGGTGTCTGCCGCGCCATCTTCGGCCGCTCTTCCGGCTCCGCATCCTCTGGGACCGGCTGCACACCGGGGAGGCGGCCGGCACGCCTGAAGACTACAAGCTCTTCGAGAGCTTGTTGAGCGCCGCTCTCGAACGAGCCTGGAGGCTGAATGATCTCGGTCTGTTTCAGGAGATCTGCCAGGTTGTCCTGCGGCAGGCGAATTCCGGCTTGTACCGAGCCGCGGAAGCTCCGGCGGATGAAGGGGATGGTTCCACGGAAAGGCCGAGGAGCACGCAGGAGGTCGCCAGCAACATCTTTCTGAGCGTTCTGAACGCCGTCGAGCATTCTCTCCCGCGGTGGTTGAGCGCGGATCGGCAAAGAGAGGCACGAGCGCGGATCGCCGTGGCCAAGCACCTGGTGGACGGCGAGACCGTTCGCGTCCTCCTGCGCGAGGTCGCGCGGGAGGAGCGGGAGGAAAAGGCGCGCTCGGCCCAGGGAGCCGATCGTCCGCAGGGCGAGGGCTCCGGCGAGGCCGGCCCCGGCACGTTTCGCCGAGTCCTCGGTGAACGGATCCGCGCCGTCCGTGAGCTGGTCAACAAGCGTCACCCCCTGGTCAGCCTGGAGAGCCTGCGAGCGGCCAATCTCTCGCTCACCCGGATGTGCCGCTCGCTCGTCGAGACGCGCGCGAAACTCAGTGGATCGTCCGACGCCTACGAGCCCCGGAAGGCCGGCGGGAGCTTCGACGCCTGTGAGGTATGGTGGCCTGTCTTCAAAGACTATTCCGACGAGCTCATCACGGCCGCCGTGCGCGCCTTCCGCACGCCGCTGGAGCTGAACGACGCCCTGGCGCACGAGTTCAGCCGCACCTTCGCGCTCTTCATCTGCGCCTGCCCTTCCGCCACCCTGAAGATCGAATCGCTGCTGACGGAGCGGCTTCAAATCTCCGATCCCGAGCTGGAAGAGGGAATCTTCTACCGCGTCCTCGCCCAACTGAAGGTGCTTCGCGCCATCGGCATCGGGGCTCCGGCGTGGGCGGACGAGCTGCTGCGTCTCGGCACGCATTTCCCGCCGGAGGGTTGGAACTGGACGAAAAGCGAGCAGATTTTCCCCAAGCTCTCGGATCTCGAAGTCTTCAGGTATCTCGGGGGTGAGAATTTGCCGGCGAATCAGCTCGCAGGCAGCGTGGGAGAGGAGAACGCGGAGAACCTCGCCAACATCAGGACGGTCTATCGCATCCTGCGGAAGCTGGAGCAGCTCACCGTGAGCCTGGAAACCACCGCCGAAGGCCTCGACCTGAGCGAAGACTGGCGTCGAGAGATGCTCGGCATCGCCGGGGCCTTGAAGAGCGATCATCTCCAATCCAAGGGATTTCTCGAAAGAGCCTTCGCGGCATCGACGGCGGGCTCCGGATTTCCCACCTCGTCTCCCATCGGCACGGGAGATCTGCGCAAGGTGCGTCCCGAGATGGTCCGGCTGTCGCAGCCGCTGGCCCGATGGGCAAAGGAGCGCCTGGACGATATCGACCGCAGTGAACGAGACGGCCGTCTTTATCAACCCGAAGTGACGACGTATTCGCGGGTGTTCCGCCGTCTGGCGAGGGCCGCGGAGAATTTCCCCACCAGCGCCGCCGTCCAGACCAACGTGGTGCAGGGCGTCCTCGGCCACCACCTGCTCGAGGATCTGGACGAGCACGCCCTCGAGCTGGAGGAGATCGCCGAAGTTCTGAACCCCCGTCAGGTATGGGATTTCCGGGATCAGGGCCGGCGCCATGCCGCGGCTCTCGCGACGAAATCGGAAACGTCCACGGCCGAGGAGTTCGCTCGCTACCTTCTGGGACGCGCGAGCCGGGCGGAGAGCATTCCCAAGAATCTCCGCCTCCTCCAGGCGCTCCTCGGATCTCAGGAAGAAGGCGCGGACGAGAAGCCTTTCGATGATCTCGTGCAGCCGTACCTGCCGACGAAATATGAGGAATTCGCCTGGCAGGTCGATCCCGCGAGTCGTGGCCAGGCAGGCGAGGTGAGCTGGAAGGAGGCGCGATACCTCTCCCTGGTGCTGGCTGAGCTCGATCAAAACCAGCGCAAACACGCCTGGCCCGGCAACTGGCAAAAGAAGAAGCCATGCCCTGACGTCTCGTTCCCAGCCCAGCGCAGTCTCCTCCTTCGCTTTCCTTTTGTTGTCCTCGAGGCCGAGACACCCGGCAAGATCGACCCCAACACCAACATCGGCCGGCTCCGCGAGTTGGAGGAAAAAGGGTTCTCTCTCATCGAGCCCAACCGGAATCCCGGCGTCTCCTCGTCAGGGACCGGGTTCTATCTTGCCGATCTGGCGGCGGCCATCGCGAGTTGGCGGCTCGACCTCAAATGCCCGCCCCCGATCAAAAAGCCCGGAGTCGCATGGTTTGAAGTCACGCTCACCCCTTGCGAGGATGAGAAAGAGAAGGATGACGAATCATGAGAGCATCGCCACTGAACGTCATCATTCTCGACGATCGGAGCCGGTTCGCTCTGCATGCCTGGCGCTACCTTTCGCGGTCCGTGGGATTCGGCATCGGCGACGTTCCCAGCGATGGCGAGGCTCGCTCCCAACCCGGAGAGACCGACGATCTCTCGGACATGAAGCGCCCGTGGCGCCTTTCAACGCCGGCCGGTGACGCGGTCATCTGGTGGGTGCGTGTGCGGAAGGCCGGTACACCGGAGGAGCCCGGACCCTGGGTCGATGAGTTGGACAGCGCCCTGAAAGCGACCGAGAAAGAGCGTCGCGTCTTCCTGGTCGACGTGCGGGGAGAGCCGACGGGACCGCCCGGAGGGTTCTGGCGCCTGGCGCTCCCTATTCTGGCCGACCTTGGCGCCCCTCCGGATCCGAAAGATGTCTGGTTGATGAGCTCCTATGAAGTGGGCATTCGCCGGTTTGACTCGCCGAAGGGCTCGCTTCCGTTCGACATCCGCCCCAAGAGCACGGAGACTCTCCAGGAACTAGCCGAGAGAATCTGGCCGACCCGGTCAGACCAGGCCGTCGTGAAGAAGGCAGCGGTCAGGTCACGCCGGACGACGGTTCACTTCCTCGTCAGCGGCGCTGGGTTCGAGTTGAAAAGCCGAAGCTTTCCTTCGATCAACCCAGTGGGAATTCCTCCGACGGAAAAGCTTCTGGAGGCGGCCTACAGAGCAGCGGTTTGGGAGGCGAATAAAAAGGCCGGCGCCGGCGCCAAACCCCGAGCCGGGCTTGCCCGTACACCATTCCCGCTGCCGCCGTTCGTCGAGGCGATCCGGGAATATCGAGAACTCGTCTCGGGAGCGGCTCTGGACGGCTTGGACCAGCTTTGGGACGGCCTTCTGGAGGTGGTGCTCGATCGGGAGAAGTCGAAGAACAAGGGGGAGTTTCGCCCGAACGTCAGGAAGGCGGACATGCTCGCGGCCGAGGAGAGCGCCAGAGAGAGTTTCCGTGCCGCCTTCCTCGGCGACGATTGGGGGCAGTTGACGCAGGTGCTCGACGCGGCAGCCCTACCCTGGAGTGTCTGGCTGACCACCAACTATACTCATTTCGTCGATCGCGCGGTCGCGTTGCAGAAGGGGCAGACGGAGGGCGCCCGGCCGGTGCCTCCCTGGAGAATCCTATCGATCGCCACCGAAGCCGAGCATCTCCTGCGCAGGATGTTCTTCGACGAACGCCACAGCCACAAGAGGAGCTCGGTCGAGCGTTTCATCTTCAAGCTCCACGGCGATCTCGCGCACCTGTCGACAATGGCCATCGCCGGTCAGGACAAAGAGCTCTTCAGCTTGATAACTCATACGGTGGACAGCTTGCACTGGCTGTACGAAGCGGCGCAGACGTGGATGGAGACTCTGCTCAGCACGAAGGGCAAGGCCCGCGTCGACCGCGTCCACTGGCACATCGTCGGTCATGGTCTCAAGGATCAGGCACTGCTCAAGACTCTCGAAAGGGTGATCAGCTCGACATCCCAATTCAAGATCCATCACGATTTCTTGTTCATTCAGCCCAATGCAAAGAGTGAGATCCAAAACGTGGACTTGAATTGGGCCAAAAGAAGTCGTATACGGTGGCACCTGCAGCCCTATGGAGCTGATGAATGGATGGCGATGATGAGGAAATTCTGCCGCGTCCAGGGGCGGATGTGGACGCTTGAGGACGGAGACCTCCTCGAAGCCGTGCGCCGTTCCGTGGGTTCTGGGGTATAAACTGTCGCCTCGTCGTAACGGGGGTGACGATGACGATCAGCTCGAAGGATGACCTCGACGGCATGACCCGGGTGGGCAAGCTCGTGGGCGCGGCGATCCAGGTGATGCGGGAGGCGGCTCGCCCGGGGATGACCACGGCGGAGCTCGACGCGGTCGGCGCCGACTTCCTGCGGCGGCGCGGCGCGCGCTCGGCGCCGCAGCTCACCTACAACTTTCCGGGGTTCAACCTGATCAGCGTCAACGAGGAGGTGATCCACGGCGTGCCCGGCCCGCGGCGCCTGGCGCCCGGCGACGTGGTCAAGATCGACGTCACCGCCGAGCTGGGCGGCTACATCGCCGACGCCGCGATGACGCTGCTGCTGCCGCCCGTCTCGCCCGTGGGCCGCAAGCTCCGCCGGTGCGCGCGGGCGGCGTTCCAGAAGGCGCTCGGCGTGGCCCGCGTCGGCCGCCAGGTCAACGACATCGGACGGGCGATCGAGGGCGAGGTGCGGCGGCACGGCTTTAGCGTGCTGCGCAGCCTCTGCGGCCACGGCGTCGGCCGCACCATCCACGAGCTCCCCGAGGTGCCGAACTTCTACGATCCCAGGTCGCGCACGCCGCTGACCGAGGGGCTGGTCCTCGCCGTGGAGCCGATGATCTCGGCCGAGCCGTCGCAGCTCGTCACCGAGCCGGACGGCTGGACGATCCGCACCCGCAACCGCTCCCTCGCCGTCCACTACGAGCACACGATCGTCGTCACCCGCGGCGAGCCGCTCGTGCTGACCGCGGCCTGATCCCCGGCGTGGACCTCTCTCCCGTCCTCCGTCTGCTCTACCGGGGCCCCCGCGGGGACGCTCCCGGGGTGATCAACCCCTATCGCGACGCCTTCCCCGAGCTGGACGGCCCGGCCGCGGCCCGGCGGCGGCGGGAGAACCTGGAGGCCTATCTCGACCGCGTGGGCACGCCCCGGCTGATCCTGGTGGGCGAGGCGCTCGGCTATCGGGGCGGTCGGTTCTCAGGCGTCGCCTTCACCAGCGAGCGCCAGCTCGCCGGTCCGGACGGCCGCCGCCTCCCCTGGGCGGGCTCGCCGTTCCAGGCCACGAGCCGCAACCCGGCCCTCTGGCTGGAGCCCTCGGGCACCGTGGTCTGGGGCGCCCTCGGCGGCGACGCCCGCGGCGCGCTGCTCTGGAACTCCTTTCCCTGGCACCCGTTCGGCGCCCGCGGACCGCTCAGCAACCGCACCCCGGAGAAGGGCCTGGTCGCCGCCAACCTGCACGTGCTGGAACGGCTCCTGGCGGAGACCGGCGGCGCCCAGGTCTTCGCCGTGGGCCGCACCGCCTGCGCCGCCCTCGCCGAGCTCGGCCTGGAGGCCACGGCCCTGCGCCACCCCGCCCACGGCGGCGCCGGGATCTTCCGCCGGCAGCTCCAGGAGGCCGTCCGGGAAGCCGCCTCGATCTCTCCTGTTCCCGGTTGAGGAGATTGGTGCTAAGCTTATAGGAGCTTCTCAATGCGGTTGACTGCCGCAGGAGGTTTTATGTCCCGTTTCCTGGCTCGTGTCTGGCCGGTCCTCCCCGCCTTGGCGCTGTTCGCCGCGCCGGCGCTGGCCGACGTCTACTTCGTGACCCTGACGACCGGCGCGGTCATCGAGACCGCCCACCAGCCGCAGCAGGCGGGCTGGGATCCGAACATGGTGCTGCTGCTGACCGAGACGGGAAACTGGGTCGGCTTCCCGAAGGGCCAGATCGTCGGCATCCGCACCGAGGATCCCACGCAGGGCTTCGGCATCCGGATCAACGACAAGGCGATCGCGCTCGGCGTGTCGCCGAACGACCTGCCCGACGCCAAGGGCAAGGAAGACGTGAACCAGCGGATGTACGACATCGCCAACAAGATGCTCGACATGGCCGAGAAGCGGCAGAACTACACGGTCCAGCAGTTCGTCGAGCCCAGCCAGTCGCAGGGCATCCCGTCCTCGTTCGGCGGTCTCGCCACCGGCGGTGGCGGCGCGGGCAACAACCTGGGCGGCAGCCTCGGCGGCATGATGCCGCCGCCGGAAGCGGGCAACAACACCCCCGCTCCTGAGGCCGGATCGGCGCCGCCGCCGAACCCCGGCTCGAACCAGTAGGCCTCGCTGCCTCCGTGACCTGGCCCCCATCTTTGGGGGCCTTTTTGCGTCCATCGGGACCTTCCGACGAGCCATCGGGACCTTCTGACGGCTCGTCAGAGACTCCCGACGGGCCGTCGGGACCTTCTGACGGCCCGTCAGAGACTCCTGACGAGCCGTCGGGACCTTCCGACGGGCCCATGTCCCGCCAGAGTCCGTCCCTGGCACATCACTATGTAGATGACATAGAAGAAAAAGGAGTACATCATGTCCAAAGTCGTCCGCCTCCTCGTCCTCGGCCTTGCTCTGTCCGCCAGCGTGGTCAGTCTTCCCAAGCCCGCTCACGCGCTTCCTTCCTCGTGCTGCCGCCAGGCTCTGAAAGACGCGAGCGCTTTTTGCGACCAGTACGGAGGGTTGGATTTCTCCAGTTTTTACTGCCAGGACACCTCCGGGAGCTCTTGTTACGTCTCCTACTCGTGCAACTGACTCAACCCGCGGGTCGGTACTGAACCTCTCGCGACGGCCTATCTTGACCTTCTGACGAGCCGTCGGAGACTCTTTCTCCCATGCCCAAGCCCATTCTTCTCTCCTGGAGCGGCGGCAAGGACAGCTCCCTTGCCCTCCACGCGCTGCGATCCTCGCCGGACTTCGAGCCTGCCGGCCTGCTGACCACCCTCACCGAGGACCATGACCGCATCAGCATGCACGGCGTCCGCCGCGAGCTGCTGGAGCGGCAGGCGGAGTCGATCGGCTTGCCGCTCCACAAGGTCTTCATCCCGCGGGACTGCTCGAACGAGATCTACGAGGAACGCCTGGCGGCGACGCTCCGGGACCTGAAGAGCCAGGGCATCCACCACGTCGCCTTCGGGGATCTCTTCCTGGAAGACGTCCGGGCCTACCGGGAGAAGCAGATGGCGCCGCTCGGCCTCGAGCCGGTCTTCCCGGTCTGGGGCCTCGACACCACTGAGCTCGCGCGGCAGTTCATCCGCCTCGGCTTCAAGGCCGTCCTGGTCTGCGTGGACACCGACGTGCTCGATCCCGTTTTCGTGGGCCGATCGTTCGACGAGGACCTCCTGCGCGACCTCCCCGCCGAGGTCGATCCCTGTGGCGAGAACGGCGAGTTCCACACCTTCGTCCACGCGGGGCCGATCTTCCGCGAGCCGGTGCCGATCAAGTTGGGACGGGTGGAGGAGCGGGGGCGGTTCTGGTTTCGGGATCTGGAGGCGT
>DASWRX010000130.1:0-2887 GCA_036402955.1 Thermoanaerobaculia bacterium
TCGGCGAAATGGCCATAGAGCTTGCGCGCCGGCCCGATCCCCTGGAGATTGCTCTCGAGGACCTGGGCGAACAGCTCGTGCGGGGCTTTGCGAAGATCGATCATGACGGCGGCACCATAAACGGGGCGGAAGAGGATAGCATGGACGGGCCCTCACTCCCCGGATTGAAGCCGCCGGAGGTTGCGAGTAGAATTCCCGAAGACGAAGACCCTGCTCCTTGAAAACTGCCCTGCCACGTCGGCAAAAAGCATGCCCGGCACGAATCATGCCATCGCCAAAACGCCATTTTGGCCGGCAGGTAACACGGTTGCTGTAACTTCAACGGATGGAACGAGTTGGAACCCGAGCTGAGACGTCCCGGACGCAAAAACCGCCAAGTCCCGGGGCCGATTTTCGGGGGTAACACGAAACGGCCTCGTAAGACTCTGAAAGGACTGAGGTTGGGAGGGTGGCTGTCCGAATTGCCCTGATCTGTATTGAGGGATTGAGACAACTCTTTATATTGGGCTTAAGTCATAGCCGCGAGAGCCACCGCGCCTAGGTCCGAATTGCCCTGATCTGTATTGAGGGATTGAGACGTCAATGTCGGTGGGGGTTGACCGTGTCCGGGCATGGTCCGAGTCCGAATTGCCCTGATCTGTATTGAGGGATTGAGACGACCCTAAGGAAGGTACGGTTGTCAACGAAGACCTTACCCGTCCGAATTGCCCTGATCTGTATTGAGGGATTGAGACTTGGCTAAGGTGATCTTCTGGCAGGAAGACAAAGCTGCCGTCCGAATTGCCCTGATCTGTATTGAGGGATTGAGACGCTTCGATCTTGCGCGCCAGATAGTAGAGGCTGAGAACGTCCGAATTGCCCTGATCTGTATTGAGGGATTGAGACTTCTGACCCTCGCGCCAGTTCTTGAATCGACCGCCGTAGGCGATCGGTCCGAATTGCCCTGCTCTGAACCGAGGGATTGAGACCAGGGTGGAGGGGCGCAGCATGCTGCGCCCCTCCAGTTATGGCTACGGCGTCGATCGGGCTCTTGGGCGGTTCTCCCTCTTCTCCCGGCGGGCCGGGGGGGAGGCCGGGAGAAGAGGGCCGGGGTGATGAGGGCGACGGCGCGGAACCGGTCCAAGCCGCCGAGATCCTTGGAACCGGGGTCCGGAATCGGGTCCCAACCCCTCATCTCTGCCATAATCCCCACCCCATGATTGACCCCGCGCAGCTCAGCGGCTCCGCGCCGCTCCGCCCTCATCCGCTCCTCGAGCGCTACTACCGCGACGAGGAAGGCCGCCGGCGGCAGATCGGCGCGCTGTTCAACCAGGCGGCGTGCGACTACGACTGGATCAACCAGGCCATCAGCTTCGGCTCCGGAGCGTGGTACCGCCGGCAGGCCCTGCTGCGCGCCGGCCTGGCTCCCGGCATGAGCGTGCTCGACACCGGAGCCGGCACCGGCGGCGTCGCCGAGCAGGCGCTGGGGATCGTGGGGAGCGGCGGCTCGGTCGTGGCGCTGGACCCGAGCCTCGGGATGCTAAGCCACGCGACCAAGCGGGGGGTGCGCCGCCGGGTGCGGGCGGTCGCCGAGGTCCTCCCCTTCCCCGACGAGCGGTTCGACCTGCTGAGCATGGGCTACGCGCTGCGCCACGTCGTGGATCTGCGCGCGACGTTCCGCGAGTATCGCCGGGTGCTCAAGCCGGGCGGCAAGGTGCTGCTGCTGGAGATCACCCCGCCCGCCTCGCGGCTGGCCCGCCACCTGCTGGGCTTCTACATGGGCCGGGTGATGCCGCTCGTGGCCCGCTTCGGCCGCGGCGGCAAGAGCACCCGCGAGCTGATGGAGTACTACTGGGACACCATCGAGAGCTGCGTCCCCCCCGCCACCATCCTCCAGGCCCTCGCGGAAGCCGGCTTCGCCAATCCCGTTCGGAACGTCGAGCAGGCCATCTTTTCCGAGTACACGGCGACGCGCTGATTCCTACTTCCCCGGCCCCCGGTAAACCTCTCCACCCTTCATCACGAACTCGACCCGCTCCAGCACGCGGACGTCCTCCAGGGGATTGCCGGGCACGGCGATGACGTCGGCGAGGAGGCCGGGCTCCAGGGCGCCGCGGTCGGCGACTCCCAGCAGGTCGGCGGCGTTGAGGGTGGCGGCCTGCACGGCGGCGAGCGGGGTCATGCCGGCGTCGACGAGCATGGCGAACTGGCGGCCGTTCTGCCCCTGGCGGACGGCTCCCGAGTCGGTGCCGTAGGCGATCTTCACGCCGGCGCGGATGGCGTTCGTCAGGCTCCCCCGCGAGTTGCGGTCAGCCTCCTCCGCCTTGGCCTGCATCTGCGGCGAGCCCGAGAGGTCGATGGTGCCGGCGAGCGGCGTCGGCACCAGGTAGGTGCCGCGCTCCTTCATCAGGCGGATCGCCTCGGCGTCGAGCATCGTGCCGTGCTCGATCGAGGCCACGCCGGCGCGCACGGCGGCGAGGGTGCCGTCGAGGCTGTGGGAGTGCGCCATCACCTTCAGCCGGTTGCGCTTCGCCTCCTCCACCACGGTGCGCATCTCGGCCTCCGAGAACTGCTGCACGTCGAGCGCCGCCTCGAAGCCCGTGACGCCGCCGCTCGCCATCATCTTGATCACCCGCGCGCCGTGCTTGATCTGATAGCGCACCGCGCGCAGCAGCTTCTCCGGGCCGTCGGCGATCCCCTGCTCGGGACCGTATTCGAACACCCCTGGCGGCCAGCCGGTGTCGTCCCCGTGGCCGCCGGTCATGCTGATCTGGTAGCCGGCGGGCACGATCCGCGGTCCCACGGCGACCCCCTTCTCGATCGCCTTGTCGAGCTCCACGTCGATGAAATCATTGTCGCCCGCCGAGCGGACGGTGGTGAAGCCCAGCTCCAGCGTCCGCCGCGCGTT